>DCSM01000094.1:0-5639 GCA_002325605.1 Chloroflexaceae bacterium UBA1466
GTAAGGGGCCATCAAAAGCTCAAAGCCATAGATGCGGGAAAGTAACTTATCCTTCACATAGCTATGCCACGTGCCCGCTATGGTCTGCGTAAGGGAAGTATGGATTTCACGTACCACCATATTGAGAAAGGTTCCCGTACCCGTAGCAGGGTCAAGGATGCTTACTTGCTCATCGGCCAGCCCTGCGGGTTTGCCAAAAGTTTGCTTTAACAGAAGGTCTACTGAACGGACTAAGTAGCTCACTACGGGTGCGGGAGTGTAGTAAACACCCCTTCGCTCACGTAAACGCGGGTCGTAAGCCGCCAGAAAGGTCTCGTAGAAATGAATTAGCGGGTCTTGTTGCAAAGTAGCACGGTCAAAATTGGCCAGCACCTTACTTATATTAGTAGTCGCCAGCAGGCTTACCAATTCTTCAATAACCTTCTTCAACCCTGGCCCTTCAATTTGCGAAAAAAAGGCTTTGAGCAAAGGAGTCTTAGCAGGAATCTGGGCAACTGCTCCCGTCAGTGTGAAAGGTACTTCAGGAGCCATCACTCGCGCCGCAAAGAGACCATAGGTGATGGTCTGAGCATAAAGGTCGGCAAAAGCAGTATCAGAGATCGTGGGCAACAAGTTTTTGCGAATCGCGTCGCGGTGATCAAGCAGCGTCCTGTTGAGGAAAGGGTCTGCAAGCGCAGCAACGGTAGCGGTATTAAGCAGACGGGCAAGCTGGGCCATCCGTTTGGCAAGGTCAAGGGGAGAAGTAACGGGAGGAAGAGGCATAAGTACCTGCTATGAGTATAGCTTAAAAAGATAAGGCCCGCCGCCGCAAAAACGACGGTGGGCGCAGCGAATGGTTTAGAATGAGTCAGCTAGAAAGCTACTCTCCGTTAAATGAGTCAGGCTAGAAAGCTACTCTCCGTTAAATGAGTCAGGCTAGAAGCCTGACCTACGTTCGCTAAATATCCAAGTTGCGAACTTCAGCCGCATGAGCTTGAATGAACTTCTTGCGGGGCAAAACGTGATCGCCCATCAACATCGTGAAGGTCTCATCGGCTTGTTGAGCATCCTCTACCGTAACTTGCAAGATGGTTCGGTTCGCAGGGTTCAGCGTCGTATCCCAAAGTTGTTCAGGATTCATCTCCCCCAACCCTTTGTAACGCTGAATATCAACCTTTACCCCTGGAGTCATTTGGGCCAGGTAAGTATCGCGTTCCGCATCGGTGTAAGTATAGACTTGCGTCTTCCCGTGCTTGAGGCGGTAAAGGGGCGGTTGGGCAATGTAGAGATGCCCATTGAGGATGAGGGGGCGCATATAGCGAAAGAAGAAGGTCAGCAACAAGGTCCGAATATGGCTCCCGTCAACATCCGCGTCAACCATGAGAAGGATCCGATGATAGCGAAGTTTGGCAGAGTCAAATTGTTCCCCCATGTGCGTCCCAATCGCGGTTATCAGCGACCTGATCTCTTCATTGGAAAGCATCTTATCCAACCGACTCTTCTCGACGTTGAGAATCTTCCCCCGCAAAGGGAGGACCGCTTGGAAGCGCCGGTCCCGACCTTGTTTGGCGCTGTTGTGAACAAAGACCCCAGCCCCAAGCGCAAAGTTGTGATAAGTATCCACCGTTAGGTCATATACATCGCCTCGCTCGGCAAGGGAGCGAACCGTTGTGAAGGCTGCCTCCAAACCCGTCTTGAGATCCATTAAACCTTCCCCCGCCTGAAGCTGAGAAGCTTGACGGTAGGAACCGTCGCGGAGGCGGAAGGGATGATCCGGCGTACAACGAATCCGCTCCCCGTTGGCCAATTCTACTTCAACCAAAGGTGCATTTTTGCGAGTCAAGCGGGGATGATCAAGTGGTACGATTCGGATGTCCCCTTCCTCATTCGTGGTATAACCAAAGTGCGAAAGGCCCTTTTCCCAATCCTCGGCAAGCTCTGCGATAGTTTTCATTGCGCCTGAAGCTAACTTAATGGAAGTTGTCCCAAGCAGACAGCCACCAGCGCTATCCCCTTCCACGATCATCAGTTCACAATTTTCGGGATTGGTATCGGAACAATCGGCCAGCTTCCCAGGGAGGGAAAAACCTTCCATGGCACTTTTGCGAGCGGTCTCGCGCACCTTCTGCACCGCGAGGCGCGTGCGAGCCGCCGAAATCGCTTTCTCAATGATGCGTCGCGCATCGCCAGGGTTTTCCTCCAGCCAAGCCGCAAAAGCATCGCCAACCACCGTCCCCACTGCGCCTGCTGCTTCTTGGCTAACGAGCTTCTCTTTGGTCTGCGAATTGAATTGCGGATCACGCAGCTTGACACTGATTAGCGCCGTTAAGCCTTCCCGCACATCATCGCCCGTCAAATTGGACTCGTTCTCCTTGAGCAGGTTTTTGCTCCGCGCATAATTGTTGACCACGCGGGTTAAGGCCGTGCGAAAACCTGTTAAATGCGTGCCGCCATCTACGTTATTGACGTTATTCGCAAAGGGATAGATCGAATCGCTATCATACGAGCCAGTATATTGCAAAGAGATTTCGACAGCGACCTCATCCACAACCCGTTCAACATAGAAAGGTGGGGAATGTAAAACATCTTTTTCCTTGTTCAGATGGCGCACATACGAGATAATCCCGCCTTCAAAGTAGAAATTAGTCTCTTGCTCCGTCCGCTCATCACGAAAATGGAAGCGCAAGCCTTTGGTCAAATAGGCCATTTCGCGGAAATGCTGCGACAAAACCCGAAAGTTATAATCAATCCCATCTTTGAAAATTTCCGTATCGGGCAAAAAGATAATATTTGTGCCCGTTCCTTCGGCTGGCCCGATAGCCCGTACTGGCTCCCTGGGCACGCCCCGATCATATTCTTGTACCCAAAGTTGCCCATGCCGTTTGACTTCGGCCCGCATCCATTCCGAAACCGCATTGACCGCCGAAAGCCCAACGCCGTGCAAGCCTGAAGAAACTTTGTAGCCACCTTGCCCAAATTTGCCCCCAGCGTGCAAAACCGTCGTCGCCAACTGGAGCGCCGAAACCTGGTATTTAGCATGGATGTCCACGGGAATGCCGCGCCCGTTATCGCTCACATTGACGGTCAAATCCTTGTGAATGACGATCTCAATCCGATTAGCTTCGCCCGCCAAAGCCTCGTCAACCGAGTTATCAACCACCTCGCGGATGAGGTGATGCAAGCCATTGATGTCCGTCGTCCCGATATACATTCCAGGGCGGCGGCGCACTGCTTCCAGCCCTTCCAGAACGGTCATCTGACTAGCATCGTAAGTTTCTGGGTTCGGCAAAGTTTGCTCATCTATGGTCACAATTTTCAATCCTTTACGCTGCTTGAAACTTCACGCGCTCCCATGATACCACGCCTGGCGCAACCTTAGTTGCGCTGGGCAAAATTTTGCGTTATAGTGCCTGAAACTAGTCTGAAATCTAGCTCTTTTCCCTCGGAGGCCACAGCGGTTGCTGAACTTGCTGAAGCATAGCTGGTGGGGCACGGCTAAAGCCGGGGATTCCTCCTTGGAAGCAACAGTTTTAGCTGTGGTAAACGGGTTTCATTTCCACGGATGGCTAAAAGAGGCCTAAGTGGTTGCTTTAGATAGGGTAGAAAACATAAATGTTTAGTATTCCAAATTGTTTCCGCAAAAATCACAGAGAAGCTTGGCAAACCTGGCTGTTTTTGTTCGGCGGCCTGCTCGCCTTGTTTAGTTTGAACAGTTGTACGCCTGCCACCATCACGCCGCTTTCGGCGCATGAGCCGCCCGCGCCTTCCCCAACCGCCACTGCTTCGGCCCTTCGCTTGGCGAAACTGGTCCCGCTTAAACCAACCCTTTTGCCCACGGCCCCAGAAATCGCCACGGCCACGGCCCCAGAAATCGCACAGGCCAAAGCTGTGGCTTTGCCCTTGCAAATGGCGATGTTGGCTCCTTTGCCGTCTGATACGCCCACGCCGTCTGATACACCCACGCCCGCTGCTACGCCCACGCCCGCTGCTACACCCACGCCGTCGGTTGAAGTTGGGACGGGCGCTGTGCCAGCCCTCGATGCGCCTACGAACGCGGAGCAGCTTGAAGCAACTGTTGCGGTTGAACCGCAAGGCTCGCGCTTGGGCGATTTGCCCTCGCCCACCTACATTCCTGAATCGGTGCTAGAAAGTTCGGGCAAATATGATATTGTCCACGATATTCGGGCCCCGATTGAGTGGTATGTCTGGCAAGGCTATCGAAATGAGGGATCATTTGAGGATCGGGCCAATGTCAATTGCGGTCCCGCAGCTTTAGCGATGATTTTGCGCTATGGCTCACAGAATGCAATTCGGTTCACGCCGGAGGAAACTCGCAAATTGATGCCTCGCGCCAGCCACACGTGGGGCGGCACGGCCCTGGGCGATTTGACGGTTGTGTTGGATAAATGGAACATGCCCTGGCGCGGGGTTCGTTCGCTAAACGAAGTCGAAAAGGCTTTGAACCAAGATCATATCGTTTTAATGGCTTTGTATATGGGCAATATCTCGCTGGGCAGTGATTTTCACCAAGTTGCCAAGTGTGGTACAAATAAAAGGTGTTTGGAATGGTATGGCAAAAGCTATGCTTATGAGAGTATTTTGGGGGCCATCAGTGGCCGCTATTATGCCTATCAAGGTGGCCATTGGCTGGTCGTTAAAGGAATTGTGCAGGATAGCGAAACAGGCAAGAAATACTTTGTTGTCTATGATCCCAATGTTTGGGAAGGGGTTGCCAACTACTATTATTTAGGCGAAAAGCGCTTTCCTAAAGGGCTTAATCGTTTGTATGAATATGAGGAGATTAAACGGGCTTTAGGCAGCGATAATGGTGCGGCCATTGAGATTTTAGCCACGCCCTGGGAGCCAATTTCGGTAGCTTTGCCCAGCCCCACGCCTGAAACTTGGTCTTCGGACCCAATGACTTTTTGGTGTTTTCACATTGACAGCCAGGATGTCACTGATATTCGGTGGTGTCGTGGGGGCTACGGCGGCTACTTAGATCCCAAACGGTAGGGGTAATGCGTGGGGCGCGGGCATCTTGCTTGCGACAGGCAGGATGCCTGTTCTATAGGCTAACTTCGCGCAACCGCTCGACCAACTTCACCGTTTCGACACTTACGGTAATGACTTTCCCAATCAAACGCACAATATATTGTGGCTCATCGCCTCGGTTCGGGTCATTCGTGATGCCGCTCCGCTGATCTGTCGTGATCTGATATTGATCAAGCACCCATTCCAAAGCTGACCGATGGCCCAATTGATATTCAAAGGCGCGGGCGGGAAGCCCTTTCAACGTCAAACAGCGATTGACGATGATGGCATCTTTCTCTTTCGTCAGCTTCATCTTCTCAACGTGCCAAGTCCAGGGAACCTTCTGATTTTCAACCCATTCTAAAGGATATTCTGCCACCATTTCATAGTTCAAATGCAGATCAGCCAGCTTTTGGCCAATTTCGACCAGCGTCAAGAAGGTTTGACGATCTCCGACCAGCGGCAGGCGCGGCAATTCCCGCTTGAGATTTTCCTTATAGCGTTCTCGATAGAGCGGATGATGCAAAAGCGCATAAACATAGAAGAAAATCGCTTTTTTAGTTGAGCCGTGGCCTTCGGCAAGCTCAGGCAACGACCCCTCGCTGGTTGAGCTTGCCGAAACCAGCAGG
>DCSM01000094.1:5764-5930 GCA_002325605.1 Chloroflexaceae bacterium UBA1466
GCAGGTCTGAGCTTGCCGAAACCTTGCCTTCGGCCCGCTCAGTCCCCGGCCCGCCCCCCCCGCGGTTGAGGGGTGGTTGAGCTTGCCGAAACCCCGAAACCAGCAGGTCTGGGCCATATTGCGTTTCAAACTGTTTGACGGCCCAAGCCGTGATGTTTTCCTGGCG
>DCSM01000094.1:6015-9497 GCA_002325605.1 Chloroflexaceae bacterium UBA1466
TAGGTGTAGAAGGGGAAGCATTGGGTGCTGCAAGCAGGGCCGACTAAGTGATAATCAGCAATGAATTTAGTTAGCAAAACCATAAAAGGTCTTTCTGAACCAATCCCAGTTAAGCAAATGACTAGATTCTCACCTTCGCTGGCGGGGGTGGGGAAAATACGTGGAAAAAGACCAAAGTCTTGATTCAAGATGCGGTCAAGGAAAAAATATTGTTTATTGAATGGCCTGTATAGGGAAAAACGAACTTTGCTGAGGGCAAATTTTGCAAAATTGCCCCTTTTCAAATCCAGTTTTAGATCACGACTCCATTTCAGCTTTGCATCATCGTAAGAAACAAAGGTATCAACTTGGGCATCTTTCTTGCTGCGTTGTTGCCAATGTTCAACCTCTGCATTGTAGGCTGCGATGAAGCGCTGAATGTTAGCAATCAGCAGGGATTCATTGAAGTTATAGACCCAAAGATCACGACTTGTATTGACTCCGTTACTAAAAGTCTTGAAAATAGTTTCTCCCACGTTGCTCTTACTAGCTTTCGCTTCTTTTGTTCCCAAAGGCAAGAAAGTCTCGAAATCAGCAAGCAAACCCTCTGTAAGCCAGTTGTTTTTCGCATCAGGTTGCAAGATTTGCCACGTAAGACCTTCAACGCTCTGGAATTTGGTTAGCAAAGCTAACTTTTCTGCACCCGTTATTTGGTCCGCAAGCGCGTGGTAAAAAAGCATAACTTTTGAGGAAGCTTCCACTTTTCTTGCACTATTTCGCACTAAAAAGGTGATTCCTACGCCGACCATGATCCCAAAAACACTTCCGCCGCCACCTTTGCGAGTGTTACCACCCAGATTAAGGTGGTAGATTGTGGTAAAATCCTGGGCTAGATGTTTCCGAAAGCTATCAAAAGCAATGCCATCCAGAAAACCGTTATTACTGACAAAGCAAATAATGCCATCCTGATCATTCAAACGGTCTATGGCCCAGCGAAAGAATTTTACGTAGGCATCACTGAGCGCGTTTTTGTTGGTGGCGCGGGAAGCTTTCGCATACGTTTCGTGGATGCGACTATCAATTACGGCATATTTGCGGTTTTTGTTGTTATCATTTTCGCTTTTTTGCCCCACATTGTACGGCGGATTCCCAATAATCACGGTCAGCGGAGCCGCTTTTTGCCGCGCCACCCGCTCGCTGTTTTCTTCGTTGAAAAAAGCGAGTTGGGGGCTTTCGGCCAGATTTAAGGTATCCACAAAACAGATGCCAGGATAAGTACGGTACTGATTCATCAATTCAAAATAGCAATGTTCGATATTCAAAGCCGCAATATAGTAGGGTAAGAGTAAAACCTCGTTGCAAAAGATTTCATTTTCGTATTTGCGCTGGAGGTCTTTGCGCGAAATGCGTTTGAGCAAATTGAGGATAAAGTTGCCCGTCCCGACGCAAGGGTCAAGAATTTGCACGGTGGGCGCGGCCAGCGGCAGGTTAAACTCTTGCTGCAAAATCACTTCGACGCTGGCGCACATAAAGTCAACAATCGGTTGCGGCGTATAGATGATTCCGTGGGTATCCGCCTGTTTAACGGAAAAGCCTTGAAAGAAACGCTCGTAAACCACATTGAGAAAAGGTTGTTTAGCGCTAAAGTCTTTGATTCGTTTCGCATTTTCCTCCAGGGTTAGATAGATATTATCGAGTTCGCCGAGGAAGTCGCTGCGCTTAAAGGCGCGGTTCGTGAGCGCTTCAATGACTTTCTCAATTTCAGCGGCGATGACATTGCGGCGCACGAAGTCAGGGTTATCAAAAACGGTGCGAAACAGCCTTTCAGTAATGAGATGTTGCACCAGCATCTCCTCGACGACTTCACGGCTGGTATCTTTGTGCAAAGCCTGTTGGCAAAGGACATGAAACTGCTGGAACGCTTGGCCGAAATCAAGATTTTGCGTGAATTCCTCGGCAAGGCGGTGAATTAAACCTTGCGCTAGACGCGGAATGCGCTCCTGGAACTCGCGCACCGCGGACTGAAACTTCTCAATATCTGCGCCCGTGTACGTGAAAAAGCGCGAAAGCAAGGTGGCTAATTGCTCTTTGTGGCGCAAATCGACTTCTAAGACGCGGTGGTGATCTTGATAAAGAATGCCATATTCACTATTCTCAAAGATCGTATTGAAAGTGGGATAATTTTTAGCGATTTTCTTCTCTATTTCGGCTTCAAAATTATCTTTGGGATCTTTGGCTTCCCAATAACCGCGAGGAATAGACAGATTATCGAGCAAAGTTCCATCAGGGCGCGTGCGACTGCTAAAATTGCGCTCTAAAATCAACGTCCAAGCGACCTTAGCGGCGACTTCTTCCAACAAGACTGAAAAAGCTTGGCGCAGCCCTGTTTCATTCGAGGTTCCATGGTGGCGATAGTTTTCCAAACGGGCATAATAGGCTTGCAACGCAGGGGCATCGGCGGAAAGGGTGAATGCGGCCATGAAAGACTCCTTTAAATTGTTTTTCCAGACCTTCTATAAAGTATCTGCCAATTTTTGCCCAACTTCTTGCCAATCATACTTTGCTTGCACCAAATTCCGCCCCGCGACCCCTAAGCGTTTTCCCATTGCCTCATCCTTCAGCAAGCTAAGGGTCGCTTCTGCAAACTCCTCTGGCGTAGTAGCAAGCAGAAGATGCTCTGCATTGCGTAATTCTGGCACGCCCATGGCCCCCAGAGGAGTGCTGACCGTAGGAAGTTGCAGCGCCAGAGCTTCTAATAACTTCAGCCGGATGCCCCCTCCCATCCGCATCGGGAGGACAAAGACCGCAGCTTCGGCGAGGAAAGGGTAGATCTCAGGCACATTTGCCCAAACTTCAATGCTCTGGCCATTATGCAAGGCCTGTACTTCGGCTGAAGGTGTGCGCCCCACGATGACAAACTTCACTTGGGGAATTTGCTTTTGCACTAAAGGGAGGATCGCTCGTGCAAACCAAAGTACCGCATCAACGTTAGGGCGAAAGTCGAGCGTTCCCGTGAAGACCAGTCTGTAGGGAGGCGAAAGAGAGATTGAAGGTCGTGGGGTAAATGAGCTAGTATCTACCCCGTTGGGAATAATGCTGATCTGAGCTTGGGGATGAAGTTGCAAAAGCGCTTGGCGATCTTCTTCAGAAACTGCAAGAGTATGATCAACTTGCTGGAGAAGAGACCGCTCATAAGCCCGCAACTTTTGCCACTGAATCAGCGAGTAGATCGCTCCCGCTATTCCCTTAGCTGACCTTTCCCTTATGCTAGTTAAAGCTGCTCCCTTTTGCAGGAGATACTCTGCATTAAACTCATCCAACACGAGGCTGGGCTGCTTCCTTCTCTGCCTTCTTAGCTCAAGAAGATAGCGCCCCATCTCAATACTTTCTGCTTGAATAACTGCAAAGGTCTCCTGCTGGAGCAAGTTTTGCAATGTAGCAGAGAAAGCAGGCGAAAGGTTGCGAAAGGCCATATCGGGAAGCGGGGAAGTAAGGGTTGTCCA
>DCSM01000094.1:9571-12660 GCA_002325605.1 Chloroflexaceae bacterium UBA1466
GCAGAAGGTTCCCAATTCCTCAAGAAGCTTTGCTTTTCCCTCTTCTGGCGCAAAGGTTAAGCACCAGACCTCATGTTGCCTACTTAGCGCTTTAAGCAGATGATAAATCCGTAAGGCCCCACCGCTATGGAGAGGGTAAGGAGCGTAGGGTGATAGGAAGAGGATTCGCATATCCTTCACAAAACCCAAGCAGCGGGCCCGATCAACTCTAAATGAGGGTGTGCTGCTACTTCAGGCAGCAAAGCAGGGCTTACCAAAAGTTCTTCTAAGAGAAGGGTATTGCGGATGCGAGCCAACCGTACCGTGCTAGAGTCGGGTTGCCCACAAACTCTTATCGCGGTTGCAATAGCGTCGCGGGAAGTAGGGAGCGTAATGGGCAGCGAACCGCGTTGTAAGCCAATCAAGCCTGCCGTCAAATTATTGACGTAGGTTGCCGCAAAATCAACCTTCTGGGCCAATTGAGTAGGGATAAGGTCGGCTAAACCAACGCCTACTGCATTCCCATTGCTGGCCGCCGTCAGGTCAAGGGCCACGATCACGGCGATGCAAGGTGTAACAGGTTCGGGTTGCCCTTCAATGCGGAGGCGACCAATCACGTTGGTATCCATGCCCGTCCCGCTCAAATTCTTCCCAATTTCATCTACCACTAAAACATCAAGCTGTTCAAAAGGTAGCCGCGCCATCATCTCCTTGCTCCGGGCTAACAGGAGAGCTTCACCTTTCCCGCCAATCTCCTCAGGCGGAAGGGCTACAAGCGCAGCACTATTTTCAGAAGCATCTTCAAGGATCGCCAACCCTCCAATGACTTTCCCCTTCTCAACAACGAGGCGGGCCATGGGAAGCATTTGCGTGGTCAGACCATAGACTCCTCGGCAATGCACCATTTCAGCCCCCTTCTGCTTCCCCAAACCAACAGCGCACATCTTCGCCAGCCCACTTTCAATCTCGCCCTTAAAACTGGTATGGGCCTTCACGCGATTGACCACAAAAATCCCGTCTGCTTCAGCCGCGAAACGGTCTAAGTAGACGGGCGTATGGTCAAGAAGCTTGCCTAACTCAACTACTTCCATCGAGGAACAAATTGGGCAACGCATAGAATCCTCGGTGATGCCCAAGCTGGCCAGTAATTTGACCTGACCTTCAGCCGTCGCACCGCCATGGCTTCCCATTGCAGGTACAAGGAAGGGAAGCGTACCCGCTTCTCGCAGCCAGGCCACGCAAGTCTGCAAAATCACGACAAGATCCCGAATTCCCCGACTTCCCGCCGTCAGGGCAATCCGCATCCCTGGCGTAAGTTTTTGGCGCAACCCAATGGTCTCAAGTTGCTCCCGCACGGTTCCCGCTACATCCTTTAAGGGTTGTGTAACCCAATTTTGCCGTACCCGGTAGAGGGGGGGAAGGGGTGTAAGATCGGCCATTTTTTCAATGTTTAACGATAGGTGCATTGCTACCTCCGTTGATTCTGTAGAAGCGAAGAACTTATTCGGGCGTAGTGGCTTGCAAAATAATGCGTGCGATATGCGGCCAATAAGGGTTTAAGCGTAAGGTCCGATTGAGCATCACAAGGTCAAGGCTACCCTCCCGTACCACACTATTAGCAAGGTGGGGGTCACCAAGTTGTCCTGAGCCAATTACGGGGGTATTGGGAACGACCCGTTTGATCCCCGTCGCTAAAGGGACACACCACCCAGGAAACCGTGCTACAGGGGCATCCACGCTCATATCCGCCGTAACATCTAGCAGTTTGATCCCTACCGTAACGAGTTGTTGGGCAATGATCCGCGCATCATGGAGGGAAATCCCCCCAGGAGTAAAATCCTCGGCTACTAACCGAAACCCGATCACGATTCGCTCCCCCAGCCAAGTATAGATATTCTCGATAATCTCAATGGGCAAGCGGATGCGAAGATTTAGACGGTTCGTGGCACTTAGGTTGTCCCCCAACCGCTTATTGAGGATTGGGGAGAGCAAAGTATGGAAGACTCCTCCGTTAGCCGAGGAAAGCATAATCCCATCGCATTCCGTAGCTAAAGCCCGCCAGGCAGCGCGGATAAAATCTTCAGCTAAGGTGGCTAATTCCTCGGTCTTACCTTCAGCCATCTCGGCAGGCGCATCCAACAAAAGAAGTATCTTTGCGCCCCCACCATGCGCCGACCTTACCAAGCGGCGAAGTTGCGGGATAAAAAAATCAGCATATAACCCCAAGTGGTCTTGGTTGGCCAGCACAGGAGGTGCAACTAAGATTGGCTCCGAAATAATTAAGCCTACCCCACCATGCGCTCGTCGAAGATAGTAGTTATAAAGGTCTTCACTGACAAAACCATCGGGCGAAGCAAAACCGCTGACCATCGGCGACATTACAATGCGATTGGGCAATTCCATCTGGCCAATGGTTAGATGTTCAAAAAGGTGATTCATAGCTGCTAACGCTCTGTTCGTTGCATAAGAGCTTCAGACCACCTTTAACGCTCCAGAAAGCTGGGCGGAAAGTGAGAAAGGGAAGCGTTAGGGGAAGGATCATTTTAGTTTCTGGGTTTCTGAAGCCTGGCAGCCAATCCCACAGGCCTCTTTTCAAGGGCCATCTGTGGCTCTGAAACCCTTTCAATTTGGAATCCGTTGGCTTTAAGCCATTGGTTGGGGCAACGGCTAAAGCCGTTGATTCCAAACCTTCCTGATGATAGGGTTTCAGAGTAGAAGGTCTACCAGGCTTCGTTCAAGGTTATTTGTGGTCAGCGAGCGGCCAAGGTTAAGGCTCCCGCTGCTGTCGCAGCCAGCAAAAGGTTGTCGGGTTTGGCGGCCTTGCAACCTGGTAAGATGATGGCCCCATCAGTATTGCCCCCAAGTTGCTGATACTTGGCAAGTAAAGTACTCAACGCTTGGGTTGCTTCTTCATGACCCCATGCGCCTAAGACCAATTTAAGGATCCCTTGCTCACCTTCGCTGGCTGGAGGTAACTGGGGTTTTAGCACGGGGTTAGCGGTTACACCAACCTTCCCTTGGCTAACTTCTTGGGCAAAGGTTAAGCATTGCCGCTGAAGGTCGGTGGTGGCTTGGGCATGGGCCAAAGCTGCATCTCGTGCAGCAGTATG
>DCSM01000080.1:0-16850 GCA_002325605.1 Chloroflexaceae bacterium UBA1466
ACCAAGACTCCAACCAAGACTCCAACCAATACCAACACCCCTACACCGACCAAGACCGCAACCTGCGCTCCTGTAACGGTGGCGGAAAATGGGTTCACTTCCGGGCGCGATGACTTCTCATTCAAGAACTGGGGTGGTAACTCGGGTCTTCTTACAAACCAACAGATGGTGAAGATGTTTAGTACAAACATCACTGCCATCTGCGCGGCAGCCGTGAAAGCCGATGGGACCTGTACACTCAAACCGAATGCCCAGACTTGGCTGAATCAAATCAACACGACCATGAGCGGCGGGCGCTGCGATGCAATGGCCGTGACCAGCATGCGGTTCTACAAGGGTATTGACAAAATCACCGATTTCCGAGCTGACGCAACCAAGACCTACGACCTCTTGATCGATAGCATGCGAGGCCAGATAGCTTACAACTTTACCTTGCAGGCTACCGACCCCGTGGCGAGTGCCCGCGTCACCGCTCGCAATCAACTGCTCAAGCTGACTATTCAAGAACTCATTACTTCTATGAATAGCCAGAACCCTGCGGATGCTAAGACCATCTTCCTGAATCAACTGATCCCTGCTGGCGATCCACGTGGATATATTGGCCGGCATGGACATGGGCTTACACCTTTCCGCATCGTTGAATCTTGCCCAGGCTCTGGTATCTACAAGATCTACATCTACGACAATAACTACCCTGGCAACGCAACGCGGTATGTCAACGTTGATACCAACCAAGGTACATGGAACTACACGCTGTGGAGCGGGTTCGTTTGGACTGGAAGCGATACAGATACAGAGAACAAACTTGGCATCATTGATGTCAACAAGTACAGCGAACCAGCCCAAGTTCCGCCGTCCCTCATTGAAGGCACATCCAGCACCGATGTTTGGATTGCAGGCATGGCGGGCGACGCGATGGTTACAGATGGCAATGGCCAGGCTCTTCCCGCAGCCGATGTCCTCAGCAATGAAGACCCGACTTTAGGCCAATCCATCTCAATCTACAAGGTTCCCGCAGGCCAGTCCATTATACTCAAGGGCAACGTTGCCGGCGCAACGATCACCCAGTTTGCAGGCGGTACTTCCTCCTCCGTGGAGATTCCTGCTAACACAACCAATGCCCAGCAAGCGGAAGTCAAACTTGAGGGCGCGAAAGTTACCTCTTCGGTTGACGCAAACGTTACGCTGACCAACGCGACCAGCAGCGTCAAGATGGAAGGTGTAACGGGCGCGAGCCTCACAGGCGACAAGGTTGCGGTTGAAGGTAAGGGAGCCTATAACCTTACCGTCACCAACATCACCGCCAATGGTGAGCAAGAGACGGCCACGAAGTCAGGCTTGACGATTACCAGTGGGGATTCCCAATACGTCAGCACAACTGACATGTCAGTCAAGGTTGACCAAGGCAACGATGGCACGATTGATGAGAGCGTGACCTTAGACAAGGTTTCGGCCACGACCTCAACCAACTCGGTCTTCCTGCCCCTGGTTATCAAATAACTCACGCGGTTCAGTCGGGAGCGTAAGCGGGAGCTAAACCCTCCCGCTCACGAACAAAAACAGCACCCCTTCCCAAAAGGAGGGGGTGCTACTTTGTCTGAAAAGTAGGCTAATTGGAATCGACGGCGGTTGCTGAATTGGAATCGACGGCGGTTGCTGAACTTGCTGAAGCATAGCCGTCAAACTAAAAACGGCCCCTGAGCGGGGCCTGAGCTTGCCGAAGGCTGCCTAAGGGGGTTTACGCTTCAGGTTGTTGGATGGCCCGCTGGAGAGCCGCAATATAAGAGTAGATTTCTCCCAACAAGCGCATTATTTGAGCATATTCGATTTCGCTGGAAGCTTCACTCCCCTTCAGATCATCAGCTTGCTGCGTCAAACGCAATGCCCACTGCCGCGCTTGGACAATGCAAAGCTGGCGCGTACACCTTTGGGCTTCCTGAAGCGCATGGTGGGTTTGGGGGGAAGCAAATTGGAACTTCAGCAACTGCTCCGTATAAGCCCCCAGCGGAGCATCCAAATTTTGGGCCCAAGTAGCAAGGTCTTGCTCTTGCAGAGTTTCCCCCCGCTCCTGCCACTTTTGCCAAAGCAGCCGATTTTGGGGCCGTTCCCACAAAATTGCAATATTTCCCCCAAAGACTTGCTTGACAAAGGGGAATTCTGCGCTGTCTTGGGCCAAAAGCTCTGTTACCACAGGTTCAGTAGCAGGATAATGCAGAATAAGAGCCAAGAGATAATCCTCCCTTGGCAGGGAAGGTTGGACCCGATAGGGCGGGAGGGGAAGCGAAGGGGGCGAATGGAGCGGTACGTTAGGGGGAACGGGATTCTTCAGCGCAGGTTTAGGGGGCGAAGCACGGGTAAGGTCAAGGATAAGCTCCGCTTTAAGCCCAATCACCTGCTCCAGCCGCGCCACGTAGACCCTTTGCTGGGCCCCACTTAATTGCGCTACAAGCGGAATAAGGCGTTCCAAAGCGGTCCGCTGATCTTGCGGGAGCGTAAGGTTGAGATCAGTGGTAGAGCTTTCAAGGAGGAATTCCATCACGGGAATCGCGGCGGCCAGCAAAGTGCGCCAACGTTGCGGGTCAGCCTTAATCACCTCATCAGGGTCTTGCCCAGCGGGAAGCCTTACAATCCGCAGATTGAAATCATTTCCCCAGCGCACCAACCCCTGCGCGGTAATCGTAGCTTGCAAATGGTCATCCCCTTCTGCTCCCTCTTCTGCCCCCCCTTGAGTAAGCGTTTCCTGAAACGCGTTGATTCCCCGCAAGGTCGCCTTTTGGCCCGCCGCATCAGCATCGAGCGCAAAAAAGAGGTTCTGCGAGAGCTTCTTGAGAAGGCCCACATGCCCCGCCGTGAGCGAAGTACCTAAAGGGGCAACAACGTTCGTGAAACCGTGCTGGTGCGCCGTCAAGACATCTACATACCCTTCCACAACCACCGCAGCGTCCGCCAGCCGAATACCCTCGCGGGCAAAGTCAAGCCCATAGAGAACATTGCTCTTCTCAAAAAGGAGCGTTTGGGGCGTGTTAAGATACTTTGGAAGCTCATCCCCTAGAGCGCGACCCCCAAAACCAATAACTTCGCCTTTGTTATTGCGAATTGGAAAGATAATTCGTCCCCGAAATCGATCATAAATCCGCCCATCATCGCGCTGAATAGCTAATCCTGCGGCTACAATCTCTTCTGGAGTATAACCTTTTTTATTTATTAAGTAATTACACAGATGATCCCACATATTTAAGCTAAAACCCAATTGAAAACTCTCGATGGTCTGAGCATTTAGGGCCCGTTTCGCCAAATACTCTCGCGCTGGCTGGGCCTGACCATTTTTAAGCAAAAGATAGTTCCAAGCTCTAGCGGCCAACGTCGTGATTTCTATTAAGCGTTGCCGTTGCTGATCTTGTTGCTGATCGACAGGTTTTCGAGGTTCAAGCTTGATTCCAACCCGATTTGCCAGGTATTCTAGCGCCTCCGCAAAGTTTAAGCCTTGCTTTCGCATCACGAAATCGAAGGCTGTCCCATGTGCTTGGCAACCAAAGCAATAGAAACTCTGCGAATCGGGGTAAACAGTGAAGGCGGGCGTGCGGGTATTCGGGTGAAAAGGGCAAAAACCGACATGGCTGCGACCAACCTTCCGCAATTGCACGGTTTCGCCAATGATTTCAACAATATCTATGCGGTTTTTTACATCATCTATCGTGTTCAAAACAAATTTCTTTCATCTGATCTATTTTGACAAACCTTATTTTGTAACTATAATTTAGGATATTATACGGCATTTTGTAACCAACAGGAATCTCTCCTTTTGGATTTTAGTCTTTATAACAGGAAGATTTAATGATAAAAAGCAAACAAAAAAGACTAATCTTCTGTTTAGCTAGTCTTTTGGCCCTTTCAAACTTTCTATTTGGAAGTGCAAGCCTCTCTGCTACACCAATTCGGCAAGTTTCGCCCTTGATTCGCTCCTTTCGCCTTGGGGCATCTGAGCAAGGCCGCCCAATCGAAGTTGTACAGATCGGTGCTGGGCCACGAAAATTGGTAATCGTTGGTGATACCCACGGTGGCCCAGAAGCAAATACCTATCAACTTACGCTCCAGCTAATTGCCCATTTCAAGGCTAATCCAGAGAATGTGCCACAAACAGTTAGCTTATATCTCATTCCAACCATTAATCCTGATGGTTTAGCGCTTAATTCACGCTTTAATGCCCATCAAGTTGACCTGAATCGCAATATGAATACAAATTTGGATGCTTGTCCCGAAAATGATTGGCAAACAACAGTTCATGGAGCCAATGGTATAGTTTCAGATACTGGGGGGCCTTTTATGCAATCAGAAGGGGAAAGTCGCCTAATCCGTGATTTTCTGTTGGATGCGGCAGGGGCAATTTTTCTTCATAGCAACGCTGGCTTAGTTTTTCCTGCTTTTTGCGAGCATTTACCTTCAATAAAGTTGGCTAAAGTCTATGCTCAAGCATCTAACTATCAATATAATCGTTTTTGGGAAAACTATCCAATTCGAGGAAATATGGCTGATTGGGCAAGTAGTCTAGGAATTGCGGCGATTACACCTGAATTAACGACGGGTGAGGAAAGCGAATTTGCCCAAAACTTAGCAGGAGTAGAAGAGGTCTTGGCCCAAGCCGAGGATTTATTGCCTTTAGCGCAAGCTCAGATTGAAAATGAAATAACGGTCCCTGCAATTATCTGGCGTTATTGGTTCACAAATGGAGCCGAAGCAGTTTTTGGCATGCCTTTAGAACCTGCATCTCAGAAGCCCGATGGAGTTATCGTCCAGAATTTTGTGCGATTTCGGTTGGAACTGAAACCAAACTTAAAAGATACCCCTTATTATGTGCAACCTGCTGCGCTTGGGAGCGAAAGGCTCCAAATTTTGGCTTTCCAGCATCCTGCGCTTCAGCCCTTGTCTCCTGTGGTTTGCAAAACTGCGCCGTGTCCGCTTTTCTTTGCCCAAACTGGTCATACGCTGCGGGAGAGTTTTCTAAGCTATTGGCAACGCAATGGCGGGCTTAATCTCTTTGGTTATCCGCTTTCAGAAGAGTTTGAAACGCTCACTGCCGATGGGCAATTGCGAATTATTCAGTATTTTGAGCGAGCAATTTTTGCTTATTATCCCGAAACTAAGAACGTTCACCTTGAACCACTAGGTTGGCAAACGCTTCTGCTTGAAAAAATGCAATCATCTGGGGCAACAGGCCAGATTCGTTAGAAAGGCCCAAAAGTTTCTCGAACCTTTGGGCCTGAAACCGTAGTTATTCTTGGGTTCCTCGCCCAAGATAATTGCCACTTCGGGTATCAATTTTGATCGTTTCGCCTTCTTCAATAAAACCAGGTACATTGACAACCGCTCCTGTTTCAAGCTTGGCTGTTTTTGTTACGTCGGTAGCTGTGTCGCCTCGCACAGCCGTGGTTGTTTCAATCACTTGCAATCTCACAAAAATCGGTAGTTCCACAGCAAGAAGCCGATCTTCCGTTGCATTAAAGACTAATTCGGCATTCTCATTCTCTTTGAGAAAGCGAGCTGCATCACCAATTACGGTTTCTGGCACAGTAAACTGGTCAAAAGTTTCATTATCCATAAAGATATAGTCTTGCCCATCCCGATAAAGATATTGCATCGTGCGGTGTTCAATGCGAATAACATCAATATCTGAACCAGCCCGCACCCGATCTTCAATAACTTTGCCGTTCTTCATGTTTTTCAACTTTAGCCGCACAAAAGCCCGCCAATTGCCAGGGCTAACATGTTGCCATTCAACAACTTGGTGTAATTCGCCATTATAACGAATCACCATTCCGGTCCGCAAATCAGAAGTCGTAGCCACGTAAAAACTCCTTAGCTAAAATTTAGAATTGGATTACATCTAAACGTTGTTTTTGCTTAGGCCATTAGCTCTGCGGGCGAAAACCCAAGCCCCCAAAGCGCGAACATGGCGATCTAAGGCTAAAAGAAAAAGGCCAAGAAAGAGGAGCAGAAGTGTAGGGAAAAGCGTCAATGGGCTGCCATAGCGAAAATCTGGCAGATTCGCAACAAACCAGATCGCTCCTGCACCCGCAAAACCTAGCCAGCCACTACGGATGCCCACAAGCAGAGCTAAAGTGAGCAAACCAAGCGGTAAACCCGCAGGTTGAGTTGGCAATTGCCCCAAAATGAGGGGTAAAAGGAAAGTTGTAAGGCCCAAAAGAGCAAGAATAATCACCAGAATTCTGCGCCAACCTTTGGGTTGTTCAAATTGGATCTGCTCTCCCTGATAGGCTTTGGGGAGCGGGGGCAGCAAAGTCTCTAAATCTGGTGGAAAAGGATAAGAAATCTTATCTTCGGTTGAAAGAACAAAACCTAATTCCGTAAAATCGGTTTGTTCAAGATTGGAAAGAAGATTTAAAGTTGAAGGATCATCAGCTAAAAGAGCATAAATTTGTTTTGAAGTAAGATTTTCAGCTTCTATATCTTTCAATGGTAGAAATGTCTGAACGCTCTCCGCAGATAAAGTGCAACAGCCTAAAGTTGTAGTAGTACAAATGAAGTTATGCACTCTTTCGCCCCGCCGAGGATCAACTAAAAGGGTATCCCGCAAGGTCAAAACGGCCAAAGCTCGCTGGAGCCATTCCTGGAGCAATTGGCCCAGTTCTTGCGCTTCGTGAGTCTCTAGCGTCGCGCCAAAGTTGCCCATTTGCAATTCAGTTGCTAATTTTTGTGGAGTCCAGAGACGGAGAACTTCAGCAACTTGCTTGCGATTATAGATGATAAGTTTAGGCATCTGAATAGACCTTCTGCAAGGCTTTCAATGTTTCCCGCAAGTCATCAAAGACAAAATCGGGTTGAACAGAACTATTTACAAGATTAGTTCGTTTTGTTACCCCAGTAAGGACTAAGGCTGTGTGAATCCCGACGCTTTTTGCGCCTAGAATATCGGTTTCTAAGCGATCACCAATCATTAAAGTTGTTTCTGGCGTGCTGCCCAAAAGGTTTATGGCCGTCCGAAAGATGGTTGGTTGGGGTTTGCCAATGACAAAAGGTGCAACATCAGTAGCCGCTTGAATAGCCGCTGTTATCGCGCCAGAGCCAGGCGCAAGACCTTCTTCGGTTGGGAAGCTGCGATCCGTGTTTGTGGCGATGAAACGCGCTCCAGCCCGAATAGCCAAACATGCTGTTTTCAGTTTTTGATAGGTCAAGGTCAAATCAGCACTTTGTACAACAATTTGGGGGTTTTGCTCTTGCAAAGTAAAGTAGTTATCGGCAAGCAAAAATTTGTGTAGCCCATCCATACCAATGATGTAAACCGTTGTTCCAGATGGATATTGCTCCCGTAAGTAGAGATTTGTTACAAAAGCTGATCCAATAACATGCGAACCAGGAATCAAAATCCCCAATTCAGTCAATTTTTGGTCATATTGTTGCGGCGTTAAAGTTGCATTATTGGTGATACAAGCGCAGACGATCTTTTGTTGTTTGCAGAAAGCAATAATTTCGCGTACTCCTGGCAAAACTTGCTTTCCACAGTAGAGAACCCCATCCATATCAAACAAAATAGTGCGAATCTTTACAAAATCAAGCATTGCTACATCTGCTCCGGAGCTTTGATTCCTAGTAAGGTCAAACCATTCTTGAGAGCCTGGGCCGTGGCACTTACCAAAGCCAAGCGTGCATCGCGCAGCGGGATGGTTTCGGCTTTCAAAACGGGACATTGTTCAAAGAAAACGCCAAAATCGCGGGCTGTGGTATAACACCAGTCCGCAATCACAAAGGGGGCATAGCGTTCGCTTGCTTCCTTAATCGCGCTAGGAAGGCGAGCCAGCTTTTTGAGCAATTGTTGTTCAGCAGGATGAATCAGCAGTTTTGGTTGAATAGCAGCAAGATCAAGCTCTTCTGTAGGCTTTATTTCCGCCCGACGTAGAATAGAACAACAACGAGCATAAGAATACTGCAAATAGGTAGCACTATTTCCTTCAGTAGAGAGCATCTGCTCCCAGTTTAAGGTAATATTGCGCTTGGGGTCTTGGTACAAATCGTTGTAAATCACTGCGCCAACCCCAACAGCCTCAGCGACAGCAGCCTTTTCCTCTGCTGCCAAAGCGGGATTTTTCTGCTCAACCACCGCCAAAGCGCGAGCCATAGCCTCATTTAAGAGGGCTTCCAGGTAGATCATATTGCCCCGTCGCGTCGAAAGGGGCTGGCCTTGAGTGTCAGAAATCGTGCCAAAAGCAACATGCACCAAGTCAACAGCGGCAGTATACCCCATTTTGCGTACAAGAGCAAAAAGCTGCCGAAAGTGCAGTTCTTGGGGCGAGCCGACCACATATAAAATACGTTTGGGCTGAAATTCTTGCAACCGAAAGATGATTGTGGCAACATCACGAGTGAGATAAAGTGTCCCACCATCGCTGCGCTGAAGTAAAAATGAAGGTAAACCATCTATTTCTACAACAACCGCACCTTTTTCGTCTCGATAAGCAATATTTTGCTCAATAGTTTGCTGAATTACGCCAGTAAGCATTGCTTCATAGAAACTTTCACCATAAGCATGGTCGAAAGAAACTGTGAGGCGATCATAGTTTTGCTGATTGGCTTGAATTGTGGTTGTAACACACCACTGCCAAAGCTCTCTGGCCGCAGGATCACCTTGCTCAAGCGCGAGAGACCAGCGCCGTGCTTCAGCATCTAGGGCCGCATCCTGCGGCATTTGGTTACTATAACGAGTGTAAAGTTCCTCAAGCTGGATTAACGCGGCTTCACCTTCAACCTGGGGTTTGCCATCGCGCATCACCGCCGCGATAATCACGCCAAACTGCTTGCCCCAATCGCCTAAGTGATTATCACAAATCACGTTATAGCCTAGAGCGCGAAAGATATTGGCTAAGGTTTGCCCAATAATGGTGCTGCGAATATGGCCAACGTGCATCCGTTTGGCGACATTGGGCGAGGAATAATCAACAACGATAGTTTTTCCTTGCCCATCATCGCTATGCCCATACTTTACACCAGTTAGAGAAATATCATTTAGGATTGCTTCCGCCAAATTTTCAGCTTGAAACGAGAAATTCAGAAATGGCCCTGTAGCTGAAACTTCACCAATCAATGAATTTGGTGCAATTTGAATGGTTTGCACAAGCTCTTGGGCCAATTGCTGGGGAGAGAGACCAAGCTCTTTCGCGGCTCGAAAGGTCGGGAAAGCAAGGTCGGCGGGAATGCCAGGTTTTGGAACTTGAACCTCAAGCAGAGATGCTGGAATTCGCTTTGTGGTCGAAAGAAGGGTTTGAACTTCAGCAGTAAAGCGATCAAAAGTGTATTTCATTAATTCTAACTTTAGCAAATAAAAGATTATTTACCTATAAACAAGGTTTGCACGTCCAGAAAACATTTTCTCTGGACGTGCAAGGCTTCCAACGCTTTCTTAATTTGGCTTAACGCTTAGTAGCGGGGGACAATCACGGCATTCCAGTCTTCAGGATTGGGTAGAGGAGCTTTGCTTATTTTGAGATATTACGGTGCGGGAGATGATATTTTTGCGGGGTTTTGTTCTCGCCACTTTCTTTTCCCTCTCCTTCCTTGTCTTCACCTTCCTTCTGATGACCCATGTGACTAAGGTGACTAACATAGATCGCCGCCGCGACCAGAAAAATCCCAACTGCTAAATAGAGAATGTCTATTGGCTCCTGGGCACTTTCTTTCTTGAGATGTAAGAATTTACTAAAAAACTTGATAACTAAAACCAACATCACCATTTTAGCCATTTTATCCTTTAGCTCATCGAGGGTATGGATAGCTAAAAGGCGTTTACCGATTTCGCAATCTTCAGCTTCATCGATCTGATGAATAAAAATTTCATACATTCCGAGCGAAATGATAATCAACATTGCGCCAACTAAATAGACATCGATCCCTTCAACAACGTTGGCAATTACCTCGGCGCGGAGTTCGGGGGGGGCGGTTCCCTCTAATTTGGAAATTGGCGTTTGAATGAAGAGCTTTGCGAGGTCGAAGGAAGCCATGACGAAGAGCCCAATCGAGGATAAAATGCCGAAGATAACCGCTAGTAACACGATTAGGCGACTGCGCCAGATCAACCACTCGAAAGCAAGTTCAATTTTTTTAGCCAGGGGCTTCTTGGCGGCATCAATGGGGGCCTTTTCAGTTGGTGATTCCATGGCGGCATCAGCGGGGGCCTTTTCAGTTGGTGATTCCATAAATGTCCTAACTTTGAATAGCCTGAGTGCCAAAACAGATAGTTCACAATACCAAAAGTAGCCTAATCTGTCAAGTACCTCTAAGCGAGGAGCAGAAAAAGCCAGAGACCTAACTCTCGTTAAAGAGTCAGGTCTCTGGGCTGTAAACTTACCCTAGTTTAGCTTGCTTTCGCATCCAGCCTAGCGGGTAATGAGGGGTAGATAGACTTTGTTGCCAGTGTCAACGACCACAGAGCTAGTGTCCACTCCTACTGCTGTCTCACCTGCTGCTGTGGTACTCACAACGACAGATGGGTCTGCAGCAGTGGCTTGCTGAAGCAGCAAGGTGTTACTTGTGGTACTTGTTTCCTTGAGATTGGTCTCATCTACTTCTGCATTGCTGTCCTCTACAAAAGCCCCCGCTGTGTCCTGATAAAAGATCTTGATAACCTTGCCATTTGGCTTGGCTTCCTTATACTTTTTAGCTTTATCCCATGCTGCTGGATTCAGGTCAATCGTGTAGGAGACTGGTTCTGAGAACTCTTTGATATCCTTTTCATTTCCATCTTCCGTCAAGAGCCTCAGTTTGAAGCACACAAGGCCTGTAACATTGGTTACCGTTGCAGTTGCAGAGATGGGATTGGCAGCACAAAGTGGGTTATATGAAATCCCTACAAACTTAACATCGGTGAAATCAGGGTGACCAGGACGAATGAAGAAGAAGAATTTGAACGCGGGCTTATCTCCCCCAAATATCGCATCTTTGTCGTCACCGTCAATTCGATGATCTGTACCGCGTGGGTCACCACCTTCTGGTGGCTTGGCCTTCAAAGTACACTGTCTTTCGTCACCAGTCGGGAGGGATCCGATTTGCTGGGTGATCGTTGCAGAGATTGCAGGAGTGTCCTTCAGTACGGCCTTTATAGTCACATTTCCTGGCTTATTGGTCACAAAGTGCGTAGTTGTAGGCACTTTTGTATCTGTTGGGCTGCGGATTTCAGTCTTATCATCATCTGTAACCGTGAAGATTACGGACGCTGAAGGCAGATGTTTCCCAGTTGAGTCCTTTACTTCAGCAGTAATGACTGTTGTATCGCCGCAGGCCTCTAAACTATCCTTACCTACAATGATTTTGATGGTCGACTTGCCCGTGGGGGTGATGGTGGGGGTGGGAGTGGGTACGACACCGCCTACCGTGATTTTGGCCTCAGTACCATAAAGGACAATGGGGTTGATCTGGTTGGCGATGGGAAGTGAATAGACATCATTAGGAAGAGGAGGTTGAATTGTGAACTTGACATTGGCCGTAACAGTCCCAGTAGTTTTGAGAATAGTGCAGGTTAAATTGCTAACTGTAGCCTCAGTGCTATCCTTACCGCAAAGGAGAGTTGCTGTTGCGCCAGGGATATCCTTGCCTCCACCCTTGATTGTTGGCTGTGCAAACGTAATAACCTCATTGGGACTGGCTGTTGTTTTGCTTGGATTAAAGGTAATTGTGGGTGCCAGCCCCTTTACCGTCTTGGTATCGGTAGCATTGTAAATTGCATCATACACTGTAATCTTGAGATCTTTGCCAGAGATGATGGGGAAGCTGACTGGTTTCATCGGCGATGTATTGGCAGTAACAGCCCACTTTCCTCCCGTAACATCACTGGTCTCAAAGGTGTAATTAACAGCATTGACTGTACCAGTGACAGAGAAGGGGATCACTTGGCCGATGTAGGCAGATGTTGGGACCAAGAGAGCGACCTTATTTGTGACTAATACCTTTATAGTGTTGGAATTGTACCCTTTTGTACTTCCAGCAAAAACGGCTGTTGTCGTCACTTCAAAAGTACCTATAGCTTTATAAGTGTAGTCAAAGGTAAAAACTTTACTACCTTTGCCATCACTTTTAACTGTATTCTTATCACCGTAGCCTAACAAGAACTGGTAGGTAGTCGTTGACATAGCACGACTTGGTGTAACTAACACTGTGACTTTTACAGCGTCACCAAGACTAACAGTTGACTTGTCTGCCTTAATTGTTACCGTTAAGTCTGTTGTTTCCGTTACAGCAGCTGTGGTTGCAGCCACCTGGGCCGCCTGGGCGACACTTGAACCCGACAAGATAGTCCGACTCGTTTGGGTCCCCTGCAAGAGGAAAAGGCCGATAAGGAGGATAATACTCCCCGCGAACGCCGCTAGAAAGGGCGTAAAAACTCTCGATTTCATGGTGGTCGTTCTCCAAATAAGGTTCATAACTAAATGAACCACGGATTCCATCAAGTGAAGTGAAATAACCTAACCTAAGCACCACCGACAACTCGCTTAAACCAAACAAAGTTTGATCGGGGCGCTTTTTCCGTCGTAAATGATGTCGTTCTTTTCGTTCCTAACGGTCAAAGATCGGCATCAAGTCCCTAACCCATCAAAGCATAACATGGCTCCCCCTTTCAAGAAGACTTAGACCTAAATGTACTCGTTTGTACTGGAGCATTTGTATTAAGGAACGGAGCCTTTAGGGAGATTGATGTTTTAGGTCACTTCCACTTGATCTCGAACTATCGCCAGACTTGTATTTGATGAAAAACCAGAGAAATTGACAGTTAAATCTTCAACAGGTAGGGAGAAGAGTTTTACTGATAGTCTACCAGAGAAGAATGATGAAGTCTGGGTTGGTCAAGTAAGGTTACAGCTTTAGACTGTAACGCTTGCACATTCCGTCTCAACAATTCTCAACATGTGTGGGGAGCGTTATTAGAAAATGAGGAGATACTACGCGACTCATTCTTCCGAACCTCGCCGGGGCAGATAGTAGCACAACTCGTGCTTTCTTGTCAACACCGGCCAGAACCTCTATAATTTGTAACTCAAGCCGCGTAACTTTTGCCATTTGCCAACATTGCTACTTCTTACATAATGGCAAGTTGAGTATACAACGGTGTAGCATGGTTGTCAAGGTCTATATCGGTACTAGGGTACTACATTCGTGAAAGATTTATCTATTGTGTTTGATCTTCTTGGCGACTTCCCAAAATTGCTTGTAGAATTCCGCGGAAGTTCTAAGCAACATAAGTTATCAACTCACCCTTTGCCTCGGACTGAAAGAAAGAAACTAGAGCAGTAGAAAGCCTTAAAAAGCCCGGAAGGAGCAAAGATTTTGAAGCAAGAAACACTCTTTTTGACTCCAGGGCAAAGATTGACAAATTTTGTTGCTTCCCATATAATAAAAACCAACTTAAAGTCATAGCAATTCAATTATTAGCTTAAATGAGCTAGATAGCTTTCAAGGTTGTCTTAGTTCTGGGAGTGGCTCCATCGAGCCATAGAAGCTAGTAGTATTTCTATAACAAATATGTATCTTTGGGTACTTCTGTATACTTGAAAGGTAGCAGGTTCACCATGTACGATCAAGACGATCTCGTACCACCCAAGTGGCGCTCTCTGTTCAACAACCAGGATTGGTTGATGCACGACATCGCGGTGAAGTCCTTCTTTGGTTTCGTTGCCATCGCCGTTGTAGCTCATTTGCTAGTCTTTTTGTGGAAGCCTTGGCTACCCCCACAGATCTAAAAGGACTCTGATCTAGCAACTAATTGTGTAGCTCTCCGCTTAACCAAATAGTGTAGGGGGGCTACACCCCAGGTTCTCTCTCAAGCCAGAGTAGCCAAACAGCAAAAGACTGGTTTACCAGGGCCAAGTTGGTCGCCCCCGGTAGTGGCTAGATCGGGACGTAAAACACGCTTGTGGACTGTATGTAAGTCGCTCGGCTGAAAAGCGCAATGCAGAGTGAAGCAGGAATTTTGAGGTGATCACTTGTAATCACCTAGAAAGTAGCAGATTTGTTATGACACCTTCGCGCAGTACTGTACGCACAAACATCGTTATCTTCGCCATCCTCGGCTTCGTGGTGGCGCTCCTGGTCCACTTCGTCGTTCTGAGTACCCCAACCTACAACTGGTTTGCAGTGCCGGCGGCTGCGCCTGCTGGCTTGCTCAACAATGCCACGGTTGCTTTGGGTTATGTCGCAACGTTGATCTAAAAGTTTGCATGTCGGCGGATATGCAGGAATACAGCCGCCAGTTGAATTTGCTGGGGGCTGTATCCTGTTTTCAAGCAAGTTTTTGCTTCTTTACCTTGGGTTTTCCCAAACAGAGCAAACTAGGCTGGATGGATGGCTCGTCAGTGCCCAACAACTGGCCGTCCCGCTAATGGCTACGTTGGGACGTAAAGAAAACCTGTGGACTAACCAAAGCCTGAGAGAAGCTCTCAGGCAAGGCTGGCAGGAAACAGGAACTGGAACGTAGTCAGATGGATATTTCGTGGATTCTTCTGAATACTGGAAAGGTAGCAGAACCACACCATGCAATCAGGAACGCGACCACGTAATCGCCAACTGGTCGTTCTTGCGTCCATCGTAGGGGGCGCAATTGTGGCGATCATCACCGCGACGACGTTCTGGTGGATTTATGAGCTGGCCACGGGCCCTGACCGCAAAGCTGCCGCTCAAGCCGCTGCTGCCCCGTATAATCCGAGTGACAACATCCGGGCGATCATGCAAGCCCCGGCCAATAACCCCAAAGCAGCAGACCCGGCTGATACCCGTGAGGCCTGGATGGGAAAAGTCGCCTATCCGGCGGGAGTCCAGGCGGGGCAAGATTATGTGGCCCAATTCCCCCAGCCCAAAAATGTAGCGGTTCTCAAGGGGATGACAACGGCCCAAATCTGGGCCTATATGCAGCAACATGTCTCCGCCGCCTTGGGTGTCGGTTGTCAATATTGTCATAACATTGCCGATTTTTCAATAGATATTCCGCAAAAGATTTCGGCAAGGCTTATGATGACGTTAGTTAATCAACTCAACAAGCAATTTATCACTAATTTACCCCATTGGCGGGGCAATTACGTAGATTGTGCAACTTGCCACAATGGAAAACCAGTCAATTTAACCACAGTTAATGATAATTTCGTGCAAGCCAAGCAACCCATTAAGGTGGTTGCCGAGTCGGTGGACTTCCAGGGTAAGCCTGTACGGACCAAAGCTCCCAAATTGGTTGACCTCAAAGAAGCTATTCTTGAACAGACCTATAACTATGTCGTTTGGAAGCCTTATGATCCGGCAGACCCAACTAGTGGGCGAGGCTCGTTAGCCTTAAATTATACGGGAGGCCGCACACAGGATCAGGTGAACGTTACGCAGGGAGCAATGAATCTCTTCTCGTGGTCACTGGGCGTAGGCTGTACTTACTGTCACAACCCCCGCAATTTCGCTAACTACGAGATTTCAACCGAAGCTCCGACGCTGGTCGTTAATGGCAAGCCCGAATATATTGCCCCCCGAATCAAGGCCCAGCGGATGCTCTTGATGACGACTTGGATGATCCAGAATTGGAACAAGTACGTCCTGCCACGGGCCGCCGTTCAAACAGGGGCCAAACCTTACATTTCGGCGACAGGGCAACACATCCGCAATATCGGCGGGAGCTACTTCAGCGTCCCAGGTTGCGATACATGCCACAACGGAATTAACATTCCGAAAGCGTCCCTCAATCAAGTTGACGTTCCTGTAGGCGAGGCTGGGCTTCCAGTTCTGCCAACCGTCTTACGTGGCATTGAATAGATCGCCTAATAAAAAGAGGTCTCATTTGCGAAACCTCCGAGAATCAAGTTTTGCACGATCTGCAATATCGCAGAAGGTGGCGCAGATCGTGCAATTCCTCGTTAATACCCGCGAAATTCTGCGCCGCACGATCATTCTGATGACTCCCGTCACCTGGTTTGCTGCTTCTTGGGCTTTCTTGTGTGGCGCAATGGCAAGTGGGGCCCTAAGCTGGTCGCTTGGCTCGATTGGGCGACTACTGCTTGGGGTTTTTATGTCGGGCCCTATTTTGTGTGGGCTTTCCCAAGTCATCAATGATTATTGCGATGCCGAAGTTGATGCAATCAACGAGCCACAACGTTTGATTCCTTCAGGTCAAGTTAGTCTGCGGCATGTACAGATCACAGCAGCAGTCTTGACCATCATTGGTTCATGGATTGCACTCTACTTGGGGCATAAAGTTGCCCTTTTTGTTGGGATTGGGCTGATTTTTGCCCTTTCTTACAGCATGAAGCCAATTCGAGCCAAACGCAATGGCTGGTTTGGAAACGCGCTCGTTTCTTTTTCTTATGAAGGCCTGGCCTGGCTTGCAGGTCATGTTGCTTTTGCCTCCCTTTCTTGGCAAAGTTTCATCTTGGCTACCCTCTATTCCATTGGGGCACACGGCATTATGACGGTCAATGATTTCAAGAGTATTCCGGGTGATACGCAAATGGGCATTCGGAGTATTCCGGTAATGTATGGCAAACTTAATGCTGCTCGCCTTGTGGTCTTAACGATGGCCATATCCCAAAGTATAATTGTGGGCCTTCTCGCTTTCTGGGGACATTTAATTGCGGCGGTTGTTGTAGGAGTCTTCCTCTTAGGACAAGTTTTCCCCTTCATCCGCTTTTTGCGCGACCCTGAACATAATGCGGTTTTCTTCAATGCCACGGCCATTATGCTCTTTGTTTGGGGAATGCTGGCGGCTGCAATGGGTTTAGCCTATTAAAAAAGGTAGAGGTCTCCTCGCACCCGCAACTTTTCACAGATTTACTTCTGAGCCTCATTGACCGCAAGGCATACACCTTGCGGTCATTTTGCATCAT
>DCSM01000080.1:16975-20532 GCA_002325605.1 Chloroflexaceae bacterium UBA1466
AGCCTTTGGCCTCCTGGACTCCTGGAAGCTAAACTTCACCCCTCCTGCCTTTGGCCCTGCCACTTTAAGGAACCAAAGCTGTGGATTGTGCCTCTAATCCTTGTTTGGGCAACGGCTAAAGCCGTTTAATCCGACTTAGATCCTTCTCAAATCCAAGTAGCAAATGATGGATTCAATTTAATAACCACCTTCGTCAGAATCATAATAGCGCTCTAGGTTCTGGAAGTGCGTCGTAGCTGCATCAAAGCGTAAGGGTACAACCCCTAAAGGGCCATTACGGTGTTTAGCGATATGAATCTCAGCGATTCCCTTTTTATCCGTCTCTTTATCATATAATTCTTCTCGATAAATAAACATTACGATGTCGCTATCTTGTTCAATACTTCCACTTTCCCTCAGATCACTCAACATTGGAACATGACTTTGCCGTCCTTCCACCGCCCGCGAAAGTTGACTAATGGCGATCACGGGAATATTTAGTTCACGGGCCAAAGCCTTCAAACCCTGACTTATTTCACCCACTTCTTGCACCCGATTGCTATTTTTGCGGCCTTGCATTAGTTGCAAGTAGTCAATAATCAAAATGGCGATTTTGCCTTGGCTGTCTAATTTTCGCGCTTTAGTTCGTACTTCTAGCACACTGAGGGCTGGTGTATCTTCAATATAAATTGGTAAATTTGACAATTCTCCCATCGAGGATACCAAAAGGTCAAATTCCTCTTCACGAATATTGTGTGTCCGCAGACGGTGCGAATCGATCCCCGTGTGGATTGCCAACAACCGCTGCACAAGTTGCTCCCGACTCATCTCCAGGCTAAAAATGCCCACTTTTTGCCCCGCGAACCCCACGTTATAAGCGATTGAGAGCGCCAAACTCGTCTTACCTGCGCTAGGTCGGGCCGCCAACACGATTAAGTCTGAGCGTTGCAAGCCCCCAGTGAGGCGGTCTAAATCCAGATAGCCTGTTTGTACGCCTGCGATTTCCCCTCGCTGCTCCTGCACGGCGGTAAGTTGCTCAAAATAGGCATCTAAAACTTGCCCAACATGGATAAAATCCTGCTGCGCCCGGCGTTGCGAAACCGCAAATAGTTCCGCTTCCGCCTTGTCCAGCGTGGCTTCCAGGTCTTCGCGCTCATCGTAGCCCAGCGCGGTGATCTTGCCCCCAGCCTCAATCAGGCGGCGCAGGAGCGCTGTCCGCTCGACAATCCGCGCATAATGCTCAATGTGAATGGCTGTCGGGACAGCGGCACTCAGTTCACCTAAGTAACTAATGCCTCCAATTGGTTCAAGCCGCTCATGGCGACGCAATTCGGCGGCAACCGTGGATAGATCAGGCGGAATTCGTTGATGATAGCAGGCCAACATCGCTTCATAGACCCACGCATGTTTTTCAAGATAGAAATAATCGGGGAGTAACCACGAGGCAATCGTGATAATAACATCGCGCTCTAGGAGAATTGAACCAAGTGTGGCTCGTTCAGCATTAAGATCAACGGGGAGCGGACGATCCATAGCGATCTTCTCCGATTTGAAAAATCCAAATCGTTCTATTCTTAGAAATGAATTATCTTCTGATAAAAAACAACAATGTGCCTACGGCTTTAGACCGGGCACATTGCTACTTGCGCTATTTTATTACTTAGCCAAACAATGAATTTTACTTCATTGGCCTAGATTTCCCTTGTAATCTAACTAAATTAAAGCTTTAGTCTTCAGGATTTGGCGGTAGCTCAAGCTCACCCGCTTCAGCCTCAACCACAATATTCAACACTGGTTGCAAACCTGCTCCAAGTTGAACAGGGACGGGGTAAATCCCAACACGCTTGATCGGGTCTTCCAACCCAATTTTGCGGCGATCTAGCTCAAACCCGACTTGTTGCAGAAACTGCTCGGCAATGTCAGAATTGGTGACAGAGCCATAGAGCCGTCCCTGGTCGCCGACGCGGGCCACAAAGCGTAATGTTACCCCATTGATGCGGGCCGCCAGAGCCTCCGCATCGCGGCGAGCCACCTCTTCGCGCCGCTGAAGGGCTTTCAGCCGCTCCTCAGCTTGGCGAACTTGCCCACGGGTAGCGAGAACCGCAAAACCTTTCGGTAGAAGATAATTGCGCCCAAAACCACCCGCAACCTCTTTGATTTGTCCAGCTTGCCCAAGCTGCTCAACATTTTGGACAAGTAACACTTTCATTTTGCTCACAAAAAAACTCCTCAACGCGCCATTTTTAGTCAGGCCCGTATCATACCATAGGCAAGGTAGAATTGCCAATAGGCTTAGGAAAGGGATAAATTGCCGCTTGACCAAACGCCTGAGTTGCGCTATAATAACTCAGGTAAAATCAAGCCTCCGAAAAAGGGCGGTTAGCTCAGTTGGTTAGAGCGCCACGTTGACATCGTGGAGGTCGTTGGTTCAAGTCCAATACCGCCCACCACTTCTCTTTTCAAACTTCTTTTTTTGCCCTCATGAGGAATTGTGCGAGTTTTTCTCACTGGTGTTACTGGCCCAGTCGGCAGTTCCCTCGCTACTTACCTCGTTGCCCAACCTGGCCTTGAAATTCATGCCTTCAAACGTTGGCGCAGCGACCTCCGCCCCATTCAACACATCTCTGAATCGCTCTCTTTCCATGAAGGTGATATTGAAGACCCCTTTGCAATCGCTCAGGCCATTGAAAAGGTCAAGCCTGATCGCATTTATCACCTCGCGGCTCAAAGTTACCCAACTGCTTCTTGGGATGCCCCAATTGTAACGCTTCGTACCAATGTTGAGGGAACCGTCAACCTCCTGGAAGCTGTGCGGCGTTATGCTCCTCAAGCACGAGTGCATATCGCAGGTACGAGCGCAGAGTATGGTTTTGTGCGCCCAGAAGATACACCTATCACTGAAACCCATCCTTTGCGCCCTGCCAGCCCTTATGGAGTGAGCAAAGTTGCAGCTGAACTTACTGGCTTACAATATCAGCTTAATTATGGCTTACATGTTGTTGTAACGCGCTCTTTTAATCACGTTGGGCCGCATCAGGGAGATCGGTGTGCGATTCAGACTTTTTGTCAACAAATGGCTGCAATTGAGGCTGGCCGTCAAAAACCTCTTTTGATGGTTGGCAATTTGGAAGCTCGCCGCGACTTTACGCATACTGCTGATGTAGCTCAGGCTCTTTGGCTACTTTTGGAACATGCACCAGCAGGCGAAGTTTACAATCTTTGTTCGGGAAAAGCTACTCGAATCGGTGAGATTGTTGAATTGGTAAGAGAACAAGGCCGAGTACCAGTAGAAATCGTGCTTGATCCAACGCGATTGCGCCCCGCCGACGAGCCGATTTTGGTGGGCGATAATCAGAAGCTCAAAGCGGCGACAGGCTGGCAACCGTGCATTGAAATGCCGCAAATAGTAGCAGAACTGCTCAATTACTGGCGAAACCGCTAATGGGTACGCTTTACCTCGTCAGTACACCAATCGGCAATTTGGAAGATATTACCCTGCGCGGGTTGCGAATCCTGCGCGAAGTTTCCCTGATTGCTGCTGAGGATACGCGGCACACGAAGCGACTTCTCGCGCATTA
>DCSM01000081.1:0-2933 GCA_002325605.1 Chloroflexaceae bacterium UBA1466
CGCGGCGTGATTTCATTGCGAAAGGCTTTCCCGATTTGGGCCAAGCCAAAGGGCAATTTGCGGCCTGTGGCATTGAGAACATTCGCAAAATTAACAAACATGCCCTGAGCAGTTTCGGGGCGCAGATAAGCAAAGGAAGCGGGGTCGGCGACGGGCCCGACCTGGGTCTTAAACATCAGGTTAAAGGGGCGCGGCGGGGTCAATTTGCCTTGACATTGGCCAGGTTGTTTAGTAGGTTCCTGAAGACAACGTGCATCACCGAGGCGATCCGCCCGAAAACGACCTTTGCAAACCAAACAATCAACTAATTCATCAACAAACGTCTCTTCGTGGCCTGAATAGTTCCAAACAAGCGGATTCATCAGAATAGAAGCATCCAAACCCTCTATATCATCGCGTTCATAGACATTTGCTCGCCACCAAGCAGCTTTAAGATTATTTTTTAACTCAACCCCAAGGGGCCCGTAATCATAAGTTCCTTGTAAACCGCCATAAATCTCGCTGCCTGGAAAGATAAACCCCCGGCGTTTACAGAGTGAGACAAGCTGATCTAGAGTCTGGGCAGACATTACACATCCTCTTTTTTCACGTTTAACTCGCGCTTCGAGCGATAAGTACCATTTTTGGAGTTAGCCTGACTGGTAGCTTCGGTTTCGGGGGCGTTACTTTTGAGCGGGGGTGCTGAACCGTCACTTGAAATGTGCATATAAATTTGCGTCGTTGAAAGCGAAGCATGGCCCAACAACTCTTGCACTTCGCGCAAATCGGCTCCATCCTTGAGCATATGGGCGGCGAAGGAGTGGCGGAGCGTATGGGGTGTAAGGTTGTCTAAACCCAATTTTTCGGCATAGCTTTTGAGAATCAGCCAAAAACCTTGGCGGGTGAGGCGTTTGCCGCGATGGTTGAGAAAAAGGGCTTCCGTTTTGAAATTGCCCCGAATCAACTGCGGCCAGGCGACGGCAAGATAATCTTTCAGTGAGGTAACGGCAGAGACGCGCAGCGGTAACGAACGTTTGCGCGTCCCGCGCCCGGCACAATTGACGACTGGTTTGTCAAGGTCGGCAAGGTCAAGATCGCCCCGGTCCAACGTAACAAGCTCACTTACGCGCATCCCCGTAGCATAGAGTAATTCAAGCATGGCTTTGTCGCGCATTCCTTCAGGCGTTGGCTTGTCCCGCAAGGGCAATTCCAAAAGGCGGTCCATCTGTTGCGGTGAAACAGCACGGGGGGGACAACGATCTACCTTTGGGTGCTGAATCTGTTGCACGGGGTCTCTTTTGACCAAACCAGCCGTCGCAAGATAGGCGTAAAACGATTTGAGGGCGGCGGTGCGGCGAGCAATAGTTGAGGTCGCATAGCGCTTTTCGCGCAGAAACTGAATGAAAGCTAAAATATCTTCGTGAGTAACAACGCTCCAATCGGTAAAGTTGCGGCTTTGCAGAAAAACCTTGAGTTGTTCAATGTCAGTGCGGTAGGCGGCGATGGTATTGCGGGTCAGGCCTTCGCTCACCATGTGGACTAAAAATTGCTCCAAATGCTCTTGCATCATTTTTACCTACTATGGGCCAATCAAGTTTTCAAATTTTGCCAAACGAAGTGAGGTTTGAGTCAGGTGGTTAATCCTGGCTCTTGACCATAGTGAGTATGTTACAGCAAAATAAAGGGTATGTCAACTAGCAGCCAAACCCCTTAATTGGAACTTTAGGGACGTTTTTCGCTTTGCAAAGCTGTTTCTACTTCGCGCAAATAGGCTTGGGCCTTGGTCTGCAAAGCTTGATCTTCAAGCGCAAAAGCAGCTTGAACCATAGTTTGGGCAAATTTCTGCTCTGTTTTAGAAAGAAGGAGCCAGCTAATTTGGGGGACAAGTTGGGAGTTGGTCGGCGCAACCCACTTCTGAAGTAATGCTCGCAGACCTTTAGGATCCCCTTTGGTCATGCCCTCTTGAAGTAACGCAAGCGCCAAGCGGGGCGTAGAAACCTTCCCAATCATTTCAGAAGTATCCTTTGCGGCTTGCAAAAAACGCTGCTTCTGGCGGCTATCCCCAACCCGTTCAGCCAAGAAGGCCCCTTCGGCCCAAAGGTCTACGCTGTTCCAGGAAGTTGCTAACCGCCAGACTTTATCCAGACTTGACCGTTCAGGGAGCAAGTTTACAACCTTCACGATCTCGGCATATTCTGAGGGAGGCAAAGGTAAGCTCTGACAAAGCAGGCTGTGCAGACAAGCGGCACTCTCCGCAAGATCTGGCTGAAGGTCAAGCGCTTGTTGCCATTCCCGCTTTGCTTCGGCTTCTCTCCCTTGCTTTTCCCGCAACCTTGCTCGCAAGATCGGCGCAACAGCCCAGCCTGATTGGTCTGCTTTCAAGATCACTTCAGCCTGCTGATCTTCGCCAAGAGCTAAGAGAAGGGCTGCTTCATTCAAGTGAGAAGCATAGTTTGTCGGATCGTGAAGGGTCGCTTCCCTTTGAGCCAAAAGAGCCTGAGAAAGCTTCTGTTGATCCTGCAAAGCTTGCCAAGCTAAAACGGTTGCGCGTTCACTATAGGCTGCTCCCTTTTGGGGATAGATCGCAATAGATTGCTCATAAAGCTTCAAACTTTGGGCTAAGGCTCCTTGTTGCCTGGCTGCACGGGCCTGCTTGAGCAAAGTATCCCACTGATTGCGCTGGAGAAGGACAAAGCTACTGCTTCCCCAAGCCAAGCTTGCGATTGCTACAAGGAGGATGGGGAAAAGAGGGAAGCGTACCTTTTGAGCTAAGGAAGCGGGTTTTCTTTGCCAACATTGCGCTGGTGCAAGCCCCGCCATAACTGTGCAAAGGGCCATTCCTACGGTTAAGGGAACAGGTACTTCTACTAAGCCATGAACTAAAATGCCCAACCCTGTTGTCCCGCAAGCCAAGGTGAAAAGTTGCTCGTTGGCTAGGGGTTGGGGCTGGGGCG
>DCSM01000081.1:3069-5497 GCA_002325605.1 Chloroflexaceae bacterium UBA1466
CGGGCGCGTAGCGCCCGCCGCGCCCCCCTATCCACAGCGTTAGCAGAAGTAGAAGACCTAAAGTAAAGCTTCCTGCTAGACCATATTCACTAAGAATCGCAAAGTAGATGCTATGCGCTTGTGGAGCGCGAAAGATACGGCTAAAAGACTCTTCAGAAGCATAACGGTAAGCAAACCCTTCTGGCCCTACGCCGAAGAGAGGTCGTTCTTGGAAAGTTTTGATTGCCCTTTCCCAAAACAAAGTTCGCCCCGTAGTGGTCGTTAAACCTGAGATGGTCTGGTTAAGGGAAGGGGAAGCTTCGCCCGCAACGGTGGAAGCTTCTAACCTTTGTTTAGCAATATCTCCCGCATTACTTAGTACCAAACTGCCAAAAAGAGCAACGTAGCAACTTGTAAGGAGCAATGTAGCCCAAAACCTTTGCCACTTCTTAGCCCGATAAGCACTCCAAAGGAGCGAACCTACTAGCAGAAAGGTCATCACAAAAAGGGCTAACCAACTGCCTCGTGAGGAAGCAAAAAATAACGCAAAGGTTGCCAACAACAGCCAAATTGCCCAAAGTAGTTGTTGCCAACGCTTTGTGGTTTGCCAGAAGTTTGCGATCACAAGGGGGACAGCAAGGTTGATGAGGAGAGCAGCTTGATTGGGATGGGTCTGCCCAAGGAGGCGGTGGAAGCTGACGGGAAAGAGTACCTCTCCAGGTTGGTAGAGAGAAAGCCAGTGGAATCCCCAACTTGCAAGCTCACCCGTCACGGACAGCAGGAAGATACTTATCGCTCCCAGCACAGCATTCGTGATCCATTGAGGTCGCCAATTGGCGGCTAAAACTTCTATCGTAAGGAAAAGCAAGACGGCCACTTCCCCCCACAAGAAGAGCATCCCTAAGCGCGTTACTTGGTCAGCGATGCCCAGCAGACTACTGGTGCAAAGGGAGAGGGAGAGGAGAAAGAAGGGCCCCGCTAAGGGTGAAGTAACTGGTGGACGGGGCTGCTTCCAGCGCCAGATAAGCCAGAGGAAGAGAAGGAAGAGGGGAATAACTTTCGCCAGCCGCACTTGCCCAGGAAGCAGAATGCGGGCTATGGGATAGCTTAGACCGATGAATACAAGAAATTGGGGCAATAGAGAATCGCGCAGAAAGGCCAAAGAAAATAACTTTTTCATCGTTTGTAATCAAAATTTAGTGATGGATTTTCTGAATCAAGAGCCAAGGTAGCTTGAGGCGTTCAATTGTCATTTGTTCCCACGTCAACGGTTTACCCATCGGCACAAAACCAAGTCGATATTGCATTAAAGAGAGCGTATTCCAGAAAATCAAACTTATTCCAACACTTAAAATGAGCCTTTGAAGCTTTTTACGATTCCAGAATTTATCTAGTAAACTCGCCAAACCAATTCCCCAAACCCACATTGCATTGAGAAACATCCTTCCCCCAAAGGAGTCACCTTGCCACCAGGCCCACCACGCCGCGATGATGTAAAGGTTGAGCAAAAGCAGAGTGCAAAAGGCCCAAAGTAGCCAGCGGGGGAAAACTTTAGGCAGCAGAAGGAGGCCAACTAGCGCGAAGAAGTAGATTGGATGCCACAGAAAAAGGCCGTGAAAGGGAGAGAAGAGAACTTCCCAAAGGTGAGGCTGAAGCCAGTAGAAGGGTGGATTATGGTCGCTAAGGTAGGGAGAAAAAAAGTAAGTTCCAAATAGGAGATGCCAAGCGAGAAGCTGCGGGAGAAAGGCTAGAAGGGTGCTTAAACCTGTAACGAGGCTGCTTAGAAGCCAATGCTTTGCTTGGGAAAGATCTCTCCTTTGCCAAGCTTGCACAACCCGTATTAAGAAGTAACCGTAGGGTAGAAGCAGAAAAATTACGTCCTGAAACCTTACCAAAGCAATCAAGCCGCCTGCCAGGCCAAGGGCTATTGCTTGCTGAAGGGAAGGCGAGGGTTTTTCCCAAAACCAATTAAACCATACGGTAAGGAAGAGGGAAACGCTAAAGAGGGAAAGACAATGGGCCATTGAAGGCTCAAAGACAAGGTAATAAAAAGCATTACTTGCCAGCCAAAGGAAGGTGATAGCAAGGAGGGAAGCGGTTTGGGAAAAGGATTTTCGCGCACAGAAATAGATCAGAAAAAAGCCTAAGCTACCATAGAAAATACTTCCAATACAGATTGCTGCTTGGTAAAGGTAGCCGTAACCATCGGCCACAATCGCGGGAGTCAAGGTCTGCCCAAGCAGCGCCAGCAGGTGGGCAAGGAGGAAGAAGGGAAGCCAAAGAAGGGCTGGGCCGATTGGATACTTATTGAAAGGTAGCCCTAAAGGTGTAACTTTTGGCTCCTTGAGAATAACAACATGGAAAGTAGCATACTCATTGTTGAAATTAAGGTCGTGGTCGAACACAAGGGAGCGCAAGTAGACGTAGTAACCTACCCCGTCAGAGCCGA
>DCSM01000193.1:0-10367 GCA_002325605.1 Chloroflexaceae bacterium UBA1466
ATTACAGGCTTCATTGGCCCGCTGGATTGTCTGGCGCAGAATTGCTCGTTGCTCAAGGCTTGGATTTAGTTTGAGTTTTAGGGTTAAGTGCATAGGGCTATTATCCTTACTTCAGTTGCCTTGGATTAAAAGAAAGGAGCAGCATTCCTCCCTTTGCTCAAGCTCCTGGGTATCCTGCCGTAAGATTTATGATATACTAGGGAACTGAAAGTTTGGGATGACGCAAGTGGAGCAAAGCAATGCTTCTTTTCATTTTACGCACAATCCTTCTTGTTGGTCTAATCGGTTTGCTCCTTCAGCAAGCGCAACGGGCCCCCAGCGGCTCTCATAAACGGCGGGCTTTTTTTGGGGGCGCGGGCGCAGTTTGGCTCTTTCTGATCATGCTTTTTCTGCAAGTTTTCGCCCTCGACTTTGCAACAGTTTTTCCTTTCTTATTCCTAGCTGAATTATGCCTTTTTGGCAGTTTAGGCTTCCTCTTTTTGGCCTGGCAAAAGGGCGAAATGCAGGAACAAATCTCACAAATTAAGCAAGCCATTGCTAGAGAACGGTTTAAGCAGGAGCAAGCCAACCAAATGCAACTAAACGAAAAGGATAAAACCAATGACCACTGATCTCAACTTCCTTGGTCAGCAGGCGAAGCAAGCGGCTAAAGAGTTAGCGCGGCTGACGCGAGCGCAAAAAGATGCTGCTTTGCACGCTATTGCCGATGTTTTGCATGAAAAAGAGACCGAAATTCTAGCGGCCAATGCGCTTGACATGAGTGCGGCGCGGGCAAATGGGCAAACCGAAGCCCTTTTAGACCGTATGTTGCTTACCCCGTCGCGCTTGGCGGCGATAGCGGCTGATACGCGCAAAGTTGCTGAATTAGCTGATCCTGTGGGCGAGATTTTTGAGTCTTCGACGCAGCCCAATGGCCTAAAACTGCATAAACAGCGAACTCCGCTTGGGGTTGTGGGAGTTATCTATGAAGCTCGTCCTAATGTTACTGTAGATGTTGCGGCTTTATGCCTCAAAACTAGCAATGCGGTTATTTTACGCGGCGGAAGTGATATTCAACAAAGTTGTAAAGCGGTTACAGCCGCCTTGAATATCGCTTTAGAGCGGACAAATTTGCCTGTCACTGCGGTTCAAAGCATTACTGACCCAGACCGTCAGCTAATTGGCGAATTACTACGGCTTGACCAATATGTAGATATGATTATTCCTCGCGGTGGCGCAGGTTTGCATCGTTTTTGTCGAGAAAATGCTACGATTCCTGTGATTACAGGCGGAATTGGGATTTGTCATTTCTATGTTGATCCCACAGCCGATTTGGAAAAAGCGGTTCCCATCATCTTTAATGCCAAAGTTCAACGGCCAGGTGCTTGTAATGCGCTAGATACGCTTTTAATCCGCCGTGAAATCGCGTCTCAGCTTTTGCCAATGGTCGCTGAAGCTTTGAATAAGGCGCAAGTTGAATTGCGGGCTGATCCTGAAGCGTTGGCCATTCTGAAGAATGCGCCAGATTCTGCGAATTGGAAGGTTATTCCCGCGCAAGCAAGCGATTTTGGTAATGAATTCTTGGGTTTAATTTTGTCAATTCGCCTGGTAGATACTTTAGATGAAGCACTTGAACATATTGCCCAGCACAGTATGGGGCATAGCGACGGGATTCTTTCGCAAGATCGGGCTGCTATCAAGCGTTTCATTCAAGAAGTTGATAGTTCGGCGGTCTTTGTCAATGCTTCAACGCGGTTTAACGATGGTGGCCAATTTGGGTTGGGCGCAGAAATTGCCATAAGTACCCAAAAACTTCATGCGCGAGGCCCGATGGCTTTGCGCGAATTGACGACTTATAAGTGGGTGGCCGAAGGTGATTGGTTAGTCAGAGCGTAGCAGCTTATGCCTCTAAAACAGACTCTTATCCTCGCCCAACTCTATCCTGAACAGATGAATATCTACGGAGATCGCGGAAATATCATCGCTTTAGCCCAACGTTGTGCTTGGCGAGGGATTTCTCTAAAGGTCATTCCCGTGGATGTTGACACAGATATTGCTTGGGAAACATGCGATCTTGCTTTTTTTGGGGGTGGCCAAGATAGCGGACAAGCTTTAGTTGCGAATGATTTCCTCAAAAAGCAAGGCGCAAAGCTGGGAAATGCGCTGGAAGATGGGCTGGTGATGCTGGCAATTTGTGGTGGCTATCAATTGCTGGGCCACTATTTTCTCACGCACGATGGGCAACGGCTACCTGGTTTAGGCATTCTCGATGTCCATACAATTGGCGGCAAAAAGCGTTTGATCGGGAATTGTGTTGTTTCAGGAGCTTTAGAAAAGCCCGAAAAGCAACATGCTTTGCCCTTTGTTGGGTTTGAAAACCATAGTGGCCGCACCTATCACGGGCCAAAAGTGCGACCCTTAGGGCAGGTCTTAGTTGGCTATGGCGATAATGCAGAAGATCGCAAGGCTGGCGCAGTTTATCGCAACATTATCGGTTGTTATCTCCATGGGCCGCTCTTGCCCAAGAATCCGCAACTAGCTGACCATTTAATTTTGCAAGCCTTGCGCCGTAAATATGATGCTTCAGTTACGCTTTCCCCTTTAGACGACACTTTAGAGCTTCAAGCTCAACAAACAATGGTCAAAAGACTAGGATGTTAGAAAAGGAATCCTAATGATTACGATAAATCCGCGCCCAACCGAGGAAGAGTCCGCCGCCGCTTTAGCTGCTGTTTCAGCTTATCTTATGGATGAGCAAGAAGAAGCGGTGAATGAAGAGGAATTTTCGCGCTGGGAAGCTTCAGCCTTTCTCGCTAAACAAGGTTTAGGCTTTACCCGCACTGCTTTTAAACCTGAATGGGGAATTATTGAACGCATTAAGAGAGCAGGTCGGGGTAATTCGGGAATAACAGGACTATAAGAATGCGTTTTAACTACACGAATTATTTAGAATTGCCTGCTCCCCTAGCGATTTGTGAGGATTTGCTCAGTGATCCCACAACTTGGCTGGCTTTAGTCCCCAAGACTAAGCAAATTGGGGACTTATGGCAATTTGACCAAAAGAGATATACGGTTTCCTTCGAAAGCCCACAAAAGCAACAGCTTCAATGGCAAATAACGCCTGTAAAAGAGCGAGATTTAAGCCTGACGCTAGAATTAGACCTCCACGATGCTTTGATTTCAACGCACGTTATCATTCGGCTGGTTTTAGAAGCGCCTTCTGTCATTTGGCCCTGGGAATATCTCACTTATAAACGTTATTTTGGTCTTTTTAGTGAGCATTGCAAGAAGACTTTAAGCAAGTTATTGCAAGAAAGGCTCATTATCAAGATAAAAGCGGAAGAGAAAGTAGCTATAGCTGCGGTTCCTCTTGCTGCTGAACAACAAAATGGGGCCGCGCTTACCTTGAATCAAGCATCGCCAGCATTTGCCCATAAGCCAAAGCTTGCTATTGACTTGCATGATTTGTATCCCAAGACCATCGAAAACTTTGAAAAGATGCAAGCTCTTAACCATTTAGCCCGAATTCAGGTGTTAGAAGCTGAATGGAAAGGTATTCTAAATGGGGAATATGCTAAAGACGTTTATGAAACAACGGCGAATCTAACTGCTCAAGCGTTTGACTATGATTTAATCTACGCTGGTGGAGGTTTGGCGCTTTTGCACGCTGCCGCAATGGCCCAATGTTATGGGCGACGAGTTTTGGTTTTTGACCGCAGTTTAGTTGGGCAAGCGCATCGGGAATGGAACATCAGTCGGGCAGAATTGCAAGCTCTTGTTGACATGGGCCTGATGGATTGGGACGAATTGGCAACCGTGATAATGCGCGAATATCGCACAGGAATTGTTCGCTTTTATCATAGTCCCTATAGCAAAATGCCGCAAAATGAGTTATGGCTCCCTGGTGTGCTGAATGTTGCGATTGATGCTCAAGGTTTATTGCAGTTAATGCGCCAGAAGATCGAGGCGGCGGGCGGTAAAATCTTGGATCATCGGCTATTTCGTCGAGTTCGCGTTGCTCAAACCTCGCCAATGCAAGTGGAAGTTGAGCTTGAAGCAACTTCAAGCGAGAAATATACAGCCCGCTTGCTCGTGGATGGCATGGGCAGCACTTCGCCTTTAACGCTTTTGCAAAATGCAGGGCGGCCTTTTGCAGGTTTATGCCCCACCGTCGGGACTACTGCAACAGGTTTTGAACCTGGTAATCAGCCTAATCAGCATAATCCGACGATTGGGGATATTTTAATTAGCGTTGCTGATACACAAAGTGAGCGTCAATTCATTTGGGAGGGGTTTCCTGGGCGCGAAGATGAGCTAACGGTCTATGTCTTTTACTATGGAGCCTTAAATGGGCAGCAAGTCAAGCGCGAAAGGCCCGCTTTCTCGCTCTTAGAGTTGTTTGAAAACTATTTCACCTTGCTGCCAAGCTACAAAAAACCTGGCGCAAACTTTCGGCATCTCAAACCCGTTTATGGCTATATTCCTGGCCGACATAGCCTCCAAAAACAAGATGCGCCACTGTTGCGTGGGGTTTTACCCGTAGGGGATTCAGCGGCCCAGCAGAGTCCCTTAACGTATTGTGGGTTTGGGGCCCACGTGCGTAATCTTCCGCGGACCACAAGCCTCCTGGAACAAACCTTAGCGGCTAATCAGCTTGAGCCAAAGTATCTTTGTCATACCACCGCCTTTCAAATTAACTCTTCGTTTAGCTGGGTTTTTAGTCGTTTTATGCAACCCTGGGGTCAACCGCATAATGTCAACGAGATTCAGAATGCCTTTTTAGGGGTTTTGAAAGAATTGGGGCCTGATTTGGCTCTGCGATTCTATCAAGATCGCATGTATTTGAGCGATTATAATCAGATTATCTGGCAAATGTTGCTTAAATATCCTGTTGTTTTGTCGGCTGCGCCCCAAGTTTTAGGAATTGAAGGGGTTTATCAATGGCTGCGCGATTACATCAATCTTGGGGTCAACGCAGCTTTGGCCACTGGGGCGGCGGCGGCAGGGGCAAAGGGCGAACATGCGTTAGATTGGTTGGCGGCGAAGAATTCTTTGGATTTGGGGCTTATGATGCAGGCCCGCTATGCTGAATGGCGCGTAATGGGCTGGCTGCCGAATTATCCCGCTGAAAAAGTTCTTTAGCCTTAGCTTAATGCGGTTGCATAATCGCGCTTTCTATTGTACAATGGGCCTTAGCCTAAGGTTAAAGTCTTAATTTCAAGCAGTTAGGAAAACTATGCCGACATACGTCTATGCCTGTGATTCATGTACGACGCAGTTTGAAAAGTTCCAAAGCTTCAAAGAAAGTCCGTTGCAAAGCTGCCCAACTTGCGGGAACGCGGTTCGGCGGGTTTTTCAGCCCGTTGGAATCGTTTTCAAAGGATCAGGGTGGTATATCACGGATAGTCGGAAGAGCGAAACGGGCGTAGTGCCCAGTAAAAGCCCGAAAAGTGGAGAAGATGAAGGCTCAAAGAGCGCAAAGAATGAAAGCTCAAAGAGTGAAACTAGCGAAACCAGTAATGGGGCCACTTCTACACCAACTTCTGAAGTCAAACCAACTTCTGAAGCCAAGCCAACTTCTGAAGCCAAGCCAACTCCTTAGTTTGAGTTCTCTTCCCCAGAAAAGCAAGGCCTCTCGGCGATTTCGGCAGGGCAAGGTTTTTGAGCTAAAGTGCTTATGTCTTCCGGGGTGCTAGGTTTTAGCTACTAGTACCCCGAAACTGCAAGCCTAGTTCGGAACTTTAGACCTTGAAATCACGAGAGGTTTTTTTATGTTCTTTTCAGCTACTTTCAAACTCGTCCGCGACGACATTCAAGCGATCTTCAAAAATGACCCAGCGGCCCAAAGTTTGGCCGAGGTTCTGCTCTATCCTGGCCTTCACGCGATTGTTTTCCATCGGTTTGCTCATGCCTTGCGGCGACACGGGATTCCTTTCTTTCCGCGCCTAATTTCGCAAATTACCCGCTTTTTTACAGGAATTGAGATTCACCCTGGCGCTAAGATTGGGCGCGGGTTTTTTATTGACCACGGAATGGGCGTGGTGATTGGCGAAACGGCTGAAATTGGCGATAATGTGATGCTTTATCAAGGCGTAACGTTGGGTGGCACGAGTACCAAGCCTGGCAAACGCCACCCGACCATCAAAGATAATGTGGTGATTGGCGTGGGGGCCAGCGTGCTGGGCGCGATTACGATTGGCGAACATTCGCGGGTGGGCGGGGGCGCAGTCGTGGTGAAGGATGTTCCCGCGCATTCGACAGCCGTGGGCGTGCCCGCTCGCGTTTTGGCGACGCGAGACCCTTCCACAGGCCAGACTCGGCGGACAGAATATTTGCCCGACCCCGAAGGCGCAATGCTCCGCAATCTCTATGATAAGATTCTGGAATTGGAAACTCGGTTGGCCAGGGTCGAACCCCTTTCAACTCCCACCACAAGCGAACAACATCTGGCTTTACAACCAGGTTTATGGGCGATTCTCGATGAAGAAGAGGAATTCATCTTGGGATCAGGCATTTAGCTTGGTTAGGAAAAATAGGGAATGACTGTGCAAATTTATAATACCTTGACCCGTCGGGTTGAACCCCTCGAAACCCTTGAACCTGGAATCTTACGGATGTATGTTTGTGGCGTGACCGTCTATGATAACGCGCATATTGGCCATGCGATGTCTGCGATTGTCTTCGATGTCATTCGCCGTTATCTCGAATGGCGGGGTTATCGAGTTATCCATATTGTCAATTTCACCGATGTAGATGATAAAATCATCGCTAGAGCTAATGAACAAGGGCGAAATCCGCAAGAACTTGCCGAACATTATACACAAGAGTTTCTGCAACAACTTCAAGCTCTAAACGTGCTACCTGCCACGGCTTATCCGCGGGCAACGCAGACGATGCCTGAGATTATTCAATTTATTGAACGTTTGGTCGAGCAGCACAGCGCTTATGTTGCGGAGGGCGATGTCTACTTTCGGGTGCAAAGTTTTGCGAAGTATGGCAAATTATCGGGGCGCAGCGTAGCCGATATGTTGAGCGGGACGCGCTTTGAGATCGACCCGCGCAAGGAGTCGCCTGCCGATTTTGCGCTTTGGAAAGCGGCAAAGCCTGGAGAACCTTCGTGGTCTAGCCCGTGGGGGGAAGGTCGCCCTGGCTGGCATATTGAATGCAGCGCAATGAATTTGAAGCACCTTGGGGAGCAGATTGACCTTCACGGCGGGGGCAATGACCTGGTTTTTCCGCATCACGAAAACGAGATCGCGCAAAGTGAGAGCCTTACCTGCAAGGATTTTGCCCGTTATTGGCTGCATAACGGGATGCTTCAGTTGGTTAATGAGCAGACGGGGCTGATCGAAAAGATGTCTAAATCGCTGGGCAACCTTGTAACAATCGAGGATTTTCTGGCGCAATATGATGCCGATGTCTTTCGTTTGATCGTCTTAAATAGTCATTATCGCAGTCCTCTAACTTATAATGCAACAATTGCGACAGACAATGCTCGCAAACGTGAACGGTTATTGGGTGCTTTGCAGCCAGCTTCGGGGATAGTAACAACGGGGGATTCAGTCAGTGCGCTCGAAACGGCGGTGAAGCATACACGGCAACGCTTTATCGCGGCGATGAATGAAGATTTCAATACCTCCAATGCTTTAGCGACGCTCTTTGGCCTGGCACGGGTGATCAATATCGCTCGTGATACGGGGGTTGGGGGTGAACCTTTCATTGCGGCGCAGGATACGTTGCGAGAATTAGCTGAAGTATTGGGGTTGCAATTGCAACAAACGACGATTCACAACCTCGCGGCTAAACCTTTCATTGACCTTCTCGTTGAAACGCGGGTCGCGTTGCGGCAAGCCAAGCAGTTTGCGTTAGCTGATATGTTGCGGGAACGGTTGAGCAAATTGGATATAACCATAGAGGATACGCCACAAGGGACGCGCTGGCGGTACTCTTAATTTAATCTATTTGATGAGGAAAAAATGACCTTTCCAACCTTACAAGATCACCGTTACGCCTTGCTGACAACCTTTCGCAAAAGTGGGGAAGGGGTAGGTACGCCGATCTGGTTTGCGCTTGTTGAGGGGAAGCTCTATATTATTACGGAGGGGGATTCAGGGAAGGCCAAGCGGATTCGGAATAATCCGCGGGTGACCCTAACCCCTTGTAACCAAAATGGTTCACAGACCTTTGGGCCGACGGTTGAAGGGCGAGCGCAAATTTTATCTGTCGAGCAAGGGGAAGCAGCGAAAGCGGCCTTAGATCAGAAGTATGGCTTTTTTAAGCAGATCTTTGACTTTGTCATCAGTATTTTGGGGCGCAGGAGGGGGATGGTCTACCTGGAGATCGTGCCAGCAGAAGGTAGTGAAGGTAACGAAACGGCCCTTTAGCTTCCCTGTCTAACAACTCTTTGATAAATTTGGATTGTTTCCCGCGCAGCCCTTTCCCATGTGAAAAGGGCTGCTCTTTTTGTCCCCCGTTGCTGAAGGTCTTGCCGCTTCCCCTCATCGCCCCATACTTTAGCCAATGCTTCGGCCCATGCCCCTATATCTAGCGCGGAAATGATCAACGCTGCTTCCCCCACAAGCTCTGGAAGACTTCCTCCGTCTGAGACCAATGTCGCTGCGCCACAAGCTAAGGCTTCTAAAGCAGGTAAGCCAAACCCTTCATACAGAGAAGGGTTGACGTAGATGCGGCAAGCATTGTAGAGCCAAAGCAAGTCAGTGGGCGAAACGCTGCCTAAGAAAGTAACATCCTCGGTCAAACGAAGGTCGATAAGGGTCTCAAAGATCGCTTCTTCGCGCCATCCCCTTCCCCCCGCCACGACTAAGTGATAGTTTTCCCCAGGCTGCCGATCTTTGCAAATCCGTAGGGCTTGCAGAAGGGTCGGTAAGTTCTTGCGCGGCTCTAAGGTGCTAACAAACAAGGCAAAGGTTCCCGCTTTGAGCGTCGTGGTTTCTCCCTTTAGCTGCGGCAAAGACCGAACTTCTCCAGGCTTTAGCGTAAGAGGACGAAAGGTTGGCGCAGCAGCTTCGTAGACCAGGTCGACCTTCTCGGCGGGCAGATCAAGAAGGTTGCTTATATCGCGCCGCGTAGCTTGCGAAACCGCTATCACCCCTTTGGCATTTCTTACGGATTCCTTCACTTGGCGATAGTAGCGAGAAGCAGCCGTATCCAGAAGGTCAGGGAAGCGGAGGAAAGCTAGGTCGTGAATGGTCACAACGGTTGGGTAAGGGCAATACTTAGGGGCAATGAAGTCAGGGAAGTGAAGCAGATCAAGGCCCATTGGGAGCGTTTCAAGCGGGATGGTCCATTGTTCCCAGCGATGATGCGGGGGCGTGAAAAGGGGCAACCTTTGCACATTGGGGGCTAAGAGCAGAGGCTGTGAATGCTTCCAATGTTGCAAAGTAAGCAGCTTCTCGTGAGACAGAAGTGGGGCCAGGGCGTTGAGAAGGTGGAAAGTATAGGTAGAAATCCCTCCCTGCCGATAAGCATTCAGCCGTACATCTAACCCTATCCGCAGAATCTTACTCATCATCTATCTCCAGCGTCAGACCGTCATACGCAAGCGTTACATTCGGTGGCAATTGAGCGTTGGCCGTTTCATGTTCAAGGGCGTGATTCATATGAATCAGAAAGGCCTGGCGCGGTTGAAGGTCAGCAATCACGGCTTGGGCTTCCGCAAAGCTGAAATGGGTTGGGTGAGGAGCCAACCGCAAAGCATTGAGGACAAGCACGTCTAACCCTTGGAGCAAGGTGCGGGAAGAAGAGGGAAGCTCACTGGCATCCGTAATGTAGCCGAGCTTCCCAATGCGATAGCCCGTAATGGTCCAAGTCCCATGCTGGACCGCAAAGGGGATAATCTTCACATCCCCTACCCAGAAAGGGGCCGTTACAGAGATAAGTTCGATGTAAGGACGGGTCGAACCTTCAGAAGCCTTTGCTGTGAAGGCGTAGCTAAACCGTTCCCGCAAGTCAGCCAACGTTCGATGGTCACCGTAGATCGGCATAGATTTGAGGTCCGTTAAGGGGCGCAGGTCGTCAATGCCCCCAATATGATCAAAGTGGCTATGAGTCAGCAAGACCGCATCAAGGTAGTCAAGCTGGGCCGTCAGGGCCTGAGCGCGAAAGTCAGGCCCAACGTCTATGAGAAGTTTTTGCCCCTTGACTTCTACTAACGCCGAGGCCCGCAACCGCTTATTGTGGGGGTCTTGAGAAGTGCAAGTAGCACAGCGACAACCGATCTTAGGGATACCCATTGAGGTTCCCGTACCCAAAAATGTGAAGAGCATAGACCTTTCCTACCTTAGACAAGGAAGTCGTTTCTTTATCATAACCGCTAGGCAAGAAGTCGTCAAGCGGCGGGGGTAAGGCCTTGCTCGCTTGCCCACAAG
>DCSM01000193.1:10464-12160 GCA_002325605.1 Chloroflexaceae bacterium UBA1466
CCAGGCAAGATGCCTATCTTCCGCCAAACGGTTGACGGAAGGAAGGAAAAGACCTTTGCAGTTTTGGCAACCGCAAAGGTCTTGTTGGCTTGGTCAAGAAGGAAAAGGGGAAGGCCTAGCGGATGATAAGGGGAAGGTAGTTTCGCCAACCGACAGGGGCAACCTGTTCCTGCGCTTGGGTCATGGTCTTGCCAACTAGCTGGGCGAGAGGATTTTCTGCTAGAATCTCATTCTTTACAACCTGTTGCAAAGCAGAGCTGCCATTTGCGGCTAAGGCTTGCAGGGAAGCTTCGGCGGCCTGGGTCATATCGGCTGTAATAAGGTTCTCCGTTGCTTGCAGACTCGCCCCTTGCCCTGCGACCAAAGCTTGGAGCTTAGGCTGCCACAGAAGCAAGGTTTTCAGAACTTGGGCCCGGAAGGTCGAATCTTTGAATAAGAGAGTGGTGATCTCAGGGCCATATTGTTCATAGAGCTTAATGTACTTCTGACCTTTTGCTCCCTTCTGGAGCAAGTCGCGGACTTTGTAGAAGGTGTTGAGGTCAAGGGTCGAACTTTGGACGGAGGTTGGGGTAAGGTTGCTACTTTCACAATTGCCTTGGGCCAACCAAATCAAAGGACAGGTACAAGGAGCCGTCAGGGTGGGGAAGGGGGTGGGAGTCCGCGTGACGGTGACTGTCGGCGAAGGAGTCCGTTTCGGCGTGGAAGTCATGGTGGGGGTGGGGGTAATTGCAGGCGGAGCTTCCACCGCGAGATTGAAGGAAGCTGACGTTCCCAACTTAGGGTCGCCCTGCGCCTGGGCGACCAGAACAAGCAACGCTCTGTCCCCTATGGTGGCTTTGCTCGGCGGGCTGATGACCAATTGCAAATCCGCTGCGGCAAAGCTATTGATGATCTGCGTCGTTGGTAGACCTTTCACCGTCCAGTCTGGAATCTCTATCATCACCGTGAAGGTGTAGATATTTTGGGTAGGGCTATCGTTGTAGAGCGTGACCGTCGTTGTAAGGGCTTGCCCTGGCACGGTGTGAAGGGAAGCAGTCTGCCCAAAGCTGGCTTTGCCCAACGTTTGGGACGGCAATTGCTCCACATTCTCCCCGATAATGGTTTTGAGGTCGCTGTTGCCCGTCTCAACCTTCTCCGTCCCCAAGGTTACTTTGGTCGCGCTGATGACCCCCGTTACATTTTGCAGGTTGATTGCACCGCCAAGGCCTGTGGTCAAAGTTACCCCAGTAGTTACATTGATTGCGCCAGAGGCCATATCAACTAAGTTAATGGTCATCCCTGGGCCCGTGGCGAGTTCCAAACTGCCAGCTTCAATTGAAGTATCGCTGCCTGAAATTTTAATCCCGCCCGCGACTTGCTGGCTCTCCCCACTGGCAGCCATAACTTGAATTTTTCCCGCCACGCTAATTTTACCCCCCAGCGAGACCGTATTCGTTATGTTCCCCGCAGAACTGTGCTTTTGGATGACCACGAGCTTGAGTTGCTGTTGTTCTACCTCTTTCTCCTGCATGACCTTTTTACACCAAGTCTTGCTTAATAGCCCTTTCTGACATTGCAAAAGATCCAAAGCCGAGATTTTTGATTTAATCGTGATGGCCCCCTGATTGGAAATGGCTCCATCGCTGCGGGCCGTTATCTTGCCACTTAGGCCAGAGCCATCGCCCACCGTTACGGTTGAATCTCCGCCACTCCCCGC
>DCSM01000193.1:12275-12976 GCA_002325605.1 Chloroflexaceae bacterium UBA1466
GTCGCCTCCTTTTCCACCTTCGAGTTGCCCATTGCCCCCAGCGCCGGATTGAATGCCCCCTTCATTGACTAAGGTCTGGCTGGGAGTATCCTCATTAAGCCTCGCGCTGCTAAGAAAGAAAGGTTGGGCAACCTTCTGCCCTTTGAGGGAGATGTTCCCACCTTTACCGCCTGTTTCACCTTTGCTTGCATTGCCGCCATTGCCGGCCAGGATAAACGCCGTTGGCTTATTCACAAGCTGCCCAAAATTGAGTTGAATGTTACCCCCATCCCCGCCGTAGGTTTCAGCATTCTCAGCGGCAGCACCACTTCCCGCCTTGATGGTCCCTTCATTTTGGAGGATGCTCCCTTGCAAATCAAGGTCAGACCCATTGCGATTAAGCTCATTTGCTACCCCATCCTTACTTGCGATCTCCCCCCGATTGACCAGCATTCCACTGACAACAATGCTGAGGGTTCCATTATCGGCCCTTAGCAGCGTCCCTTCATTCTGAAGCTCTTTGAGTTCAATATCCTTCCCAAGGGCAATCTCATGGCCTTTGTTAATTTTGACCACACTGGTTTTCTGGGGAACCGTCCTGCCCAACCAAGTGCTAGGATTATCCCAGTTCCCACTCTGGGCTGACTGAACTTCAGCTTCAGTGCTGGGGAAAGAGGTCGGGGTGTTAGTGGGGGTGTTGGAAGGGGTTAAGGTTGCGCCCC
>DCSM01000188.1 GCA_002325605.1 Chloroflexaceae bacterium UBA1466
AATTGAATCGAACGTTGCAGGTTGATTTGTTCCTCAACTATCATTGGAACCTCGGCTTTCGCTACCATTCTGTTCTGCGGAGTTTAGGGCTTCGGGCGCAGCCAGATTTTGAATAAAGCGCACGAGTTCTCTTGGGCCATCAATGATTGTGAGCGCGACTCCACTCGCTTGGGCCAGGCTTTGCGGCGTATAGTCGTCGAGGGTTCTTAGCCCTTGATGATCAAACATCACTCGCGGAAGGAGCGCTTGGGTGGAAGCGGTGGCTCGCAAGCCTGCGGCCACATCTTGGCCCGTCAAGAGACCGCTAACCGTCACTGTCGATCCAAAGAAAGTGTTTTCAAGCGCTAAGACGCTGACCTCCAACCCCCCGATTTTGTTTAGCCGCTCTGCCAGAATCTGAAGAGTAGTTGCGATTAGTGTACCACAAACTAAAGCCAGCTTAAACGAACCAGGGAGCGTTTGCGGGAGTTTTCGCGCTTCTTTAGTCCAGCTTTCCAAAAACTCACGGGTCATCCCAACGCCGTTAGTATATTGGGGATAGCCGTCATAGAATGAGGCTTTCGGCAACCCTCGGCCACTTACGAGAAAAAATTCATCGCTGGGATAGACCAGCCCGCACCCCAAGCTGCGCCGATAGCGCTGGCTGTAAGGCTGGATGAGGTCAAGCACTTGAGCAGCTTCGCTGGGGGTATAGCAGCGCAAAGCCAGCGCAGAATTGGCTGGGAGCCTGGCACAAAAGGGAATTTTAGCAGCCTTTGGTAAACTCTGACAACGCTCAGAATCCTTCTCATTAGAGGGGTTTTTAGCATTTTTGGGGAAACAATGGTAACGAGTCAGCCCGACGGGGACAACCGCAATCGATTGCACAGTGGGATAGAGGTTGGACAGGTCTTCAATTGTGTTTTGCAACACAGCCCCATCGTTTAAGCCAGGACAAGCAACAATTTGAGTATGGACTTGGATGCCTGCTGCGCCTAAACGCTGAATCGAGGCCAGCAGATCGGGGACGCGGGCCCGGCCTAGCAACAAAGCGCGAATTTTGGGGTCAGTTGCATGAACGCTAATGTGAAGGGGCGAGAGGTGATGCGTAATTATCCGTTCCCAATCTGCTTCACGCAGGTTGGTCAGCGTGATAAAGCTGCCATAGAGAAAGGAAAGGCGATAATCATCATCTTTAATATAGAGGGTTTTACGCATTTGCGGAGGCATTTGCGCGACAAAGCAAAATAAACATTGATTATTACAGCGCCGAATCGGCTCAAAAAGAGGATTTTCAAATGTAATCCCCAAATCCTCATCAGGGTCTTTCTGAATCTCATAAATAATAGTTTCTGATCCCTGGCGCACGTAAAGTTCGATTTGCTCCTCCGCTGTCGCAAATTGGTAATCAATCAGATCGCGGAGGATTGTTTGCCCAACGGCTAAAACTTCAGCCCCAGGCTGGAGGCCAAGCTCGGCAGCGATACTAGCAGGTTGAATGGCCCCAATTAGGCCGCCTTGGGGCGGGCGGGGACGTTTTATTTGGTGCATTTGGCTGCTCAATTAAAGCTAAAAAGCAGGGTTTTTTCCCTGCTTTGGTGTAGAGTGGAGACTTAGGGCAAGGATTACGACATTTGCGGCGGATGCAAAAAGGGGAGCTTAGGGGCCCAACCATCGAGAGCCAACCATAAAACTGTGGCAATGAAAATCCAGTGCAACTGTTCTGCCACTAGTTTTAGAAACTCAACCAGGGCGCGGACAAAAGGTAGCTGTTCATAGGCCGCGCTTATCCCCTGCTTAAAGGTTGCCACCGCTGGTTGCAAGATTGCGGCCAGTCCTGGCTCAAGCCCGCTGGCACAAGAGACTTGCCAGACTGTCGCCAAAGATAAGCTGCCTGCTACAGCCATCAGCAACAAGATCAAGGCGGAAAACCTTGTTTGAGCTTGGGCCTGGCTTTGGAGGAGAGGGGCCGAACCTTGCACTAAACGGCAGAGCCGCGTAGTCAATTCAGGCGGGGATTCCCAGCGCAACTCAGCCCGCAAAACTTGATCCAGCGCATCTTCAGGCTCTTCTGGGATGAAAGGCTCTTGCTTTTCTAGCATCTCAATTCCCTCCTAGCCGAGCCAGCGCAGGCATTGCAAAGGGGCTGGAAGCGGTTTGCCCCTCATTGGGAGGTAACGGCGGAAGGCAGACGGGGGGCGAATCTTGCGAAACGGGCGGCTTATCCTGAGCCACCAACAAAGCAGCCAGGCGCTCCTTCCCCCGCCGAATATGACTCTTGACCGTGTTGAGCGGGATGTCCAGAATTTCGGCAATATCCGCGTATTTCAAATCCTCAAAGTAATAGAGGGTTAAGACTAGACGATAGGGAGTTTCAAGCTGGCTTAAAGCTTGCCGCACTTGAGTGCGAACTTCGTGGGAATCAAGCGCCAGTTCGGGGTTAATCCAACGATCTCGGTCCGGGACTGTACCTAAAATTGTCTGCTCTTGCTGCTCGTCGGGGGAAATCAGGGGCACTTGGCGGCCCCGCCGGCGCAGTTCATCGCGCCCTAAGTTAATCACCAAGCGATAAAGCCAGGTCGTAAAGCGACTTTCGCCACTATATTGCGGTAAAGCTCGAAAAAGGCGAATGAAGGCTTCTTGGGTCAGGTCTGCCGCATCCTCAGGGTCTTTCAAGACACTCATCGCAATACTATAAACATAATGCTGCTGACTCTGCATCAGCTGCGTCAAAGCTTCTACATTGCCAGCTTGAGCTTGTTGGAGGACTTCAATTGCTGGTTCGGCCAAGGTTCCTGCCACCTTTCTTTCTGCGGCCCGCTTAGGGCGGAGCCTTCACAACTAACGTGGGGCAAACAGATTTTACCAAGCCGAAATTTGCCTGGATGCCTAAAGCCTTCTTATTCTTCAAATGACGTGAAGCGAAGGCCGAAAGTTGCAAAGTTAGGGAAATGAAGCGAAGGTATTGAAAGATATAAAGAGGAAAAGGAGGAAGATGCGTTAGGGGACAGGATCATAACCCCCTTGGGCCCAGGGGTGACACCTGAAAATGCGGCAAACAGCTAACCACCCTCCGCGCCATGGGCCATATTTCTGAATCGCCTCATATCCGTAGGCTGAACAGCTTGGGGTATAAAGACAACTGGGCGGCAACCAGGGTGAAATTGAATGTTGGTAAAACTTAATCAGGGCCAGGAGAAACCAGCGCACACACAAAAACCTCTAAGCTTTGCCCAAAAACCCGATACGCCACCACAGAAAAGGACTTCAATGCTGGTGACGTATCAGATTCGCTGGCTTGGCTTTTAATCCAAAGGTTCTTTTCCAATGGCGAATGAGCATGTCTCTGCGCCTTTAGCCATACACGAACATTGTTCTACCCCAAACCGACGGCCCCCGCTGACCCAAGCTGTAGCCTCTTCGATGATTCCACGGGCCAGAAAGAAGACTGGCCCGGGCTCAGGTCGCCCAATACAATTTGAACACCGGGAAATGTGGTAGACAAACTTGTCGCGTTGTTCCTCTACGCGGCTGCTTTGGTCGCTAAACCGATCAAAAGTTTGGGCCGTGGCATTCAGAACAATTTTGAGTTTCATGGTGACCGGCATCAGCTTGAGCGCAAGGTCGGCCATGCCCAGCAAGGGCCCAAACTCCTTCAGCCCGAGCGTGAAGGCTACACGTCCGGCCCGCAGTTCAAGCCCCCGGGCCCCTCGCGGCCCATACATCGTCCCAAGCGCAATGGACGTTGCCGCAATGGCCTCAAAGGGATATTCTTTCTTCAAGTCGCTGGGTGGGTAGGCCTCGAGAAACTGTGGCAGATTTGCCAGGCGGAGCAAAGCTCTCACGCCGTTCGGGCCCATCACTTCTTCAAGCGACAGGTAGAACAGTCGGCCAATTTTGTTGGGGTAGTGCAGGCCACGAAAGCTTTCTACTGTCGTCATGGGCACTCTGGCTCCTTACAAATTTAATGGAGGGCACCGCTTTAATGGAGGGCACCGCAATGCAATTGCTAGTACAGGGTGACTAATCCGCCGCTGAAAGGTGGCGGCTTTTGGGGTTGAGCCCCTGGCTGTGTAGCCCCACAGCTTCCGTCTATTATAGCTTAAAACCATACAGAAGCCAAGTATTCTGTATATCTTCATCCGCCTACCGAATCTTAGTAGCTTTCTGGTGCAATTGTGCTAGGATCTTGACTCTTAAAACCTTTGCGGTTGCTAAAGAGCCAGAGAACTGCACTGAATGAATCCAAACTTAGTACAATGGGGGCTATGGTATCATAATCAGCAGCGAAATGCAAATATAAGAAAACCCTACTTTTATTTACTTTTATCTACAATTTCTTTAGGCCGGGAAAACCGTTTTAGAGTTGGAAGCAACTTAGCCATTGCATAGGCAAGCCAATGGCCTTAACGCAGATTTGCCAATCAATCCTGATTATACCGCTTTTCCCCAAGTTGGCAAACTGTATTTCAAAGCCCATCTTCCCAAAAAGGTTGCACCCAGCCGCGCTCCGCCAATTCAGCCCTAAGTTCCAACATCGCCGTGTAAGTGGGCAAAATAGCCAACGTTTCGCCTGCGGGAGTCATTTTTAGCGCTTTAGCAACCGCTTTAGCGATCTTTGGCTCAACCTTAATCTGCTCTGAAGCCACCCCCGCATACTTCAATCTTACCGCCATATCCTCAGCCCGTGTGCCACTTACGATTACTTCAGCAAGATAGGCCGTCAAAGGCTCAAAAGCTGCATCCCAAAGCCACGAAACATCGGTTCCATCAGCAATCTTATCATTGATAATCAGCAACAGGGCGATTTTCTGTTGTTTTTCAGTGATTCCACTGGTCAACATTCTGATTGTTTCGCTGGCCCCTACAGGATTTTTAATCAAAGCAATCAATATTGGTTGGCCTTCGGGGGTCTGGATGCGTTCAATCCGCCCAAAAGCCGCCTTAAAAGCAGCTAAAATTTCCTGAATGAGCGCAGGTTTCGCGCCCAAAACAAACCCTACCGTCGCCGCCGCCAGCGCGTTTACCGCATTGTAAAGCCCAGGTAAGGGCAGTTCGATTTCTAATGTACCTTCGGGATAAGTAATCAAAAGCTGGCTGCTCGCCGTGCCCCGCAAGTCAAGCCGCGTCAATTTTACCTGCGGGGTTGGGCGACTATGGCCACAATTGGGGCAATGATAGTGACCAATATGCGAATAGAAAGTTAAAGAATAAGTATAATGCTGGCCGCAACAGCGACAAAATTGGGAATCAGCGATATGATCAGTCGAATTTGTTGCGTGACGGCTATCATCTACTCCATAGTAAGTTACTTGAGCAGTTAAACCTTCGCCCAGATAGGCTACAGCAGGATCATCAGCATTCAAAATGACATGAGAAGTCGCTGGAAGCAACATTAAAGCCTTTTTCCAGTGTTTGGCTAAGGTGTCAACTTCGCCATAGCGGTCAAGCTGATCGCGGAAAAGGTTATGAATCACAACCAAACGGGGTTTTGTCTCAAGAATCGCTTGCGGTAAAGCGGCCTCATCGGTTTCAAAAAGCCCAATCTCAGCATGTAAAGGACCGAAAAAGGGGCTTGCAGCCAAAATTGTCGCGGTCAGTCCCGTGATCAGATTTGCGCCAGCTTGATTGTGTAAAACTTGACTGCCATTTGATCTGAGAAGATTAGCAAGCATTCTTGTTGTCGTCGTTTTGCCATTTGTACCCGTTAAAAGAATGACTCCCTGGGGTAAAGTAGCTGTCAAGGTCGAAAGAAGGTTTGGATCAACCAGCCGCGCCAGCGTGCCTGGCAGATTCGTACCCCCACCAAGGTTAAGCTTCTGCGTGAGGATTTGAACACTTTTGCCCAACCCAAGCGCGAGAAAGGATCTAAATTTCATCATGGTTTTCCTCCAGCAGAAGTTTTTGGCACGCGAAAAAGCGAGATTGAATTAGTGAGCCAAACCGATTCAGCGTTCAGATTTGCAACATCAGCTGGCGTACCAATGATATAGACGTTTTCGTTGGGATAAAGGCGCTTAATCCGCTTTTCCCAACTCTCATTTTCAGGTTCAGTAATGTCTAGCCAGATGTCGGGACGTTGATTTTCGACCAAACGCAGATATTGCAGCGTTGTCCCATGTTCCCAACGCACAATTACGGGTGCATTGGGTTCAATGTGAGTCAGCATAATCTCGCTGAAAGAGCGATAGAGTTTTTCCTTTGTCTTATCATTCAGAGGTGTTCCATTATAAACCCCATTGAAAACCAGATTAAGAATGATAAGCAGCAAGAAGGATTCGGCTCGAAAGAGAGGTTGTTGATATTTGGAGCCGTTTGGCGAATTCGGATCAATGATTCTGACGATTAACCTGCACCAAAAAGCGATTAGGCCCGCAAGCGCCTCGGCTCCCATGCCAATCCAGATTGCAAAAGGTAACAAAATAGGAATGAGAAACATATTTGCATCTTGGACAGCCCCACTTAGACTGACAAAATAGCCAAAAGTTATTGCTGCAACCCAAACTGTACCAAGCCATACTCTTGGTTGGCGGAGAAAGAGCGTAAAGCAGCCTAAAAGCCCCAAAATGATGTTAAATTGACCAAATTCAAGCCAGGTTTGTTGCCAAACGGTTTGGCTTGCAATTATTAAGTTCGGGAGATTTAAGGGAATGAAGATTGTATCCCGCATGGTTCCGCCAAAGAGATGATTGATGACGGTTGGCCAATCTTGGGGTGCGCCCCAGAAATAAAAACCTGGACTATAGCGTTGCAAACCGTAGTCAAGTCCATTAAAGGGCCCGTTGTGAGCAAACTGGGTTAAAACAAAAGCCCAAGGTGTTAAACCTACGCCAAAACAAAGTATAATGAAGGGTAAATAGCTTAGTTTTAGCTTAGGCTGAGTTTTTTTGGTCTCTATTTCAGCAAGACGGGCCGCAAAGTTTGAATTATAAGCTACAAAAGAAGCAGGATAGGGATCAGATTCGTCGTCTAATTTCTGATTTGAATATTTAGCTTTAATTTTTTGCTCAATTAGAGAAAAAAGAAGATAAAAAACAAGTAAGGGAGCAGCAATCAAGGCAAAAGAACCGTGATGACTAAAGCCTAAGCCCGCGACCAAAGCGGTCAAACCAAACCGTCCTGCGGTTTGCTTCGCCCATGCTCGCCCTAATGTCCAGGCCAAAAGCGCGATAAAGAAGGTGTTGAGCGTGTAAACCTCGGCGATGGTGGCCGCATTCCAAAGGCTGTGCGTGGCGGCCAGCGCGGTGGCGGCCACGGCTCCCGCAAGCAAGCTGCCCGTGACTTGCGTAGCAACCAACCCGATAATGGCAACGGTTGCCGCCCCAGCTACTGCCGAGACCAATGTAACGCGGTAGGCGAGGTCGCCAAAGGGAAGAAGTGTAAAGAGTTTGCCCAACAAAATGTAAAGTGGGTAGCCCGTTGGGTGGGGCACAGCGAGCAACGGAGCCGCAAACTGAAATTCAGCGCTATCGCCCGTGAGAACGGTTGGCGCAGCCGTCGAAACATAGAGATTCAAGGTATAGATGAGAGCAAGGATTGCCAAAAGCACTCTTTGCCAGCGTACCAGAAAGGCTCGCAGGGGAATACTTACTCTTGGGGCAACATAGACTATTTCAGGGATATAGGTCGAGAAAAAAGCGTCATTCTTGCTCCAGTCCTGCGCGACGGAGGGCAATTGCGAACGGGTTTTCGTCGGGAGGGTCAGTTTCGTCGGGAGCAGTCGAATAGGCCGGAGAATTGTCCGGGGCGGGGGAAGATTCTTCATCGAGTTCGTCATCAGCCTCCCAATCAAGGGCTAAGTTTTCAGCGCCCACCAGGGCGATAATGTCTTCAGCATTAAAACAGACCAAATCTATATTTTCGCCGTCTAAAGAGCGTTCTTTCAAAGCAGTGAGCAGTTTAATGTAAGAGCGAGCCTCCAAAGTGCCGGCCAAAGTCGATGGAGCCCGCGTTGGTGGCTCTGGGCCCGCCATCAGCATCGCAACTTCTTCGGCAGTTGGAATGCCCGTATTGACCAACAAAATCGTGCAATGGACAAGCGGATAGAGCAAATGTAAAATTGTTCGCGTCTCTTGAAGCTGCCCCACGGCTCGCCCCACGCTGCTTGCTGCGCGACTAGCCTTGATTTCAAAAACCCAGGCTGTGCGTTTATCTTCAAGAATGAGCGCGTCTAGCTCCCGATATTTGATCACAGCCCGCCGCCCTTGCCGCTCCTCATATTCCAAAATGCGTTGGTCTGTCAAAGTAAACTGCTCCGCCAGCCACTTTCGCAAAGCAGATTCAGCTTGGTCGCCAAAAAGATCTCTTTGGCGAGGGAGATGAATCGGGCGATAATTGCTGCGTTGGAGCTTGAACCCCGCAACATAGTCCCGATAACGGCGATCTTCGGCGGTGATCAAACGCGGACGAGCATAGCTTATTTTCTTTTTCAAGGCTCTTCTCGCTTTCCTAAAGCACAAGCACGGTTATAAGCCGCCCAAATTGCATTGTTCAATGTGGTACGGATATTCCCCCGCTCTAATTCGCTGAGAGCCGCCGCAGTTGTCCCGCCTGGCGAAGTAACTGCATTTCGCAACTGAGCAGGGTGCAAACCTGTTTGTTGCGCGTAAAGCACAGAACCTAACATCGTTTGATAGACTAATTCTTGCGCTTTTGGGCGCGTAAAGCCTAACTGAACTCCTGAATCAATCATGGCTTCAAGGATTAAGAAGATATAAGCAGGGCCACTACCATTAAGAGCCGTAGCCATATCTAAATAATGCTCATCTTCCACATATAATTCTTGGCCCAAGGCTTGAAAAATCGTTTTGGCCCATTGATTTTGCTCTGTTGTAACATTAGGCGTAGCAGTCCAAACCGTCATGCCCGCCCCAATCTGAGCGGGCGTGTTGGGCATAGCTCGTACAATCGCTCTATCCACCAGATAACTTGCAAAAACACTAAGCGGCACGCCTGCTGCAATCGAAATCGCTAAAGCACCTGGCTGCAAAGTATAGCGCAACGTAGGGACAATTTGCGGAATCATTTGCGGTTTGACGGCAAAAATAAGAACGTCAGCCAAACTTGCGGCTTCATTGAGATCAGGGCTGATTTGAATTTTATACTTAGCTTCAAGATACTTCTGGCGTTCAGAAGAAGGTTCAACAACCCTAATTTGCGTGGCAGAAACAACTTCTTTGGCCAAGAGTCCGCTCAGAATTGCCTCACCCATCGCGCCAGCACCAAGCAAAGTAAGGCTAAGTTGCGGATAAACTGCTTTATTCAGCGATTTCATTGGTTTCATCACTTTCTAAGCTTTCTGAAAACTCATCTCGTTTGGCAGGATTCAGCCGACAAATAGATTCAAAAGCACAACCAGGTGTACACTTTTCGCGGGGCTTCACAGGAAAGTACCCAGTTTGCACGCCTTGCACCACGGAAGTAACCCCTGTGTGCATCGCAGCCAGCGCCTGCTCCCGATTTTGGGAAGTAAGGGCCGCGCTAAATTTCCCGCTCCCGATGTGCAGAAAAGCTGCTTGACTAACCGCTTGCCCTGGAAAGATTTTCTCGGCAGCGAGAAGATAGATCGGCAATTGAACATCTAAACCGTTTAATGTCCGTTTCAAAGATTGCGGCGCGTTACTACTCTTGTAGTCTATGACCGCCAAAAGTCCCGTAGCTGCCTGGTCAATGCGGTCAATACGGCCCGCAACTTGCACCTCACCCAGCGCGGAGTTTGTTTGAATGGCCAGCGGTGCAAAGCGTTGCTCCAGCGCCAGCGGGCGAAATTCAACCCAAATTTTGCCCTTCTGAATCACAATCCGCAACGCTTGTTCTAGGCGCTGTTGAATTTCTTTCTGCTCCCAAGCCCAAAAGGGGCCAGGGTAAAAATGATACTTCTGCGGGGCATCAACTAAAACTTTTGCTGCCGCAGCATTGACTGATTCAACGATTGTTTGTTCATTCTCCTGCGTAAATGTCAAGCCTTGCTTAATCCAATTTTGCCCCGCTTCAGCCAAAATCCCGTGGTAAATTCGCCCCCGTACAGCCCGATCTAGCCCTTCTTCTGGCTCATTCTGCGCCTCTATTTTGAAAATATGCGCCGCTAAAAAGCGAAAAGGACAGGTAATATAGTCGTTAAACTGCGTTACACTCCAATGATAATCTTTTGAATTTTGCTCAAGCTGCTCTAGCAGAGAAGAATTAGTTATCAAACCTTCAAAAAGCGTATAGGGAGTCGTCTCCTCACGCCTCTTTTCGATTCCAGAAGCTCGCTTGACATGCTGATAAAGCGAAGAAAGACTTGAGGCTTTATAAATTTCAGGGAAATCTTTATTTTGCGAGATCAAAGCTACAAGCTTTTCTTGTGCTGAAACAGCTTCTTCCCAGGTCGGGACACTTCCTGCTTTAATTCGCAATGGGATTAAGGGTTGAACTAAAGCCTGCAACGCGGTCATGAAGGGCGAAGGCGATAAAGAATTGCCCTTTTCGTCCAAGTAAGGGCGCGTCAAAGCTAGGCTTTGACGCGCCCGCGCCACCGTTTCCAAAAAGAGCGTTTGCTCTTCAGCAGGGTCAGGCGGCGGCAAATGCAGCCCGCGCTGGGCCAACAACGCCCGTTCGCGCCGACTATAAAAGGGTGGATTAGACGGAAGTGGAGGGAAATCCCCTTCGACCAGCCCTAGCAAAACAACATGGTCAAAATGCAAGCCTCGCGCCGCTTTAGCCATCATTGCCGCCACAAAGCCAGGCTTGGGAAGACTTTGGCCGTAGCGGACATCTTTCAAAAGAGTATTCAATTCGGCCAAAAAAGCGCGGTAATTCACAGGTGGCTTCTTTAGAATCGTCGTTGCTTGGGCATAAATGTAAAGCAAATCTTGCAGCGAACGCCAGGGAGAATCCATTTCAGCTTTATCGGCGATGATTTTTCGGGCCTCGCCAACCGCAGGAAAGTTAATTTTTTCCTGGATCCAAGCCACATAATCTGCAACGGTGGCCGAGGAAGGCGGATTCAACCATTCCTTAAAGCGCTTGAGCAAAGCCAAAAGCGCCGCCGCTTCAGGAGCCAAAAGAGGCGAGGTTTTTCCCAAACCAGGCAAAATATCAGTATTAGGGTCAAGGCTTTCCAGGAGTTTGCACATCCTTTCAAAGCGTACACTGCCCCCCGAATCTCGTGTAACGCGCTCTAACTGGCTGGCGGCTAGGTCAAAATCCCCAAAATCAAGAGCGTGGGCCGCAGACAGAACCAAACGACCATCGGCAAAACTGCGCCAAACTTCACTTAATAAGCGACGCGGATAGTTTTCAAGCGGCAAACGCAACAAAAGCAGAAAAGCAGCAATTGGTGGAGCTTCAATAAGCGGTAAACCGCTATAGAAAGTAATTGGAAGTTTATATTCAGCGGCTATCTCGTGCAAAAGAGGTTCGTAGCGCAGGCTATTACGGAAGAAAAGAGCAATTTCTTCAGCTTTAACGCCCTTTTTCAGAAGCGAATGGACATGGCGCAGCGCCGCCCGTACTTCGCGCTCCCTGTCAGCAGCTTCGATCAATTTGATTTTACCTGCGGTATCTGGAAGCGCTTGCGGCTCAAGCGCAAAAAGTTGCTCTTGAAGATAGTGTAAAATCGGCGCAGCAGGATTGAAAGGACTTATTTCTACAACTTTAGGCTGAAATTTGGCAAATAATTGGTCGTAAGTTCGATTAAAACGCCGCTGGGCTGGGCGTTTATCAGGTGTCCAGGTGAGCGTAATTGTAGTTTTAGCGACCTGACGAGTTAATTCTGTCAGAAAATCAAGCTGTAAAGGTGTAAACTCATCGAATCCATCAATAACTAAAGTGCTAAAACCACAAAGTAAAGAGGGATTGTTCCGTAGAGCAGCTTTGGCCAAAGTCAAACGCCGCGCTGCATCGGCCAGATTAAAAGTCTCCAGAGCCGCCGCATAAGCCACGTAGATCGTGCTTAATTCCGCATCATAAGGCGTAATTTCAGCCTGGGCCAAAGTTTGCGGGACAATTTCTGCCGCTCGCGCTTCAATGAGCAGATCGTCAAGCCGCTCCAGAAACCCAGGTTTGGTTGCCACCTTTGCAAAAAGAGGCAATTTACCTGCATTTGCCAATTCTTGCACTACATTTTCAAGCAAGAGCGTGTGCAAAGTTTTGCTCAGATCAAGCACTTTGCTTTTGGCCAGTTGGAGAATCAGTTGCGCGAGGCCTGCAAAATTGCGAACCACAAGCCGCGATTTTTTGTGGAGGCGAGCCGTGAGATATTTTTGCTGCGCTTCACTGGGCACTAAGACCAAAGCTCGCCCAGTGCGATCTTCTTGCAAATATGCTAAAATGGTCTCCGTCTTACCCGAACTCACCGGGCCGACCAAAAGCGTGATGGGAACCGAAGAATGCGCCTGTAGTTCTGGGGCTAAATTTCGCATGATCTGGGCCTCAAGCTACACACTCTTATTCGCTGCGCTATTATAACAGAGGAATGCTCTAATGAGGATAAATAATGCCTGCTTTTCATGAGTTTGAAAGACTCTTTCCCAAAGAACCACTTTTGGGGCCAAGTGCATTGGAAACCCATCCCCGCATTTTGGCGGTTTTGGCCCACCCCGATGACGAGTCGTTTGGAATGGGCGGAACTTTAGCATTCTACGCTTGGTCAGGGGCGCAAGTCTTTTTGGTCTGTGCCACGAATGGCGATTTGGGCGAAGTAGCCCCCGAATTTTTGCACGGTTACGCTTCGGTGGTCGAGCGGCGCAAAGCCGAACTTTGCAAAGCCGCCGAAAGTTTGGGGCTGGCGGGAGTTTACATGTTGGGCTACCGCGACTCTGGAATGCCAGGCTCGCCTGACAATCAGCATCCGCAAGCGTTGGCGGCTGCGCCTTTGGATGAGGTGGCGGCCCGTGTAACCCAATACATTCGCCTGTTGCGCCCGCACGTTGTTTTGACTTTTGACCCGATTGGCGGCTATCGCCACCCAGATCATATCGTTGCCCATCATGCGACAGTCAAAGCTTTTCACGCAGCGGCTGATTCGCAAGTTTATCCTAGCGATTTAGCACCTTATCAGCCCCAAAAACTCTATTTTCACTTGATCTCAAGGACCTTTTTGCGCTTAGGAGTCATTTTAATGCGGCTTTTCGGCAAAGACCCCAAGCGTTTTGGGCGCAATGGCGATATAAATTTAGCGGCTTTGGCGAAAGAGGATTTTCCCGTCCATGCTCAAATCAGTTATCGGCTGGTGGAAAAGCAGAGAAAAGCGGCAGCTTTGGCCCACGCCAGCCAAATGAGCGGGCCAGGAGTTGCGGGGGGTGTTTTTGAGCGCATTTTACGCTTTTTTGGCTCGAAAGACCAATTTATGCGGGCTTATCCCGCACCAGAGCCAGGCTTGCATGAAAGCGATTTGCTTGCAGATGTCAGGATTTAGTTGCATATACATTTGTGCAATCTGAGAGCAGTTATAGTTTTGATAGTGGATGTTTCACTCGAAGTGTAGTATAATGAATTACTTAGTTGTAAGAAAGGGACAAATACTATGGGCATTCTAAGTTGGATTGTCTTTGGGGCGTTAGCAGGCTGGGTCGCAGGCATGATTGTGGGTACGAGCGGGAGGCAAGGCTTGCTCACGAATATCATCGTCGGGATTGTCGGGGCTTTCATCGGCGGCTTTTTAATGAGCCTCGTCACGAAGACAAATTTTGGATTTAACTGGAGTTGGGAAAGCTTTGCAGTCGCCGTGGTTGGCTCAGTCTTATTGCTAGTGATTACGGGGGCAGGAAAAAGATTCTAAAGCTGTTCAAAAGGTAAGAGAGGCCCAAAAGGTTTTGAAAACCCTTTGGGCCTCTTTTTTTTCCTATTGATCGGCTAAATACCACCGTTCAATGTTCCAAAAATAGTTTGGGGTACTAAGATCAACGGCCCCATCTAGGGTGGTGACGCGCTTATTGAGGGCCACGGGGATGCGATCTGTCCACAAGTAAAGATAGGGCAATAAATCTGCGATTCGCGCTTGCGTCTTTTGATAAGCATGGCTGCGCTGGGCGATTTCATAAAATTGGCGGGCGGATAATGAGTTTTTATCATATTCCGAATCATTGAAAGCGACGAAATTGCGTGTGTTGCGCGTATCTAAAACCCCTTGATTGATTTGACTGGAGTGAAAAAGCAAGAAATCATCAGGATCATAATAGAGATAATCAGCAAAATTGGGATCGCCTGCCCCATTTTGCCAATTGCCCAAGAGCAGATCAAAATCGTAGGGTGGGGCATATTTGGGTAAAATGCCCGTGTTAAAATCAACAGCTTCGATTGTAATTTGCAAACCAATGCTTCCCGCAGCCTCAGCAATTTGTTTGGCTGCGGCCATTCGGCGCTCATCATCCTGGCGCACAAAGAGTTTGGCACTGAAAGGTTTGCCCTCGCGCTGGCGGATGGTCGCGCCTGGCGGCAGCGGCCAGCCCGCCGTGTTGAGCAACGCGCCCGCCGCTTCCAAATTGGTCGTATGCGTGGGCGGTGGCGTGAAGTCGGCCCACGAGCCAGGCACAGCACTGCTTCCCAAAGGAATCCCTTGCCCCTTCGTTACCACTTGCACCAAACGGGGGATATCCAGGGCTTGAGCGAGAGCTTTGCGCCCCAAAAGATCGGCAAAAGGTCGCCCAGTCCGCAGATTGAAAGCCAAAAAATAAGCACTATTCTCTGGATAACTGGCTAAACGAAGAGCTTTTAGCGTCTCTGAAATAACTTGACTCGTATTCCAGGGCAATTCGGCAAGCAGCAACCGCCCATCTTTCAGTGTATCATGCAAGAGTTCTTCGTCATTCACCTGAAAGAAAATGACTTTTTCTAAGAGCGAGGCTCCTCGATGATATTTATCAAACCGTGAAAAAACCACAGATTGCCCTGGAACTCGACTGGTAAAGCGAAAAGGCCCACTGCCAATTGGGGCATCCCAGAAATTGAAAGTCCGAAGATCACGTTCTTCCAGCCGATGACGGGGTAAAATGGGCAAAGTAAGCTCGGCCAGCAAAGGTGCATAGCGTTCAGTCAGGGAGAAAGCGATAGTTGTGGGGTTTGGGGCCGAAATCCCCGCGATATAGCGCAAATCTGCAAGCAAGGCCGTGCTTGAAAAGGGCAACGAACGCAGCCGATTGAACGTAAAGTAGACATCGGCAGAAGTTAGCGGTTTGCCATCGTGCCAAGTCAAACCGCTTCGCAAAGTGAAGGTCAGAATGCGGCCATCGGGCGTGGTATCCCAGCGGCGAGCCAGGTCAGGTTGGGGCTGAAGTTTAGCATCCAAGCGCATCAAGCCCCTATAGAGCAAACCAATCATCTGCTCCTCCCCCCGCGAACGCGGTTGCCAAGGCCGCAGATTGGGGACATCTTCCGCAAGCCGAATCGTTAGGTTGCCGCCTTTGGGCAACGGGGTTGGGCTCGGCGGCAAAGTCGCGGTAGGTGGCAGGGTCGGCGTGGCAAGAAGGGGCAGCCGATCCAACGCCAGCCCACAGCCCGCGAGCAAGGTGAGCGAAAACAGCGCCAGTAGCACGCTGAACCAGCAAAGGTGGCGAGAAGGTAGCTTAAACATAGCCCTATTATAGCGCATTCGCAGCGCTGGCTTTCGAGCGGCTAAAGCGAAAACGCGGTTGGGGGTGTGCTATAATGGGGAGACTTTAGCTACTCTGAAACCAAAGCGGAGGCAACGAATTTAGTTGTTGCCCAGACCGCTTTATACTTTTGTCCCAGGAGAGGGTTTCACAAATTTTAAGCAAGAATTTTATGAATAAGAAAGATGCCCTTAGCAAAAAGTATCATCTTGACTACTTCAAAGAGCGCGGTAAGGAAGCTCTTATTGATCTTCAACGAGAGATTGGAAATCGTCAGTACAAAGAACTTGCTTCTACAATCAATAAGGCATCGCAAGAGAGCGTTCGCAACGTTTTGAGATCACTCCTTGGAACCGCAAATGCCGAAAAATGGCCAGCAGAAGAGAAGTTGGCTGCTGTCTTAGCGGTGAACTATGCGTCTTATGTTGCAATGCTTGAGCTTCGAAACGAAGTATGGCCATACGAATATATGGCCTTTTCGCGGAGAATAGGCGAACTATGGGAAAGCTTTGTTCGTGCTACCTTTGACCACGCCCCAAGTGGCTTGACCTACTTCGTTCCACCACTTTTCGCCACTGTAAGAAAAGATTTGAAGCAAGAAATAACGGAATATATTGCTCACTTGCCTCTTAGCAATGAGCAACGAACGGAACTTCTTGCGTATTACGAAAAAGTTTGGGCCCTTGTAGATTCAGGCGAGATTAACCTTGAACTTGATCTGCATTTTGAACTTAATGGCCACCGCACAAATGTTGATCTCAAGAGCGGTTTTGGCTCAAATGAAAAAGGCAATACAAATCGGCTCTTGATGGTCGCTGCAATTTACCAGAGTCTTGCGGCTGGGTATAAAAACGTGCTTTTGGTGCGTGCGCCAGAAGATCAGAACAATCATTACTTCAGAACCCTAAGATCTTCTGGCATCTGGGAAGCTTATTGTGGCTCAGACGCATATATGCAGATTCAAATTTTCACTGGATTTGATCTTTCTACTTGGATAGAAGCCAATATAGATTGGCCCAATGATTTTGCTGCCGATACTTTAGCGCATTTTCGAGCCAATAAACTCCTTTCATATTTGGAATGGTAGAATGAATAGGGAATTAAAACCTCCAATTATTCGACACAATGATCCTTATCGAGCTTTTTACACGAGCGACAACTACTTAGTGGCTTATCTGATTCACCTGTTGGCTCCAGAAAATGGTGATTCGTGTTTGGAGCCAGCTGCTGGTAGTGGCTGTTTTATTGATGGTCTGCTTGCTTCTGGGAAAAAACTCAAAATTCGTGCAATTGACCTCTCAGAAAATGCTATTATCGCATTAAAAGTGAAGTATGCTCAGAATAAGGCTATTGAAATCTTGCAACAGGATTTTCTGCTCTCTTCGGGCGGATTATTTGATGATTCATTCACTTTTGAGCGGATTATAGTGAATCCGCCATACGGTGGTTGGCAAGACTATGAAAAAAGAAACTTTCTAAAGGTCTTGTTCCCAGATCTATATGTCAAAGAAACTTATGGATTGTTTGTTGCTCAGAGTCTAACCAAATTAAAACCTAATGGGCGGGCGGTTTTTATTCTTCCTGAGACTTTTCTTTATCTTCATCTTCAGAAAGGACTTAGGAAAAGATTGCTTGAACAATACTCGATTAACTCAATAGATATTTTTCCCTCCACTGTTTTCCCTGGTCTCAGTTTTGGTTACGCCAAACTTTGTATTCTCAGTATTGATAATAGACTGCCAATCCCAGATCAGACCGTAAAAATTAGGCAGTGCGAGAATCTTGCCGAACTAACTATGGGTAGAGGAAAAAAGCATGAAGTGAAGCAGAATTCTGTATTGCAAAGGCAAGAATTTACTTTTCCTTTGAATGGGCATTCATCCGAAACTCAATTGATTGACGCTTCCATTCTTCGCTTAGGTGATGTTGCTGATTGTGTAACAGGGATCTATACAGGTGATGACGGACAGTTTTTGCGTAGATTACACAACAATTCATATAAAATCAAGAAATATCGTGAAATTGATCCTCAAAAGCTAGTTTTCAAAGCTGACTTTCAGCCAAATTTAGAGGGATTTCGAGATGAAAAGTGTTTTCTTCCCCTTCTCAAGGGCGGCGGTGTTCCCTATCTAAAGCCGCTCCTTTGGTTCATAGATTGGAGTGCAGCTGCTGTGCAGAATTACAGAGCTAATAGCAAAGCCCGCTTTCAGAATAAGGCCTATTACTTTAGGCGAGGGATTGGCTTTCCCATGGTTAGTTCAGGCCGAGCAACAGCCTCTGTAATTCAGGATTCGTGGCTTTTTGATCAATCAGTAGTAGGGGTTTTCCCAAAAGATTCAGCGTTATTTGGGTTTCTAATGGCCTTTCTTAATTCTAGGATTTGTTGGAAACTCCTACGGCAAATAAATCCTTCAACCAATAACTCTGCAAAATATCTTAGGCGGCTTCCAATTCTGCTCCCAGCTTCAGATTGTCTCGTGTGGTTTAATGATCTTGTTTCAAATTACCTAATTAAACTGGAAAGCTCTGCCCAGCGAAACGTTGAGATCGAGATCAGGCTTGACGAAGCTATTAGTTGTGTCTACTTTGATGCACTAAAAGATTGTCAGGTAGAAGTTGTCCAAGCTGCTTCTGAGAATATAAAGAGGAAATAAAACCCCATGAAACTCAAAAACCTTTTGATCTGTAGCCTTATCGTTGCCTTCATTTTGCCCTTCTGTTTTGGCCAGCAACAAACTCTAGCCGCCAGTGGCACAGTTGAGCCGCCGCAAGGCCGACCTGGAGCCATATTCACTTTCACGGCTACGGGCTTTGGTTTGCAAGAAGAACTTGGCACTTGGCTGGTCACGCCCGACGGCCAAAACCGCGAGATTCCCAATGACCAAAATGTGCGCCTCTTCGCCGATGCTCAAGGCCAAGCAAGTTGGGCCTGGGTTGCGCCCGACGATGTAGCTGGGGGCACTTGGCAGATGGTCGCTCGTGGTTTTAGCAGTGGCGAGCGCGTTTTCATTCCCTTTACGATTGAGCGGCAAGCGCCTGTTCAAGTTCCATCTTCCTCCTCGATGGTTACGCCCAACCACGGCCTACCAGGGACTTCTTTCACTTTTGTAGCACGCGGAAATTTTATCCCTGGGGAGCAAGTCGGCTCGTGGCTTATTTTGCCCGACGGGACAAAACTTGACCTTTCGACGGGAATGTCAGTTGACCCGAATAAGCAGATTTTTCGGATTTGGGATTCGCCCAAAGATGCGCCAACTGGCAATTGGGTTTTTCATGCCCGTGGAATCGCCAGCGGTTTTACGGTAGACATTCCTTTCCAAATTGATTCGCCGACGGTTCCTGTAGCTACCCCTACTCCTGCGCCACCTTCCCAAACCGTCTCGCCTGACCATGGTTTGCCAGGCACAGTTTTCACTTTCACTGCCGCAGGTTTTACTTACCGCGAACGCATTGCCGTGTGGGTCAATCTCCCTGACCGCAGCGATAGAGATGTTGATATTCAACTCATTGC
>DCSM01000179.1:0-7294 GCA_002325605.1 Chloroflexaceae bacterium UBA1466
AGGCAGTTTCGATTCCGCAGGCAGGCAGTGTCGATTCCGCAGGCAGGCAGGAGGCGTAAGCCAGGCATCCTGCCTGTCGCTGACCACCAAATAGATCAGGCATCACAGGCTGGAAGCCCGTGCTACGCCAGCAGGCAGTTTAGTCAGAATTGGGGACTAATGGAAATAAAGTGAAGTGCTAGATTGGAACAGAGCAGAAGATAGTTTGGTCAAAATCAGCATGGTCTAACAAGTTCTCAAAGGCTTGTTAGACCATTTATAATGGTAGGCTCATGTCAAAGGGGCCATTTAGGAGAGAGGAAATAAAAGTGGGGGATGAAGATGTGGGGCGCTCCCTCGCAACTCTGTTGCGAGGGAGCGCCCCCTTAATTAGAAGACTATAAAGAGATGCTAATCATTTAGCTTGCTCATTCTTTCAGGGGGAATTAAGATCGCTTACCGTTTCTCTCAGAGAAAATAAGCGGGCAAGGATGCGCTGGCGCATCTTGTAAAAGGTCTGCCATTCCAGAGAGTCGGAAGTATCTGGGGCTTTACCAGCCTGATAACGCGCCCAGAACTCTGTTGAAGATAAGCCAGATTGGACTTCGTAGGCCCTTAAAGTAGAGTCTATTTCCCGTAAGTCATTCTCATCACGAGCGACCTGATCCTCAATGGTCTGCCTAAGTACCTGGTCAATTAGAGGGTTATTGAAGCCCATGGCATAGAGTTGTTGAAGGCGCTGGAGGTCGTTAAGCGTATGCGTAGTCATACTTTGCTGGCTCCTAGTCAAATGCTAAAAAGGTCAAAGAAAGCTGCTAATTGAATTGTAACATGGGGCAGGGGAGGTCTGGGGAGACGCGCAGAAGCCGCTAGGAAACCAGGTTTCTTAGCGGCCTCTGAAGCAAGATGTGAAGTTTGTCAGGGATTAAGGAGGGGACGGAACTTGTACCCGTAGATGAGAAGGCCGTCCTTCCCGCCCGTATCTTTCAGGCGGCGCGTGACCATCTCAACAGGCTGGCCAATTGAAAGGTCGGCTTCAGTGCAATCGGTAAGCTGGGCTGTAATGAGGGGCCCTTCAGCCAGCTTGACCAAGGCGACGGGGTAAGGAGTATTTTGGTCGTAGCCGAGGGGGGCCTGGCGAATGACTGAGAAGCTGTAAAGCTCGCCCTGGCCGCTAAGGTTGAAAGGTTCCCACTCGTTAGCATCCTCAGCTAAGGTGGGGGATTGAGGGGGGAAGCGCACTTCGCCAGAAGTACGATGGCGTTGGCCCTCAAGGCGATAGCGAGCGGCCTTCTGCCGCCAATGCTTTGCGTAATCCATAGCCGTAAGCTCCTAACTAGCTACCAAAAGGTGTGAAACAGCGGTTGTCCCCACTCCGCCCAAGCATTGGGTGAAGCCGACCTTAGCTCCCTGGACTTGGGTAGCTCCGGCCTCGCCCCAAAGCTGGCGGACTACTTCAACGACCTGATAAACCCCTGTAGCGCCACCGACATCGCCGCGAGATTTGTAGCCGCCAGCGGTTGCCAAAGGGGTCGGGCCCGTGAGGGAGATGCCACCTTCGGCGGCATAGCTGGGGGCCTTGCCGCGCTCCACGAAGCCGCATGCTTCTAAGACAAGGGCGGCGGTAATGCTGTGAGGGTCGGTGATATCCAGGACGTTGATGTCGGTCAGCTTGAGGTGGGCTTGCTTCAAAGCTTTAGAAGTGCTTTGCTGGGCTGCGGTCAGCCAGAGCAAATCCTGGCGTTGGTTGAGCGCTAAGGTGTCAGTAGCGACAGCGCTGCCTGCGATCCGTACCTTTCGGCCCCCCAACTCATGGGCGAGGCTCTCAGAAGCAAGGATGACCGTCGCTGCGCCATCGGCCAAGGTCGAGCAGTCAAACATATTCAAAGGGGAAGCGATCTGAGAAGCACTGCGGTACTTATCGGCCTTAATGGGGAAGCGGTACAAAGCTCCGGGGTTCTTAGACCCGTTAGCGTGGGCATTGACGGGGAAAGGAGCAAAGGCCTCTACCGCATAGCCGTACTCGTGCATATACCGTCGCATAAGCATGGCCCATTGGGAAGTTAAAGTAACCCCTAGCTCGGCCTCGGAGTCGCTCTCCAGCGCCAAAGCCTGGCCTGCTTCTATCGCGGTATCGAACTTGTCCGTGGCCTTCTCTACGCCCGTGACCATTACAAGGTCATAAGCTCCGCTTTGAATGGACTGAAGTCCTTGGCGAAGGGCTAATCCTCCGCTTGCGCCTGCGGCTTCCACGCGCACTGCTTCGATCCCTTGCAGCCCAGCGGCGGAAGCTAATACGGCTCCCAGTTGAGCTTGGCCGGCCAAGGTCTCGCCGAGGGCATTGGCGACGTATAAGGCCCCAAGATCCTTAGGGCTAAAGGGGCTGGCTTTAAGGGCCCCCCGCATTGATTCAAGGGCCAGGTCGACCAAGCCTCGCGGGTAGTGTTCGCCGACGGGTGTAGCCCCTACGCCGATGATAAAGACGTTCTTCATTGTGTTTCTCACCTACTCTATCACCAATTCATTGCGCCACTTCACATAGATGGCATAATCCACAAAGACTTGCCGCTCTAAGTAAGCCGCTAACAGCGGGGCCCGCTTTCGGCGTTCCAAAAGGGCATCCGTAACGACTAGGGCATAAGCATCACTTCCCGCGCCACTCCCGTAGGAAGCTACTAAGATCGTATCTCCAGGCTTGGCGACATCCAACGTCGCACAAAGGCCCATTAAGGCAATCGCTGAATAAGTATTCCCAATTTGCGGAGAAAGTAAGCCTGGTTCAATTTGAGCATCGGTGAAGCCAAATTGCTTCGCCATCGTTTGGGGGAACTTGACGTTTGGCTGGTGGAAGACAGCATACGTAAAGTCTTTTGCCGAACGCCCTAACCCTTCTAACAAGCGAGCCGTTGCACTCCGCACGTGGTGGAAGTAAGCAGGTTCACCCGTGAAGCGATGCCCATGCACGGGGTAAGGACGGTCTGCACGGCGAAAGAAGTCCGGCGTATCCGTGACGTAGGAAATGGCTCCCTCGATTCGGGCTAAAGCTTGGTCGGCGGGCCCCAAGATGAGGGCCCCTGCGCCTGCCGAAGCGGTAGCTTCCAGGGCATCTCCAGGGCGACCTTGCGCCGTATCTGCCCCTATCGCCAAGATGTAATTGGCCATCCCGCTCCCGACCATCCCGATCCCTGCCGTTAAAGCTTCGCTCCCCGCTTTGCACGCAAATTCCCAATCAGCGGCGCTGATCCAAGGGGTTGTGCCCAAAGCTTCTGAGACCAACGTCCCGCTCGGCTTGACGCTATACGGGTGACTTTCGCTCCCTACCCAGACGGCCCGTAGCTCTTCCGCTGAGATTCCGGCCCGTCTTAAAGCATGACGGCCTGCTTCAATGGACATCGTAATCGTATCTTCATCGGGGCCCGGCACGCTTTTGGCGGATACGGGCACACCGCCTTGCCCATCAGACCACATGCGGGCGATCTCTTTGCCCGCAATGCGATACCGTGGTACATAAGCCCCATAGCCGATAATCCCTACGGGGCGATTTGGTTGCATCATAAACGCATTAGCTCCACTAAAGATTGAATTGGAACGTGATAAGGTCGCGGGAGAATAAGTTTTGCTTGGCCTACCACGCAAAGGAAGGTTTTTTATTGAGGTTGATTGGGGTTATTCGGGCTGGAATTTGTGCTGATTCTGAGGAGAACGTAAATCGAACAGACCCCCGTGATACCCGTTACAATGATTATAAGGCCCAACAGCCCAGCGAACAACGCCCCTAAGCCGCGAAGGGAGAAGAGGGCAAAGGCAAGAATCCCTAACCCTACAAAGATGCGGGAAGCCCGGTCAACTGAGCCGACGTTCATTGGGTACATTTCTATTCCCCTTCAAAGGAAAGCTAAGGAAAGCTTCGGGCCCCAAAAACCTTACAGGTCATTAAAACCTGTAAGGTCTCTGAGGGAACCACTTTAGCAAGTGAATTCCAGAGCTTTAAGCTCCAGAAGCTCAATGAGCAACTCTTCGGCGCGGGCAGGCTTGATATTGCGCTCTTCTACCATACATTGGGCAATTCGGTCAATTAAATGGCCCGGAGCGCCCGCCGCCATGGCGATCTGCCGAGCGTGCAAACCCATGTGGCCCCGTTGGATACCTTCAGTGGCCAAAGCTCGCATGGCCGCAAGGTTGCTGGCCAAACCTACACACGCACAGATTTCCCCTAATTCGCTGGCGCTTTGGATGTTTAACAGCTTGAGAGCCGCTTGGGCCGCAGGATGCACCTTCGTGGCCCCACCCACGATTCCAACGGCCATCGGCAATTCCATTGTTCCTACAAGGTTCCCGTCGGCATCAGTATCCCAAACGCTGAGGGAAGTATAGCGCCCACTGCGCGAAGCATAAGCATGGGCCCCCGCTTCAATGGCTCGCCAATCTTGCCCCGTCGCAATAAGAACGGGATCAATCCCGTTCAAAATCCCTTTGTTATGAGTTGTCGCCCGGTAAGGGTCAACCGCTGCAAAAGCATAAGCCCACAAAATCCCTTCAATCACATCTTCGCCCTGCATATCGTTGCGGGCCAGGGCCGCCGCAGGAATAATCGCTTGGACCCGTGCCAACCGTCGGTCACTAAGGTTAGAAAGAATCCGCAAGTAGGCTCGCCCACCTGTTAGTTGTTCCAGCAGCGGGGCAACGGCTTCACACATACTATTGACCGCATTGGCTCCCATTGCATCACGGCAATCAACAATGAGATGCACAATCAACATCGGCCCCATTGGGCTTTCAGGGAAGATATTGACTTCTACATCAATTGCACCCCCGCCCAGCCGAATCAAACTGCGACTTTGGGCATTAGCACGCCCTAGGATCTCATCTTTGCGGGCCAAAATGGTGTGTTTCGCGCCCGTCTGCGCCGCAACATTGACCAGTTGAATTTGCCCAATCATCACAGGGTTAGTGCTACTTGTCTGGAAACCGCCCCCTTCACGCACTAACTTGGCCGCAAAACTCGCTCCCGCAACGATAGAAGGTTCTTCAACAACCATAGGGATAAGTTTATCGCGCCCGTTGATGTGAAAATTGGTGGCGATGCCGAGCGGCAGATTGAATGTGCCGACCACATTCTCAATCATTTTATCAGCGCGGTCTAGCGGGAGGGTTCCCTGGCCACCATGGAGGGCGAGGATGTCAGATTCATTCAGACCGTCAAAAGACCGAACCATCGCAAGCCGATCAAGAGGGTTCAACTGATAAAACCCTTGGAGCCGTGAATTCTTGGTGCCCATAGTTCCCTTATATTTTTGCTTATATGTAAGAATAACAGGTGTTGTAAGTTTGCCCACGCTCTTCAGCGCAAACGCATTATAGCAGAGAAAAGGGCTGGACAGACGGCAAAGAACTGTCAAAAGCTCTCAGTTCGCTCCTGGCTTCTCGCAGAAAGACGGCTTAGAAGCCAAATTTGGGCCAATCCTGCTTTCCCAGAAACAATCTTTGCACTTTCGTAGTATAATGAGTTGTAGTTCCAAATCAACCCTGGAAGCAAATGTAAGGAGAAAAAAGAAGTGATTTCACGAAGGATGCAACGCCCACTGATTGGTACGGTAGTTCTAGCGGCAGTCTTGGTAGCCCTGACTCTGTTCCGCCCCGCCTGGGCCCAAACGCCCACGCCCCCAGCCAGCCTCATGATTGTCAATGGCCAGCCAGCCAAGGTTGGCGAATTCCCCGCGCTGGTCGCCCTCCTTAAAAGACAGCGTGAACCTGGGATGCTGTTCATCTACCAAAACTGTGGGGGGACGCTCATCGCTGACCGCTGGGTCCTTACGGCAGCCCATTGCATATTGGATGCCCCCCAAAACTTTCGCGTTACCCTGGGCAATCTAAGTGCGCTCAACGAAGATAACCAGGGCCAGATAGCCAAGGTTAGCGCGGTTATTCCCCACCCTGGCTACGATCCCATTTCCGCTACCAACGACATCGCGCTTGTAAGGTTGGCCGAACCTGTCGATTTCTCAAAAACGAAGCTCGTTACCGCTACCTTGCTTTCCCTTGCCGAAGAAGCAACCTTAGCGGCCCCTGCCGTGAAAGCTGTGGCGGTTGGGTGGGGCGACATTTTTACCGATACCTCAAAAAAACCAGAACTGCTCCAGAAAGCAACGCTTCCTCTTCTTTCCAATGCCGATTGCAACCAGCCTGCCTTGTATCATGGTGAAGTTCAGGAGAATATGCTCTGTGCAGGCCCCCTTGAAGGGGGCCAAGGGGTTTGCTATGGAGATAGCGGGGGGCCCTTGTTTGTCCCAAAGGGGAATGAGTTGGTCCAAGCGGGGATCACGAGTTGGGGAGGAGACTGTGCCGCACCCAATAGCCCTGGAGTCTTCACGCGAGTGGCCCGTTATCGGGATTGGATTGAGAGCTACACAAGTGGGCGCATGCCTGCGCTTGTCCTAACCGCGAATAGTGTAGCCATTGGGGAGCCTGTTGGCCTCACCGCAATTGCCCAGCAAAGTCGAGCGGGAGATTTCTTTAACGTTTCCTTTGGCGACCAGAGTAGCTTTGAACGGAGTACTCCGCTGCCTGAAGCTTCTTCCCTTCTGACCGATGCACTCAAAACTCGTACCTTCACCCACACCTATAAGCACGCGGGAACTTACACCCTTACCGCCGATCTTGTCCCTGAGTTCAACCAAACCAGCCGAGCTACAACTACCGTGAATGTGAGAAGTACAGGTCTTAGGGTTAGTTTTGATCAGCAGCAGAAGATCATCATAACAGGGCAAGAAGTATACTTTATGGTCGAAGTTTTTGATCCACCTTTTCATGGTGGTAAAGTGCAACTGGCCTTTAGTGATGGAGTCAAGATCGAGCGAAAACTTCCCTTACCCGGAGGTTGTGGGTGTCGAACTTGTGGGTGTGAAGGACCTTCCTTCAGATATACCCGTACCTTTACCGATTCAGGGAGCTATGCGATAACCGCAACGGTGCTTTCAGACATCTACAGCGACACGGCGGACGTGCTGCCGAATACGGTTGAGTTCGTCACAGATACCATTAAGGTTGTCCCTTCCGCAAGCCTCAAACTTGAACCTGCGAAAGCTACGCTCTCGTTCGCGGGGAGCTTGCCGCTAAAAACGACTGTTCTGCGGGGGACATCTCCCATTACTGACGTTCAGATTAGCTACGAGGTTTCTAATGACCCCATGGGCTCCTCCTACGGCTATGTTGATGGTTCGACCTTCTTTCCCCAAAGCGCTGGTGTGGCCCTGATCACTGCTAAAACCTACCTTCAGGAAACCGACGAGCATTTGGCCGCAACCGCAACCATTAC
>DCSM01000179.1:7400-8700 GCA_002325605.1 Chloroflexaceae bacterium UBA1466
AGCTACGATCTCGCTCGCGGGGAGCTTGGCCCTAAAAACGACCCTTCTGCGGGATACATCTCCGATCAATGATGTTCAGATTAGCTACGAGGTTTCTAAGGACTCCAGCGGCTTCTCCTACGGTTATGTTGATGGTTCAACCTTCTTTCCCAAGTACCCTGGTGTGGCCCTGATCACTGCTAAAGCCTACCTTCAGGAAACCGACGAGCATTTGACCGCAACTGCAACCATTACAATCCTCAATCCACCTAACTACAAAGTAACAAAAGATATTTTGAATGCAGAGAATGGTTATACCATTAATGGGAACGCAGTTACATTGAGCGAAATCCCGACCCTTCAGCAATCTGGTACTGGGTTGGCCTTTCCTGAAGGAACCGAAATAACACTGATAGAGAGCCTAGGTTCGCCCATTGACTCAGCAATAACTAATGCAGCTAGAGAGCCAGGCCGGGTCCCGCTTCCATACTATATTTCAATTGAGGCAACCCACCCTGACTACGGTCAATTTCAAACGACCCAAGGTGGGCCCTATCAACTGACTCTTGACCTTGCTAAGGCTTTCAGTACCACCGAAACGATCTCAGCTGTCATCCAAGCTCTGACTAAGTATGTGCCAGATCCAAATCTTGACCTTACTTCTCTCCATGTAGAGAATTATAGTTGGCAGAATAATCTCTGGCGCAGAGCAATTACAGAACCTTTCAACATTGACGCTGACTATATCTATGGTTGGAAGACAGTATCTACAGATACTACTTTCAGTGCAAACTTATTCCAGATTGACGATCTTTCCCTCTCGGTCCAGGGGCCAGCGCTTCAAACGGTCTACTTACCCTTGGTCTTGCGGTAAAAAAGCGAGGCCCTTTGGGCTTGAAAATCCCAAAGGGCCTGGTTTGGTTAGCCCGTAAAGTCAAAGCATTCAAGAAAGGATTACCTAGTTTATGCGACGAACTATGCTTGGAATAGCGTTGTTGGTGGCCTTGATTTTGTTAAGTACGGCCCACGCCCAAACCCCCACTCCTAAGCCCTCTGCTGGGCTAACGATTATTGGGGGGGAGACGGCCAAGGTTGGCGAATTCCCCTCGATGGTTGCCATCCTTTTTGGACAGAGTGAACCTGGGGTACTGTCCCTCTACCAATACTGTGGGGGGACGCTCATTGCTGACCGCTGGGTCCTTACGGCAGCCCATTGCGTACTTGATTATTATTCGGCTATCAGCCCCCAATACTTTCGTGTTACCCTGGGCAATCTCAGTGCGCTTAACGAAGATAACCAGGGCCAGATAGTCAAGGTTAG
>DCSM01000179.1:8825-10300 GCA_002325605.1 Chloroflexaceae bacterium UBA1466
CAACGACATTGGGCTTGTAAGGTTGGCCGAACCTGTAGATTTCTCAAAAACGAAGCTCGTTACGGCCACCTTGCTCTCCCTAGACGAAGAAGCAACCTTAGCGGCCCCTGAGGTGAAAGCTGTGGCGGTTGGGTGGGGCAACACCGTGACCAATACTTCAAAAGCTTCCGAACTGCTCCAGAAAGCAACGCTTCCACTTCTTTCCAATGCCGATTGCAACAAGCCTGAATTGTATAATGGTGACGTTCAGGAGAATATGCTCTGTGCAGGCCCCCTTGAAGGGGGCCAAGGGGTTTGCTATAGAGATAACGGGGGGCCCTTGTTTGTTCCAAAGGGGAATGAGTTGGTCCAAGCAGGGATCACGAGTTGGGCAAGGGGAAGGGCATGTGCCGACTCCAATAGCCCTGGAGTCTTCACGCGGGTGGCTCGCTATCACGATTGGATTGAGAGCTACACAACGGGGCGCATTCCTGTGCTTGCCCTAACCGCGAATAGCGTAGCAGTTGGGGAGCCTGTCGGCTTCACCGCAATTGCCCAGCAAAGTCGGGCAGGGGATTTTTTCACCGTTTCCTTTGGCGATCAGAGTAGCTCTGAACGAAGTACTCCGCTGCCTGAGGCTTCTTCCCTTATGACCGATGCACTCAAGACCCGTACTTTCACTCACACCTATAAGCACGCGGGAACTTACATCCTTACTGCCGATCTTGTCTCTGAGTTCAACCAAACCAGCCGAGCTACAACTACTCTGTATGTGAAAAGTACAAGGCTTCTAATTATTTTTGATCATAATAAGATCGTGTCAGGGAAAGAAGCACTCTTTAATGTCGTCGTTTTTGATCCCCCCTTGCAGGATGGCAAAGCGACGGGGAAAGTGCAACTGGCCTTTAGTGATGGAGTCAAGGCCGAGCAGAACCTTCCATTACCCAGTTGTTGGGGCGCGGTCTGTTTCAACTATACCCGTACCTTTAACTTTTCAGGGAGTTATGAGATAACCGCAACGGTGCTTTCAGACAGCTACAGCGACACGGTGGACGTGCTGCCGGAGACGGTTGCGTTTGCCAAAGAAACTGGTAATGTTATCCCTTCCGCAACGCTCAAACTTGAACCTGCGAAAGCTACGATCTCGCTCGCGGGGAGCTTGCCGCTAGAAACGACTATTCTGCGGGATACATCTCCGATCAATGATGTTCAGATTAGCTATGAGGTTTCTAAGGACTCCAGGGGCTTCTCTTATGGTTCTATTAATGGTTCAACCTTCTTTCCTAAGTACCTTGGTGTGGCCCTGATCACTGCTACAACCTACCTTCAGGAAACCGATGAGCATTTGACCGCAACTGCAACCATCACAATCCTCAAGCCAGGAACTTTCATTCCTGCAACCCCCAGTCCAGTGATCCCCAGTCCTGCAATTCCCAAGACATCAATCCTCAAAATAGAACCCCCACATGCTACGATCTCGCTCACGGGGAGCTTGG
>DCSM01000158.1 GCA_002325605.1 Chloroflexaceae bacterium UBA1466
TTTTGGTAAGGGCAAAACGATTTTTCCTTTGCTCTCAAGCCAACGATAAGTTTGTATCTGATTATCTGGACGTGAAATACTTTCTGCTAAAGAAAAACCCTCAAGATAACCCAAATCTAAATTATTGCCAAACGAGAGATGTGTTGTTTTCTGAGGCCGCAACCACTGCAAAGTTGTTTTCTGGACATTTTCACCCGCTTTCTCCTCCGCAATTTTGAACAGGTCTTTAGCTTTTCGTGACTCCTCAAGCTCGCGGGCTATTGCCGCTTGCGCGATAATGGGCCATTGACTATTACTCTTTCTAAGTGCATTTTTTGCTTCCTCAACCTGTCCTTGCGCTAAGAAAGCAAGCGCCAGCATCGCCCGACTAGGGGAAAAACCAGATTGAACCGCGACCATTTGCTGAAATTCTTGAATTGCTAAAGCGTAATTTTCCTTTTCATAAGCTCTAAAACCTGTATTAAAATGATTTTCACGTTTAATGGCCCGCCTAACCATGCTAGGATAATCACGATAAGTAAAAACTGCAAAAAGAAAACTACTTGTAACTAGCAGAAGTAAGAAGCTATGGGCTTTATGTTGCTGAAAAAGTTGAAACATTCCGCGCAGATCGCTCAGAAACCAAGCACTATAGAGCATTAGCGGCAACCAAATAGGCAATAAATAGCGCGGTTCGATGTGCATAATCAGCATCGCAAGGATATTATAGCCGATCCAGCCTAAGATAAGCCACCGAAAATGCCCTTCCCTAAGCGGAGCAGTTAAAGCCGCCAAGCCCGTTAGGGTGCAAAGAAACCACAGCAAATCGCTCAAAGCCCCTAAAAACCAAACTTCGCGCAATGGTCGCCCATTAAAACTACCTTTTTGAATAAAATCCTCGATAAATTGCGCTTTCCAAATATGTCTAAAATGTAAGGCTGCATTGCGCCAGAGCCGTTTCCAGAAAGCTCCAGGGTCTGCCTGAAACATCCTTTTGGTATCCGCTACCGCAAAGGGTTGGCGCTCGGCTTGCGGCATTTTCTTCAGAATCGAGGTACTTTGTTCCTCATAATCTGCAAGATGAAGCCACAAATTCACTGAGCTAATCGTATCAAGCAGAATGAATTGCTGATAAAGAATGTAATTTCGGACAGTCCAAGGTAGAATAACAAGCAAACAAGGTAGCAGAAAGAGCGCAAAATTTTGCCCAAACTTCTTTAATAGTAAAGCAAGAGCTTTATTTTTAGATTCTACCTGTTGTGTTTTTGGTTTTTCAAACGCTTCAAGGAAGAAAAATAAGCCAATAAAGGCCACACTATTGAACAAAGGGGAACGGGTAAGCGACGCAAGGCCAAGTAAAACGCCTGAAAGCGCTAAGAGATACCAATTTCGCTTGCGAGACCACCAGACAAAGAGCCAAAGATGCACGAGCCAGAGGAAAAGATAGAGATTTTCGCTGAGAAGATAAGCGGGAAGCTCAATAAGAGGGAGCCAGAAAGTAAGGAAAACAGCAAAAATCAGGCCTGCTTTAGGGTTGAAAAGATGCTTTGCTAAAGCATAACCAACGGGAATGAGTAGCGCAAAAAGCCCGCTTTGCACCACTTGAATGAGAAAGACCCCATCAATATTACCGAGAATAATGCTTATTTTTAAGAGGAAAGCAAAGAAAAAGACGTGGAGTGGAGAGCGAATCAACCAAAAATCATCAATGTATTGCCCCGTAGTAGCAAAACGTAATGCTCTTTGGTAGTAATCGCCGTCGTCAGCCGAGGAAAACTGCGGAGTCGGTAAGCCAAGGGAAAGAAACCAAAGTCGTAAACCAAAACCAAGCACCACCAGTAATCCTAACACAAGATACGGTGGGCAACGGTAGAAAGGTCGCTGAAGCTTGAACATCTAAATTTTATTTGTGGGAACTAAGCGGGCAAGCAGAATCCCAAACTCAAAAAGAAGATACATTGGCAACGCTAAAAGCAGCAAATTGATAGGATCACCTGTGGGCGTAATGATTGCAGCTATAATTGTTACTAACAAAAAAGCATATTTGCGATAATTAGACAATTGCTTCGCGGTCACAAAGTCCATACGGGCTAAGATATAGATAATAATAGGTAATTCAAAGATCAGACCATTTGTCAATAAGAGAGTTGTTACGGTTTGCAGAAAATCCGCCAGAGAAGGCTGGTTGGCGATCAAGGGCGAATCACTGAAACTGATTAGAAAGCGAATTGCGGCGGGAACAGTAATAAACCAGCCAAAAACTAGCCCCAGAAGGAAGAAAAACATCACAAAAGGCATAGCCAGGAAGAGATAACGTTGTTCTTTGCGCTCAAGCCCTGGGAGCAGAAAGGCAATTGTTTGATAAACAAGAATCGGCATAACGAAAACAAACCCTATTGCAAGGGCTACCGATGTATAACTCGTGAATTGCTCGGCTGTGGCAAAAACTTGAACACGAGGATAGTTTGGGTTGCCTAAAGGGAGAGGCGTAAAGGCTTCAATGATATAATCTACGAGGCGAAAGGGGCCAAAAACTAAAAACATCCCACCGCTCATCCCAATAAGTAGCCCAATTAGCACTTTTACCAAGCGCATCCGCAACTCAAGAAGATGATCCATAAGGGTCATACTGCGCGGCGGGTCACCTGGAATTGGGTTTGGCACAGATTGCCCAATCATGAGGAGATTCTATCTTTGGGCTTTAGAGCGCTGGAAGGCAATTCCCAATCGGGTGCTAAGAGCTTTTGGGCCCGCAACTGAGCTTGCAAAGCCGCTACATCTTGCGTTAGAATTTGGATTTGAAGCGCAAGATTTGCTAAATCAGAGGAATTACTCGGCTCAACTTCTGCGACTGAAGAGCTTTCCTCCTTAGCAAGAGCTATTTCTGGTACAACCTTCTTTGCTCCAGGTCGACTTGAACCGTTTGCAACGCTAAAATTTGCAGGTTGCAAAGTGATTTCAGGGATTTCTGGAGCAGAAGAAGGCGAATTTTCAGGTGGCAAAAGTTCAAGGGGCTTAAAAAGCGAGGTAAAGGAAAGATTCGGGGAAGTTTCGGCGAGATTTAATTGCCGCTGGGCTTGGACAACTTCTTGGCGCAAGAGATTGATTTCTTGCTCCAGTTCCTGCCGCAATTGCTGGACAAGTTGCATTTCGGGAGCTTGGGTTTGCCAGGCGAGAAGGCGGCCTGTTAGTCGCCCCAGCGTGCGGGCCAGGTCAGGCAGGCGTTCGGGGCCCACAACAACCAGCGCCAGCACCGCAAGCAAGAGTAATTCAAACGGGCCAACACCAAATAGGTTCATGAAAAGCGCGACCAGCACGTTCAGCGAAGCGCGTGCTGGTTTTCTGATGGCTAACGCAAGATTAAGAAGCTACATGCTTTTGGATATAAGCGAGCGCATCGCCGACGGTGCGGATGTTTTCCGCATCTTCATCGGGGATTTCGAGGCCAAAACTTTCTTCCAACGCCATAATCAATTCGACTAAACCGAGCGAATCTGCGCCGAGATCATCAATGAACGAAGCATTCAACACAACTTGATCTTCTTCAACATCTAACTGTTCACCCACAATTTTACGTAACTGCTCTTCCAGATCGGCAGAAACCATTACGGAGGCCCTTTCTTAACAAAAGTTCGCTAAACTCACTTACCGGCTGCTCAGGAGAAGAACCCTAATCCTTATTTGACTTGACTTTGGCGCGGATAACGTTCAACAACCGTACCTAAAACCCCATTCACAAACCGCCCTGAATTGTCGCCCCCAAAATGTTTGGCTAATTCGACAGCCTCATTGATAATCGCTTTGATCGGGGTACGCTCAACAGAATCAAGCAGAATTTCAAAAAGTGCAATCCGCAAGACCGCTTTATCCACGCCCGGCATCTGCTCAACAGGCCAGCTTGGGGCCGCTTCGGCGATGATCTGATCTAACTGAGACCGCTGCTCCCAGACCCCGAAAGTAAGCTGATGGAGAAAGGTCTGACTCTCAGCTCTAAACTCTTCTTCCTGAAGATGTCGCTCTAAAACCTCTTCAAGCGCGTGGTTCGTAAGGTCAAGCTCAAAGAGGATTTGTAAAGCTACAACCCGAATACTATGCCGTAAGCCAGCCACGATAGATTCACCTTATTCCATAGTTTGGTAAACTCATTTAGCGTCAAAGCTGATGACTTGGTAAATGAGTTCAACGAACTTGCTTTCTAGGCTGAAACCCAAGCTCTTTTCCCGCGGAGGCCCCAGCTTTAGCTGTTGGGCCACGGCTAAAGCCGTGGAATCCTAGTGTGAAACCTCCTTTTCGATCTTGGAAGCAACAGCCCTCCAGGTGAAAGGGTTTCATAGTCCCGGATGGCTCTAAAAGAGGTATCCGTGGCTGCTTAGGCTTGGCCTTTGGGGCGCTGGAGCAACTTAGCAAGATAATTGGTTGAGACTTTGCCCAGGCAAAATTCTTTGTCTTCCAGCAGCCTAAGCTGAAATGGGAGCGTCGTTTTGAGGCCCGTGATAATACATTCACTCAAGGCCCGCCGCATCCGACTCAAGGCTTCAGGGCGGTCATTGCCCCAAGTGATAATTTTAGCCAGCAGCGAGTCGTAGGCTCCCGGTAAGGTGTAGCCCGAATAGAGATGCGAATCGACTCGCACACCGGGGCCGCCTGGCGGGAGAAAAAACTCAACTTCGCCACCTACAGGTAAGAAATCACGTTCTGGGTCTTCGGCGTTAATCCGACACTCCAGCGCATGGCCCCGTATTTTAACGTCTTTCTGGGTCAGCGTCAAGCGTTCTCCAGCCGCAATCCGCAATTGCCACTTGACCAGGTCGACTTCCGTGATTTGCTCCGTCACAGGATGCTCGACCTGAATCCGGGTATTCATCTCAATAAAGTAGTAATTATTCTGCGCGTCGACCAGAAATTCCAACGTTCCCGCATTGACGTAACCAATTGCCCGCAAGCCTCGCAAAGCCGCCGCCCCCATTTCCTCGCGCTGGGCTTGACTCAAAGCAGGCGACGGCGCTTCTTCCAAAATCTTTTGATGCCGGCGTTGCAAAGAGCAATCCCGTTCGCCCAAATGAATGGATTGACCATAAGAATCGGCCAAAACTTGAATCTCAATGTGGCGAACATCAGTCATGTACTTTTCCAAAATCAGGTCGCCTCGCCCAAACGCCGCTTCAGATTCGGCCCGCGCCGTGGGATAGGCTTTGAGCAATTCGCTCTCTTCGTAAGCGACGCGCATTCCTCGCCCGCCACCACCCGCCGTCGGCTTCAACAGCACAGGATAGCCAATTTGCCGCGCAAGTTCCGCCGCTTCCTCAACATTGTGAAGTTCGCCATCAGAGCCAGGAATCACGGGCACATTGGCTTGTTGCATCGTGCGGCGACCAAGCGCTTTATCGCCCATCAAGCGAATCGCTTGGGCACTGGGGCCAATGAATTTCAGATTACAACGGGCACAGATTTCAGCAAAGTAAGGATTTTCCGAGAGAAAACCATAGCCAGGATGAATCGCGTCGCAGCCCGTAATCATCGCGGCGCTAATCAAGGCTGGGGGGTTGAGATAGGAACGGGCCGGCGCAGCAGGCCCAATACAAACTGCCTCATCCGCCAGCCGTACCGCCAGCGAATCGCGGTCCGCCTCGCTATAGGCAACGACAGAGCGCACGCCCAAATCTCGACAGGCCCGCACAATTCGCACCGCAATTTCGCCCCGATTGCCGACTAAAACTTTCCGAAACATAGGCTATTGCATCACCATTCCGCCATCCACCGCAAGGGTTTGGCCAGTAAGATAGGCCGCCGCATCCGACGCGAGAAAACAGATCAATTGAGCAACCTCGTGGGGCTGACCAATGCGGCCCAGAGGAATCGCGGCCAGCGCGGCGGCGTGTGCAGCTTGATTCATTTTGGCCGTCATTTCAGTTTCAATAAGCCCAGGAGCTACTGCATTTACCGTAATGCCTCGACTGGCAACTTCCCGCGCCAGCGATTTGGTGAAGCCAATCACGCCGGCTTTCATGGCTGCATAATTCGTTTGACCTGCATTGCCGATCAAACCCACAGCAGAAGTTAGATTGATAATCCTTCCATAAGGCGATTTCATTATTGAACGCAAAGCAGCTTTAGCACAAAGATAGACACTTCGCAGATTTGTCTGGTAAACAGCCTCGAAATCATCTTCTTTCATTCGCAATAAAAGCGCATCACGGGTGATACCTGCATTGTTGACTAAAATATCCAGCCGCTGATACGTTTCTAAAGTGGTTTTGAAGAGCTTTTCGACCTCGTTTGCCTGGCTGACATCAGCTTGCAAAGCTAAAGCTGTGCCGCCAGCCGCCGTAATCGCCGCAACAGTTTCTTGGGCCGTGCCTGCGTTGGTCTGATAATTGACCACCACCGTAGCTCCCGCTTGCCCTAAAGTCGTGGCAATCGCTCGCCCAATGCCGCGCCCGCCCCCCGTTACGACAGCCACACGCCCTGTAAGATCAATCTTCATCTATTTCTCCACGGCTGCAAAGAGCGTTTGACCATCAATCAAAACAACGTTTCGGCGATGTTTGCTGTTTTTTATGGTTTCGGGTGCAAATTCAGTTGAGGTTATCACGAGACCATGCGTAATATTTCGATGGCGCATATCTTGAAGTAAACTTTCAAGTGTCCCTGGGCGGACTTTGTCGGCGACGGAGAGGCGCAAGAGATAAGGCTTTTCTTGATAAACAAATTCAAGATCGAGATGTTTATCCTTATCAATGAAACGATAATCTTTGAAGGTAAAGCCTTTTTTCTTGAAAACATTACTAACATACGTGCCGAATTGAGGTAGCGCAAGGCCGCGCAAATCTTCCAGCGTGCGGATTGTGCCCGCGTCTTCCAGCGTTCCGCCCCGTTCCGCAATCCAAGCGCGGCGCTCATCCTCGCGCTGCTTCGAGCGCGAAGCCATTACTGTGCCAAAAGCAGGAAAGGGAAGCAACGCAAAGAGCGAAAATGAGACATAAAAGAGGATTAGTTGACTAAAGGAGAGAGCCATTGACGGGAGATCTTTTTGGGGCGCAGCGTGGTAGGGAGGGAAAAGGCCCGCCTTAATCAGCAAGCCGTAGAT
>DCSM01000042.1 GCA_002325605.1 Chloroflexaceae bacterium UBA1466
TGAGGCCCGCAAGTACCTAGAGATGGCCCATGAAGCCATCCAGAACTTACGAAAAGAAGTCAAGCGGCACGAGGGTAAGCAGGAGCTTTCAGTAGAGAACGCAGACCTTTATGCCCAACTTGTTGCTTGTTGTCTCCACGATGATCCGAAGGATGTTGAGGCGGCCTTTACTTATGCGGTAGCAGGTAAGGGGCGGGCCTTTGTAGATGCCCTTGCTTCTCCTCGCCTCACGCCAGGGGATGCTGCAAAGGATAACCCCGAACTAGCCGCAGATTGGGCTACAGCGCAGCAGTTATGGCAGGAGCTAGAGAATATCCGTGCCCGATTGACGAGGGATAGCGAAAGCGGGACTGGGCAAGAGCTTACCCAGGAGGTTATAGCTCAACTAAATCAAGACCTTGAACAGCGGCAGGCTAAGGAAAGAGAGCATTGGGAAACGATGACCTTTAAGTATCCTGCCCTGACGGCCACCCTCCAAGCTCCCGCCCTAAGCGCTGCCGATGCTAAGGCGTTAGCAAGTGCTTGCCAGGCGACCTTGGTCGAGTATTACCGCCATGCTGAAGGGTGGGCGGCCTTTGTGGTTACACCCACTGCAATCCGCTATATCCCCCTTGAGATCCCTGATGAATTGTTGGAGGAACTCCAGAAGTGGTTTGATCTGATAGAGCGTGTGAACAATTCGAAGCTAAAGGGCACTTTGGTTAATAGACCAGAAGTCCTTGATACTCTCTCTGATCTCTACAAAGCAATCATTACCCCCTTGGGAATCGAGGCAGGAACGTCGCTGATTATCGCTCCTTTCACGCAACTCCACCGTTTCCCTTTGGCTGCGGCGCGGAACCCCGATGAGCAGTATCTGATCGACCTTTACCCCTTAGCCTTCGTACCCAGCCTGGGCGCATTAAAGGTCATCAAAGCCCAAAGGGAACGCGATCAGAAGCAGCGGGAAGCTCGACCTTCTGCTCCTGAGCCAACGCTGTTAAGTGTCGCATATCCTGGCGAACAGGGAAGTAAGAGCTACCTAGATAGTGCCATCCCTGAAGCGCAAGCGATAATGGCGCTCTTTTCGCAAGCTAAGGCCTTGCATGAAGCGCAAGCTACGCCTAATGAAGTCATTAAGCAAGCCCAGGCGTATGACCTTCTTCACTTCGGCTGCCACGGCAATTTCAATTCCGCTAATCCAGCGCAATCAGGGTTACTTCTCGCCGATGGGAAATGGCTGACGGTGCAACAGATCATCACCGAGATGCGCTTAGGGCAAACCGCGCTTGTAACGCTAGGGGCCTGTGAGAGTGGGCTGGCTGCTGGCAACGAGGGGGACGAGTTAGTTGGGTTGGTTCAAGGGTTTCTCTTAGCTGGGCCCCCCGCAGTCGTGGGAAGCCTCTGGAAGGTGAGCGATACCTCAACGAAAGAACTCTTTACCACCTTCTATAAAGCGCTGAAGGATGGTAAGGCTCCATCGCAAGCCATGCTAGAGGCCGTGAAGTGGGTGCGGCGGGAGAGTAAATGGGCCCATCCCTATTATTGGGCTGCGTTCCAGGCGTATGGGTTGGCTTTGGGGAACTAGGCGCGGCGGTTGCCAATCCCCTGACCTTTGCGGTTTTCAGAACCGCAAAGGTCTACCATGCCGCAATAGTGCAAACCATAACCTTAATATGGCAAACCATAACCTTTGCAGTTTAGGTTCTCTAAGCCACCCTGGTAGGCCTTCGTGGTCTTGCAGACCGCAAAGGCCTCTATTAAATAGATAAGCCAGCGAGCGGCCAAATACCAAGTCAACTTATTTCTAAGCCTTGCATTTCTGAATTAAGGTAAGTAACTATTGTTTGAGATTAAATTTACACCTAAAGCGATAGACAACCTTGTGGCATTTCGTAAGTATGACCAGCAATTTCTTATCACGGCCATACAGCAGCATCTTAGCCAACAACCCAATCAAGAAACCCGTAATCATAAGCGGCTACGCCCTAACATCCTTGCAGAGTGGGAACTAAGGTTAGGTGCATTTCGGGTGTTCTATGACATAGACCAACAAAATTGCCTGGTCAAGGTAGAAGCAATTGGTTATAAGCAAGGAAGCACACTCTTCCTTGCTGGTGAGGAGTATACCTTATGAGAACCATTACCCTTTCCCCTAACCCCCAGAACCTAGATACTCTATTTGAGCAAGCTCGCCATGAAGACCTGATTGTCCAGTTTGCAGATGGAAGCCAGTTTATGCTTACGGCCCTTGATGATTTTGACCTTGAAATAGTACGGACGCGAAGGAACAAGAAGCTAATGGCCTTTCTCGACCAAGTTGCCCAACAGCAAGAGACAATCCCGCTCGATGAAGTCAAGCGCAGGTTAGGCTTAGAGTAAGCCTGCCCTAACCTAACCAAGTTCAAACCATTAGGCCTTCGTGGTATTCGAGACCGCAAAGGCCTCCAGGGGAAGGTCAAGCATCCCAATCTTTAGTTCGTAAGGAAAGGTAAACCAAGATGACGATCATTGTGCCTAGTGAAGTCCTCCAGCGAGCAAACCTCTCAGAGGTTGATTTTTGGCAAGAACTAGCGCTCCTCTTCTACCAACAGAAGCGCCTGACCTTGGGGCAAGCGGCTAACCTAACGGGGTTAGATCTGCTCTCCTTTCAAAGGCTTTTGGGCCGCCGCAACATCTACATTCACTACGATGAAGAAGAGTTAGCAGCAGATTTAGCAGCTGTCGAGAAGATGAGCTTATGCTAACCATCATCAGTGATACCTCCCCGCTCATCACCCTGGCGGCGGTGGAGCAACTTGACCTATTGCCTCAGCTTTACCAGGAGCTAATCATCCCTGAAGCCGTAGCCAACGAACTTGCTCAAGGTCAAGGGAAGCCAGGCTTTAGGGACTTCCGTCACTTCGCGTGGCTTAACCTTCGGCAAGCCCACAACCAAGCCCTGGTGCAACAGCTTAGGCAAAGCCTTGACCCTGGGGAAGCGGAAGCCATTGCCCTTGCATTGGAACTGAAGGCTGATTACCTATTGATTGATGAACTCCTGGGCCGAAAGACAGCAAGAAGGTATGGCATCCAAGTGATTGGGGTAATTGGGGTCATCATCTTAGCTAAAAGGCATGGTTTGCTACCTCTAGTCAAGCCGCTGATTGAGGAGATGGTAAGGGTCTCTGGCTTCCGCATCAGCCCGCATCTGGTAGCCCAAGTTCTTCGCTCGGTGGGGGAGTAACCCTTCTCCAGCCCTGCCCATCCTGATCTCAAACCATTAGGCCTTTGCGGTCTTGCAGACCGCAAAGGCCTCTATTAAATAGATAAGCCAGCGAGCGGCCAAATGTCAAAGCAAACGGTTGCCAACTGGCGACTTTGTGGTATACTTTCTGTTGTGCATTCAAGGTCTTAATGATTGGGAAGATGGCGATGACAAATCCGCGTCAAGGGTTTCTCGGTTTCTTACTCCTAATGGTCTTCTTTAGCGCTGCTGGGGCTTGGGAAGGGTTGGGGAAAGTAACGGCGGTCTCTCGCCCGCAGCTAATTCCGCCGCCCGCTATGCAGCGCCAGCCACAGCCAACGCTCCCTTCACGGGAGCAGCAAGCCTCTTTGTTGCAAACCACGGGGCTTACGCTGAACGTTGCGGTAGCCTTTCAAGGTCTGGGTCGAGTAGGGAGTTGGCTTCCTGTGAAGGTCACAGCGCAAAACGAAGGGGCTGATGTCCAGGGGGAAGTGCAAGTAAGTATAGGGCATGGAAGTAGTAACTATGGGGTCGCGCTTGACTTGCCTAAAGGGGCTACGAAGGCTGTGGTAGTTTCGGTCTTTCTGCCTAGCTTTAACCGTAACCTTAATGTTAGGTTTGTGCAACAGGATGGGCAAACCGTTTTAGCGCAGGAATCCCAAGTCATCGAACCGCTTGGGGTTAATACTCAGATGGTGGCAACAGTAACAAAAGGTGCTGAAGGCTTGCCTATCCCGTTGGTATTGTCCAATAAGGTGCAAGTCAAGCAGGTGGCATTAGATCAAACCACGTTCCCCGACCAGGCGGTGGAGCTATCTACCTTTGATACGCTAATCCTTAATGCAGTGCCGACGAGTGACCTAAGTGAGCAGCAAAAGATCGCCCTTACCACCTGGGTCTTGCAAGGGGGGCAGCTAGTGCTTGGAGGTGGGGAAGGGGCGCAGGAGACGCTCAGGGGCTTACCAGCGATCTTGCAACCCTTAGCTTTAGAAGGTACGCAGCAATGGGGGGGGGCGAAGCTCTTTGGCATTGAAGGTCTCTCTTCTGTGGTAACGCTTGCTCAAGACATCCCCCTGACTAAGACAGACCCGCTCGCCTATCCTCTTTATAACGGAGCGTTAGCCCAAAGTACTCTTCCCCTCTTTATTGAACGGCCCGTTGGCAAAGGGTTTGTGACCTTCACGGCCATGGCCCTTGATCTCCCGTTTTTACGGCATTGGGCAAAAGCTCCCCGCTTCTGGAGCGACCTGCTGCATCCGCTGCAAGCAATGCCAAACAACTTTGCAGCGCCCAATACCACCCCCCGTAGCTTCCTAGAGGGGAATGTTGCCTCAAACCTCACCCAAATCCCAGGGCTAGAATTACCGCCCCTTCTGCTCTTAGGCCTTCTTTTGGTTACGTATATTGTGTTGATTGGCCCCGTGACCTACTTAGTTTTACGGCGGTTAGACCGTCAAGCTTGGGGCTGGCTTGTGGTCCCTTCCCTCACGTTGATCTTTGCCTTGTTGGCCTATGGGTTGAGCTATCTCCAGCGCGGGGGAGACGTAGTGATTAAGCAGATTACGTTGATAGAACCTCTCCAACCTTCCCTACCTGCAACTACCGTAGTTTCGCAGTCTGAAGTAGCACAGGTCAAGACCTTTGTTGGTCTCTTTTCCCCGACGCAAAGGAAGTATACTTTAGAGGCTCAATATCCAGGCGCGCCGCAAACCATCCCTTACTTGCGCCCGATCTCTCTTCAAGGGGCTTGGGACATGAGTGGCCAGGAGCAAGGAGGTTCCTTTAGGCAAGCTTTACCTGCGCGGGTGGCTAATATAGAGATCGCGCAATGGTCAATGCGGGCCTTCCTTAGTGATGAGGTTTTACCCTACGCAGGCCTAACGGCCAGCTTAACGCTTGATGGGGATAAGCTAACGGGGAAGATTATCAATCAAGGGCAGGAAGCCTTAGAGGATCTTGTTTTGTTGCAAGGGTATCACGTGCTACGGTTAGGCAAGTTAGCGCCTGGGCAAAGGGTAACTCCGACCTTGAGTCTGAAGCAGGACTCTGAACTAGAGCTGAAGTTTGGTCCTGGGTCTCCTCTGAGCTATCTCATCTATGGAGATGAGCTAAGTGGCGCAGGCTTTAAGGGTGCTAGACCAGAGTTAAGTTCGGCAATGTCTCCTTCTAACCCCGACCCTCTGATAAGGTTGCGTTCCTCCCTCTTAGACTCTCTCTTCTCTACGGGCAATTTTAGACGTAGCTCTCGCCCCCTGCTGTTAGCTTGGAGTAAGACTTCCCCTCTCAAAGTCGTAGTTCCTCAGCAAAAGGTTGAACGCCAGAACACGACCTTAATCGCTTTTGAACCGCCCTTGCATCTAACGCCGCAGCCTGTTACCCTAGATAGTGATTGGTTTGAACGAACCTTTGAGGCTGCGGAAGAGGGAGTAATTGCGCCAGCCACTGATTACCTTTGTATGGGGAGCCAAGGGCTAGGTGTAGCAAATTTCAACCAACCACTGGTCGAAACTTTGCGGTTGCCCCCTTACTTCCTCGGTTTTAAGCCTAAGACCTTGACCCTTCTACCCTTTGTGGATGGCGATTGGCCAAAGTCTATCCAGATAGCTCTTTTCGACTGGGAAAAGCAGCAGTGGGTAAAGGAGCAATTAGATAACCAACCATTAGAGATCGAGGTACGAAACTTTGTGAGTAACAATGGTCAAATACGGCTGCGATTAAGTGCTAATAAGGAAGCAATGGGATGTTTCTTCGTTGGGGCAAAGCTAACGGGAACATTACCTTAGAAAAGGAAGGTCTAGCTGATGTATGCGATAGAGATCAAGAACCTTACGAAGCGGTATGGCAAGATGACGGCGTTAGAAGACTTCAGCCTGAGCGTAGCTGAGGGCAGTATCTATGGCTTCATCGGGCCTAACGGGGCTGGCAAGACGACTACTCTACGGATGTTGGCGGGTCTACTTGAGCCAACGAAGGGTGAAATCCACCTGATGGGGAAGAAGCTAAGTCGGAGTGGGGTTGAAGCGCAACACTTAGTTGGTTATATGCCAGACTTCTTTGGGGTTTACGATGATCTACGGGTCTGGGAATACTTAGACTTCTTTGCGCGGTGCTACGGAATAGCGCGGCAGAAGAGGCAGGCGACCATAGATCAGTTGCTCGACTTAGTAGACTTGCGGTCTAAGCGGGAGGCGTTTGTGCAAAGTCTGTCGCGGGGGATGCAGCAAAGACTCTGTCTCGCGCATGCTTTAGTGCACAATCCGCCGATCCTGATCCTCGATGAGCCAGCAAGTGGCCTTGACCCTCGTGCGAGGGTGGAGTTGCGAGAGTTGTTACGGACTCTAAGGGATCTAGGCAAGACGGTCTTTATAAGCTCTCATATTTTGAGTGAGTTAGCAGAAGTCTCAACGGAGATCGGGATTATCAACCATGGAAAGATGGTAGTAAGTGGGCCCGTAGCAGAAGTACGGCGACAACTGCAAGAGGGAAACCAGCTTCAGATCAGAGTTCTGCACGATGCTACAAGGGCCCTTGAGTTATTGCAACAGATAGCAAAGGGGCAAGGTAGTGAAGGTCTTCCCCTTATCCTTGAGTTGCAGATAGATGGAAGTGATCCACGTCTTTTGCACCTTACCTTAGATGGTGCGACAGAGGAGCAACTTGCGGCCTTACTAAGTTATCTTTTAGCGCAGAAGGTTGCGGTAAGTAATTACCATGTGCAAGCTGAGGAATTAGAAAAGCTCTTCTTGCGGCTAACTGAAGTACTGATATGAAGCATGTAGAAGTACCAATCTTTGAACCCAACCCCATTATCCTCAAAGACCTTCGTTCCCGTATGCGGGGGGCGCGGCCATACGCAATCCTAACTACCTTCCTCCTCACGCTGGTCGCGGTTGGCTATGGTATCTATCAATTGATGCTGCAACAGGAACGGTTTGGGGGGACGGTGCTAAGTCCGCAAGTAGGGCAAGCCTTATTTCGGGGGTTAGCGCTCTGTGAACTCAGTTTAGTAGTCTTCCTAGCCCCCGCGATGACCAGTGGCGCGATTAGCAGTGAGCGCGAGCAGCTTACTTACGACCTGCTTTTAGCGACCCCGCTCAATCCAATGCACATCCTTTGGGGGAAGCTAATTGCGGCCTTGAGCTATCTCTTCCTGCTAATCTTCGCAAGTATTCCCATCTTCAGTGTAGTCTTGATGTTTGGGGGGATCACGCCCAAAGATGTCCTAAAGACGCTGCTTCTGCTGATTAGCACAGCGATAACTTGCGGAGCGATAGGCTTATATTGCTCTTCGCTGGCGCAACGGACTTCGCAAGCCACGGTAATGAGCTACATGCTCATCCTCCTCTTATTGGGGGGGACTTTGGTCGCGGGGGGGGTATGGGGGCAGTTTAACAATCTATCTGGGCAAGCTGTGCCGCCCCAATTGGTCTACCTTAATCCCTTTAGCGCCCTAATCTCAATTGTTACGGTTGCCCCAGAGAGTAGTGGCGCGGCAATCTTCTTTTACAACGATCCATTTGCGGGATTACCGATCTTGAGTCTACTTTCTCCAGGCGTAATCTACTACGGCCAAGATGGAATGAAGGTTTTACCCGTTTATCGGGCGACTCTTTTGCTTTACGCGCTGCTTACAACTCTGTTAGCTTGGTTAAGCACCCACTTAGCTCTCCCCAAAAGGCGTTGGCAAATGAATCGGCGCGACCTAAGTTTTGCGCTTTTGTTGCTAAGTCTATGCTTCCTAATGTGGCAAGTAAGGAATTGGTGGTTTGTCCTGCCTTCCCAAATCCCGCTGGGGGTAGGCTAGGGAATGCATGATATAATGCCCCTATGACACAAACACCTTTCACACTCACAGAGACCACGCTTCCCGCCTTAGAAGCTTTGCTGCGGGAATGGGGCCAACCTGCCTTTCGCGCTCGGCAAATTCACCGTCATATCTATGTTAAATTGGCTACCTCATTCAGCGAAATGAGTGATTTGCCCTTAGCTTTGCGCCAGAAACTAGAGGCAGAAGTCGCTTTTTCGCGGCTAAAGCTTCGTGAAACACAATTAGCTCATGATGGATCATGCAAAAAAGCCGCCTTTGTCTTAGGCGATGGCGGAGTTATTGAAACCGTTTTAATGTATTACCGCGAGCGTAGCACTGCTTGTATTTCGACTCAAGCTGGTTGTGCCATGGATTGCATCTTTTGCGCCACAGGGAAGATGGGTTTTCTTCGCAACTTAAAGCAAAGCGAGATGATTGAACAAGTTTTATGGGCGGCCCGCGAGACAAGAGAACAAGCGCAACCGCTGACCAATCTCGTTTTTATGGGAATGGGTGAGCCTTTTGCGAATTATGAGGAATGGTGGGCGACGGTGGAGCGCCTCCACGACCCGCAAGGCTTTAATTTTGGGGCTCGCCGCATGACGGTTTCTACGGCAGGGCTTGTGCCAGGGATTCGTCGTTTAGCGCAAGAAACGCTCCCTGTCAATCTTTCTATTTCGTTACATGCCTCAAATGATGAATTGCGAAGTGAGCTTATGCCGATCAATCGGCGGTATCCCATTGCAGAAGTAATTGAGGCAGCGCGAGATTATGCTGAATCAACGCATCGGCGAGTTTCTTTTGAATATGTCCTAATTAAAGAGCGCAATGATAGTTCGCAAGACGCAGAAACGTTAGCAATCCTACTGAATAAGCAACCATTTCTCTGTCATGTCAACCTTATTCCCTGGAATCCAATCCCTGGAACATCGCTAAAACGTGCAGATCGGCAGCGGGTTGATAATTTTCAAGCTATTCTTGAGCAACGGAAGATAGCTTGCACAGTACGGGTCGAGCGCGGCGTGGGAATTGCGGCGGCATGTGGGCAATTAGCAGGTAAGAAGGTTTGAATTGTAACGAAAGGATTTCACCATGTGGCTCCAAAGTGTTCGTTTGGAAAACATTAAATGCTTTGAAGACAAAGAAATCATCTTTACGCACAATAAGAGCAAAGGTGCAAAAGCCAAACCCTATCGTTGGATTACGCTTTTAGGCGAAAATGGGGTTGGGAAAAGTACGGTTCTCCAAGCGCTAGGCTTACTTCTGGCTGGCCCCGATGCCGCGAAAGAATTATTGCCTCGCCCCACAGGGTGGGTAGGTGATTCTTCAAAACCAGGCAAGCTTTATGTCGAAATCAATCAAGAAGAGGGCGATCAAGGTTCTTATAGTAGTGAAAAGAGAAAAGCACGGAGGCACTTTTCTTATACTTACTTTGTAACTGGCGACAAAGCGGTAGAAGTTCCCGTGAAGGGTCGAAAGTGGCGTGACCGCAAAGATCGCAAAGATATAAAATATAATAAAGAAATCTACACGCAACCAACCCTTGTTACCGATGATACCGCCATCTTGAGTTGGTTAAGAGTAAATGCTTTTGCTCCTGATAGTAAAGGGTGGTTTGCAGCGGGCTATGGTTCCTTTCGGCGACTCACCCGCGAGAGCCAAATTCTCATTCCAAGCTTGGAAATGCCCACGCGGAAGAGTAATTTCAGCACCCAATTTGATGAAGATCGAGCTTTAAGTTCTTTTGAACGCTGGATGGTCTATCTTGATTTTCGTTTGGCCAAAGACCCTAACGATGAACAAGCCAAGAAGATGCGTTCAGTGGGCACAGAAGCTATTGCCAGTCTCTTGCCTAAAGGTACTAAAATCGCAAGGGTTACGAAAGAAGGATTAATTATTTTCGAAGTGCAAGGGCGAGAAGTACCGACAATTAGCTTATCTGATGGTTTTCGCAGTGTGATTGCCTTGGCAGGGGATTTAGTCTGGCGGTTACTCCAAATCTTTCCTGATTTGGACAATCCAATGGATGCTCCAGGAGTTGTCCTAATTGATGAGTTAGATATTCATTTGCACCCAGTTTGGCAACGCGATATTGCAGGCTGGTTATGCAAAACATTCCCTAACCTGCAATTTATTGTCGCAACGCATAGCCCTTTGATTGCAATTGGGGCTGGGGAAAATGCGCTTACTGTGCGTTTTGAAAGGGATGCTGCGGGAGTAATTGGAATTGAATACCTTAAAGACCTTTCTATTTACGATGTAGATAGTGTTTTACGCAGCCCTGCTTTTGGTTTGATCTCAACTTATTCACCCGAAACCCAAGCAAATATTGAAAAATACCATCAGTTGCAAATGCGTCTCCCTGAATTAAATCCAGAAGAAGAAAAGATCCTGGCTGGATTGACAAACTTTATGAAAAGGTTAGATGGGGCTGATAAGCCACCAGAGCCAGGGAGTTTAGCAGAACGGATGAATAAGTTTTTAGCGGAGAATTTGCCAAAATGATTCGCGTGAAGAGAGCAGCAGAGCCAAAGGTTCTCCAGAAAAATGCTCAACGTTGGCTAAAGGAATTATTGGAAGCCTTGAATGAACTGGATCAGTCCCCAAAAGAGCAATTAAAGCAAGCTAAAAAGAAGTTTGAGAAGATACAGCAGAAGTATAATCACAAAGAGGTTAAGGATGCGCTTGTAAAGATGTTTTATGGCAAATGTGCTTATTGCGAAAGTAGAATTACCGTTGTAACTTATGGACAAATCGAGCATTTTTATCCCAAAAGTGCTTATCCAGATAAAACTTTTGCTTGGGATAATCTTCTTCTTTCATGTGATAAGTGCAATAATACCCAACATAAGGGAATTTTGTTCCCTCTTGACTCTGCTGGGCAACCCTTGCTAATCGACCCAACCGACGCTCAAGCAGACCCTTTCATTCATTTTCGTTTTTCCTGGGATGAGCAAATTTCTTGGGCCAGCGTTTATGGGCTTGACGAGCGAGGAAAGAAAGTTGTAGAGATCTTTGACTTGAATGGCTCGCGGGGCCGAATGGATTTGATAAAAGGACGGAGTGCTTTCATAAATAGATTACTTTGCATCTTGAAAATTTATGAACAAACAAAGGCTTCAGAAGCCTTTTCTCTCTTACAAGCTGCTTGCTCACCTGAAGAAGAATATAGTGCTTTCGCGTTGGCCCTCGTTAAACCTTACATAGCGCAAGAATGATTTTTGAAGATAGCATCAAGGATAATCAGCAATGCAACAGTACTTTTCAAAGTTTTCACGCAGTTCACGATGGTTAATTCTGTTTTTGGTGTTGATTTTGGTAAGTTGCGGAGGCGAAGGTGGCGATGAAAGTGAATTAACGCCAGAGCCTGCCCCAACAGTAGAGAAAATTCAGCCGATTTCCAGTGGGGGCAACTTGATAATGACGTTAGGGAATCAAGACCCACCCACGCTTGACCCTGCGTTGGTTGGGGACACAACGAGTGCTTTTATCGTTCGACAGCTTTTTAGTGGCTTAGTCCGTTTAGATAATGAGATGAAAGTGCAGCCTGATCTGGCTGAAAAGTGGGAAATCTCGGCGGATAAAACAACTTATACCTTCACTCTGCGGAAAGATGCGCGGTTTGCTGATGGTAAATCAATCACGAGCGAAGATGTCTATTATTCTTTGGAAAGAGCAACTGATCCTAAACTAGCAAATTCTTTGCCAGCAAAGACTTATCTGAACGATATTGTGGGGGTAAAAGACAAGTTGGATGGCAAAGCTACCGAAATAAGCGGCTTAAAAGTCCTTGATCCGCAGACCATTGCGCTCACGATTGATAAGCCTAAAATGTATTTTCTGTCAAAACTTTGTCATACTACCTCTTTCGTTGTAGATCGGCAAGTTGTTGAGAAAAGCGGGAAAGATTGGACAGAGCAACCTAATGGGAGTGGCCCCTTTGAAATTGAGCGTTGGGAACATAATCAGACGCTGGTGATCAAGCGAAATGCTAATTTCTATCGAGCTAAAGCTAAACTTGATCGGGTTAAATTTCTAATCGGGGCCGCAGCGAGTAATGCAATGGTTCTCTATGAAGAAGGCAAGATCGATGCCGTAGAAGTTTATGCCTCTGCGCTGGCCCGCGTGCGGGATCCCAACAATTCCCTTTCAAAAGAATTAGTTAGTATTCCTCAACTTTCGCTGACCTATATCGGAATGAACGTTACGATCCCACCATTTGATGATTTAAAAGTGCGGCAAGCCTTTGCACTCCTCTTAGATCGAGAGCGAATTGCTGAAGTTTCGCTTCACGGCAGTGTGAAACCTGCGAAAGGTATCTTACCGCCAGGCATTCCAGGCTATAATTCTGAGCTTCCTGCGCTAAAATCTGATATAGCCCAAGCGAAAAAGCTGCTGGCGGAGTCAAA
>DCSM01000119.1 GCA_002325605.1 Chloroflexaceae bacterium UBA1466
CAAAACCTCAAGCTCACGCCCCAGGGAGAAATTATCCTCTTAGATTTTGGCTTGGCAAAGGGTAGAGTAGCTCAAAACTTGCTAGGGGAGCAGACTATAACTAGCACCTTAGCAGGTTATTCGCCACAGTATGCACCTTTGGAACAGGTGCAACATTCCTTCAGCGATGCCCGTAGCGACCTTTATAGCCTTGGGGCAACCTTATACTCTCTTCTGACGGGCACGCCTCCTCCAGATGTTCTCAAACGTACCGCGACAGAACTTAACCTGGAGCCTACGCCCCTTATCCCCGTTCACGAGATCAATCCGCAAGTGGGGATCGCGGTCAGTGAGGTGCTGAATCAAGCTTTAGCCTTGCATCCTAATGGAAGGTTTACCAGTGCCGCCGTAATGCGGCAGGCCTTGCAATTAGCTTGCGAATCCCCAACCGTGGTTCTTTCGCCTTCCCCTGTCCCTTCCCCCGCGCCCCTACCTTCCCCTAAGCCAACCCCCGCATGGAGAGTACCTTTGGTCTGGCCTATCTTGGGGGGAACTTTGGGCTTGCTTGGACTCTTGCTACTCTTTGCGCTCCTTCTTATTTTTAGAACGCATCGGGGAAGGCCCGCTGGCTTTGGGCCCACAGGAACTCAACAGCCTGTCGCAGTACTTGCCAGCAAGACCGCTCCCTCAACCAAAGATGGGGGCGATAACCTTGTAAGCTATGCCCCCGAAAATCTCATTGATGGGCTAAAGGATACGGCCTGGCGCGTCCCTGGATCAGGACAGAATGAGTATGTTCTGCTGAAGTTTGCAGACCTTACTCTAATCAACGAGGTAAAGGTCTTACCAGGCTACGCTAAGATTGACCCTTACACGAAAGATGACCGCTTCCCTCAAAATCGGCGTGTTAAACAAGCCCAATTTATTTTCGATGATGATAAAAGCGTCTCTGTTTCCTTCAAAGATCAACCTACTTATCAGAGCGTAAAGCTTGACCCTCCTCCAGTCAGCACTTCATTGAAAATCGAAATTCTGGACACCTTTCCCCCAAAGGACTCGCGGAATCCAATGAATTTCACGGCGATCAGTGAGGTTGTCGTGTTGGGGCAAGCAAAGTTGTCAGATCAGACGAGATAGCATCTTTCCTATGTTGCTTCAGCTAAGATACTTGATCTGCTTATTTGGTCTCAGTCTTGCGCTGAATGGATGTAGCCAAGTCATTCTTTCCTTTGTTCCCCTCCCAACTCCCATAATCACACCAACCCCCCTTGCTAAACAAAAAACAAGTTGGGTCGAATCTGACCAACTACCGCTCAAATCCTTCGCGCAAAGTGTACCTTTAGTCAGTGCTTTGTGCCAAGACAACCCTAAAGAATGTCTTACACCGAGTGCTACCCCAACCCCAATTCCCCCAACGGCCACGCCTGGGTTGGTTGCCCTTTCGCTTGCTCCGATTCCCCTTACTCCCACCGCGACACCTTTACCGACCATCACGCCGACTGCAATTCCCATAACGGCCATTCCTCCCTCCCCAAGCCCCAGCCCTACTGAACTACCTTTAGCACCTTCTCAGCAACCTACCATCGTTGATGATTACGGCCCCCGTGGAACTCCTAGTAAGGACTTCTCCGCCGAACGCCATACGGGTGTGCTGCTGGGTTGGGATAAGCCAGCTCCGACCAAGCTTGAGGGTCATCTCCCCCGGATTGCGGGTGGCGAAACCCTTGCCTACACCTTTCCTGTGATTGCGAATGAAGTACAGTATGGGCCAGAGCATCACGATTATCCTGCAACGGACATCTTCTGCCCGATGGGAAGTGAATTTGTAGCGCCGACGGCTGGAACAGTAGAGTTTGTGAGTTGGGAAGATAATTGGGACCCAAAGATTGATAGCCCTTACTCACGCGGAGGGTTGGCCGTCCGCATCATTGGGCAAGACGGTCTCTACTACTACGGGGCCCATCTTTCCAAAATTGCAGAGGGAATCAAGCCTGGAGTAGAAGTAGCAGCAGGGGATTTGTTGGGGTTTACAGGTCGCACAGGGAATGCCCGCTTTACCCCTCCTCACCTTCACTTTGATATATGGTCGCCCGCCATCGCGCCCACCGCCGACCTGGCTACGGGGCAGATTTCACCTTATCCGTATCTCAAAGCGTGGGAAGAAGGTCAGCCCCTTTCCCCAAAACTGAAGGAATAGAAAGTTAGGTAGTGCCAAAGTCAGGAGTGGTGAAGATTATGGTTCAGGAGTCCAGGAGTCCAAAGGCTTTAGCCTTTGGGGGCCAATGGCTAAAGCCATCGGATTCCAGTTGCCGAAAGATCTCCAAAGTACACTACCATTACAGGACTACCGAAAGTTATTGATCTGTGGGAACTTTAAGGGCCTCGTGGGGTTTCAGAAACCCCACGAGGCCCAAAGGTTTGAAGGGAGGGAAGTTTTGGAAGTTAAAAGTTACTGCTATGAAACCCCTGAATTTGGAATCAAATAGGCTGAACCAAAGCTCTTTTCCCCGGAGTCAACAGCTTTAGCTGTTGGGTCACGGCTAAAGCCGTGGATTCCGTGAGGGGGTTTCAGAGGCCCGGATGGTTCTGAAAAGAGGCATACTAACCTCTTAATTGTGATGCGGCGAAAGAATCTCGACCTTTGCCTTAATGGTCGCATCAACGTCCCGCAAGTGATACTTAGGGGGCGGCGGGGGCAAAATTTCATTCGGGTCATCGTAAACTTTTAAGAGGTTATAGTTGGTGTCGCGTTTGGCGGGAATGTAACCTGCACCCCTTACTAAAGCGTGAATTTCTGCCTCCGTCATCCGCGTATGGCTTTGGTGGGCTACCACCGAAACTACATTTTCTTCCAGCATCGTACTGCCAAAGTCATCAAGCCCAAATTCAAGCGAAACTTGCGCTACTTTTGGCCCTTGCGTCACCCAACTCGCTTGATGATGCAAAATGTTGTCCAAAAAGAGTCGACACAGTGCCGCGTGGCGGAGATATTCGTGCGGTGTAGCACCATACTTATCATGATGCTTACTGCGCCCTAAACTTGTTACTTGGCTATGCTGCAAAGTCCACGAGATGAAAGCAATAAAACCATTGCCATGTTCCCGCAAACTATAGTCTTGAAGGTCTCGCAGCCGTTGCAAATGGCGCATCCGATGTTCATACGACTCATCAAAACCTACAACCATCGTCGCCGAAGTATTAAGGTCAAGTTCCTGGGCTTCTCGCATCACATGGAGCCAATCATCGGTTTTCTGTTTTTTTGGCGAATGACGGTGGCGAATTTCATCATCCAAAATCTCTGCTCCACCCCCAGGCAGGCCTTGTAAACCTGCGGATTGTAAAATCTTTAGTGTTTCATAAGTATTCAGTCCACTTACTTTAGCGATATTGGAAATTTCGGTGGGGCTAAAGCAATCAAGCTCAATTGTAGGATAAGTTTCGCGCATCCAGCGCAGAATGTCAACATACCAACTGAGCGGAAGATCGGGATGATTACCCCCTTGAATCAGGACGCGGGTTCCCCCCCAAGCGACAAGTTCATCTATCTTAGCGCTAAGTTCTTCGCGGGAAACAACAAACCCATCAGGATGCCCAGCGGGACGCGAAAAACCACAAAAAAGACAATTGACATTACAGATATTGGTGTAATTGATGTTACGATCTACTAAATAAGTCACAATTCGCCCAGGGACACGGATCTGCCGAGCCGCATTCGCGGCCATGCCAAGTTCAATCAAACTGGCTTCGTGATAGAGTTGGAGGCCTTCGTTAAAATAGAGGCGTTCGCCTGCGGCAGCTTTCGCCAGGAGATACGCCTTAGAGCTATTAGGCATCGCTGATTTCCTCCAGCTAACAAAAAAAGCGGTTTCAGAAAAAGATTAAGCTTGTTTATTGTACTTCAAATAAAGCTGAGGGGCAACTAACGCCAGGAGTCCAGGAGGCCAAAGGCTTCAGCCTTTGGGGCCAATGGCTAAAGCCATTGGATTCCAGTTGCAAAAAAGCCTTAAAGGACACTACCCACAGGACTAACGTTACTTGTTCCTCAAATCGGCCCCCAAAATGCAGATTTCTTCCGCACTGGCTACAATGACACTGGTCGTCATGCCGAGAAACAAACCGTGGCCAACGATGCCTGGTTTAGCGTCTAAGGCCTTTTGAATCTTTTGTGGCTCAGTTATTCCCTGGGGAAAAGTACAATCAAGGATAAAATTGCCACTATCCGTAATAAAAGGTGAGCCATCGGCCTTTTTACGCAGGTTTGGAGTCGCGCCTAAACGTTCAAAAAGTGCAAAATGAGTTGTCCAGCCAAAGGCGAGAACTTCCACCGGCAGCGGAGATCGCGTCCCAAGCTGGGCAACTTGCTTGGAAGCATCAACAATAATCAGCAGTTTGGTGGAGGCGGCGGCGACAATCTTTTCGCGCAGCAAAGCCCCGCCCAGACCTTTAATCAAATCAAGATTCGGCGTAACTTCATCGGCCCCATCTATGGTCAAATCTAACTGGGGACATTCGTCCAACGTGGTCAAAGGGATGCCAAGCTGATGCGCTTGCTGCGTAGTAGCTTCAGAAGTGGGCACGCCAACGATATTGCTCAAAGTCTGCTTGCGGAGGCGCTCGCCCAAAGCTTGCAGCAAAAACTGAATGGTTGAACCCGTGCCAAGCCCTAATTTCATGCCACTTTGGATGGCCTTTACGGCTTCTTCAGCAGCAACTTGTTTCAAATTCACAAGATTCTCCCGTTTTAAGAAAAATTCAGTCATCGGGAGCCACCAAAAGGCTTAAAACCGATGACTGAAAAGCAAGTTTCATCCAACCCCACGCTTCTCAGCGTGCTTTCGCTTATTTCTTCAATGCGGCCCGAACTGCGTCTAATTTGCCAGCAGAGCCAAGTTTCTCGGATTTATGAACGATGAATTTGGCATATTCGCTGACAAAGACTTTCCCTGGTTTGCGGAAGTCAAAATTGGAGGGGTCGTCGCGGAAACTTTCTCGATGCACGCGAGTCCAAACGAGACGACCATCCGTGTCAATGTTGACTTTGGTCACGCCAAGCGGATAAGCTCGCGCAAAATCGTTCTCATCTACCCCAACCGCATCCTTGAGATCGCCGCCCGCTGCATTTACGCGCTCAACTTCTTGGCGAGGAACAGAGCTTGAACCGTGCATGACCAAGGGGAAACCAGGCAACCGCTTCTGAATTTCCTCGATGCGGTCAAAGTGCAAGGATTGCTGCGACTTGAATTTGTAAGCCCCGTGGCTGGTTCCAATGGCAACGGCCAAGCTGTCGCAACCCGACTGGTCGACGAAAGTTTTGGCTTCGTCGGGGTCGGTGAGCATGGCGTGCTTTTCGTCGACTTTGATGTCTTCCTCAACGCCGCCCAACATGCCCAATTCGGCTTCTACCGAAATCCCGTTGGCGTGGGCCCGCGCAACTACGCGCTTCGTGATTTCGATGTTTTTGGCCAGCGCTTCGTGCGAAGCGTCAATCATCACTGAAGAATAGAAGTTAGAGTCAATACAGTCGTAACAGGTTTCCTCATCGCCGTGATCGAGGTGAACAGCGAAGATAGTGTCAGGAAAAATATCTTCGGCGGCCAGAATAATGGCCTCAATCATTTTGACATTGGCGTACTTGCGGGAACCTTTGGAAATCTGGACGATGAAAGGTGCTTTAGCATCAATATGGCCTTGGAAAAGCCCTAAAGCTTGTTCCATATTATTGATGTTATAGGCTCCGATGGCGAACTTTCCGTAAGCGAGTTTGAACAAAGCATCAGTCGTGACGATCATTAAGCTTTCCTCCAGAGTAAAGATCAAAGAAACGCTGCCTAAAGCGTAGGTCAATGGGGCAGATAATAGCATACAATGCCTAAAAGTGCAAGCGCGGGAAGAGAAGACGGCGTTGAAATTTTAGTTGCCCCAACCTTGTGAAAAAGCAGTTTTTTCGCTGGTTTTCGTTTCTCGCAGGCGATATAGCTGCCGAATAATCTGGTCGGCAGCAACAAAGAGTAAAATTAAGGCTTGGACGATTTTTATCAGATCGGCTGACAATTCAGCACGGACCTGCATCAATCTGGCTCCTGTCAGCAATGCGCCCCAAAGTAACCCTGAAGCCACCACCGCCAACGGATTACTGCGGGCCAAAAGCGCGATTGCAATGCTATCAAAGCCCAAGCCTGCGAAAAAATCGGCTTCCAACACGCCACCATGCCCCAAAACTTCGCTCGTGCCCGCCAGCCCCGCCAGTGCGCCACTGAGCGCCAACGCCAGCGTAATCGTTTGGGGAACGTTCATTCCTGCGTAACGCGCAGCATGAGGGTTTTTGCCTACCGTTCGTAGTTCAAAACCGATAGTTGTATGATAAAGCAGCCAATAGACCAGTAAAACTAAGATTCCAGCGAGGATAATTCCTGCATGAAGATCGGTCTTAAAAAAATGAGGCAAAAGGGCACTTTGGGCAACTGAGCGCGTTCTTTCGCCACTGCTATCAAATGGATCGCCAAGAATGTAGGGATTTTTGCTTTTGATCAGCCATTCTGTCAAGCGCAGCGCAATATAATTGAGCATGATTGTCGTAATGACTTCGTGAGAGCCTACCTGCGCTTTGAGAAAGCCAGGAATCGCGCCCCAAAGCAGCCCGCCAAAACCACCTGCCAGCAAAGTCAAAGGCACATGAACAAAATTCGGGAGCCCTTGCAAGCCACAGCCGACCACGATGGCCGCCAAAGCGCCCACATAAAGTTGCCCTTCTGCGCCGACATTAAACAAACCTGCTTGAAAGCTCAAAGCTACGGCCAAACCTGAAATAATGAAAGGAGTCGAGCGGACAAGTGTGTTTATCAAAGCGGACGGCGAGCCACAACAGCCTTCCCAAAGCCCAATGTAAGCGGCCAGCCAATCTTTGCCTGTCAGCGCAATAATCAATGCCCCAAGCACTAAGGCCGTGAAAATTGCCAAAAAGGGCAGAAGAAGTGATTTGAATGTGGAGGTTAGGTGGTGCATCGTAGCGATCATTATATCACATCGTTAAAATAGCATTTAAAGAATTCTGTTGGCTAAATCAGTAAAATTGAGCCAAATAAAAAAGCAGCCAAAATGGGGGGCCAAGAACCCCAAACTGACTCTTTACTACTTTGCTAAAGTGTGCTATTATTCTTTGTTGTAGAAGATCAAGGGGGAAGCAAAAAACCTGTCTCGATTGGACAACAAAATTTGGGTGGCCAGTCATTGGTTTGTAATTTTGAGCTAGAGATAGGTGCGGGCGACCTCGTTGAACTCAGTAAATCATCGGTAAATTTGTGCTATTAGAATTCCTCATACGCAAGGCTAAGGAGCTATCATCATGTCCGTCTATGTCGTACCGACTAAAGCCCCCGAATATGCGGGGCAGCCCATAACCACAGGTGTTCTCCTGCCCAAAGATCGCAACCTTGCTCCCATCCCGCTCAAGCAGACGGAGGTTTCGGCCAGCATCATCGGTCTGCTCTGCGATGTCTC
>DCSM01000005.1:0-9610 GCA_002325605.1 Chloroflexaceae bacterium UBA1466
GCCGAAGGGAACGGCAGCCGAAGGAAACTGGTTTCCAAAGATATTTGTTATGCCTAAACCCTACATTGACCCCTATTCTCTTTTGGGCCTTGAGCGGACAGCGACGGAAGCTGAGATCAAAAAGGCTTATTTTGCCCAAGTGCGGGCTTATCCTCCTGAGCGCGATCCCGCGAGGTTCAAACAGATTCGGGCGGCTTACGAGGCGCTGCGCGACTCTGAGATCAGAAGCGCAACTGAGCAGACGCTCCTCAAACCTTGGCCCGGAGCTTCATTTGATTTGACTCCGCCAGAATTCGATTTAACGCTTCATTTGGAAGACATCCTTGCAGTTGCTCAAGCTCTCAGCGATTTAGAGCGGAAGGATTGGCGGGAACATTATGGACAGGTGAAATTGTGAAGGAAGCTTTGCCTTCGAGAAATTCAGGCTCCCCCACGGCCATGCCGCCCGAAAATCATGCGGCTGTGCCCCGGCGTGGGCCGTTGCTTCAGCGAGTGCGGCGACTGATTGCGGGCGAAGAAAACCATCCTCCTCCGCAGCCTCCCCCGCTTGAGGCTGCTGGGCTGCAAACCGTTGCTCCTGCGCCAAACTTAAATGGTTCTGGCTCGCAAAAGCGCAGCGCAAGCCCATCTAATGGCAAATTGCAGGAGCAAAGTTTCCCTGAAGTAGATCGGCATTTCAGTTCTTTTCGGGCTTATTTCACGGAGGTCGCGGGCCAAATCGCACAAGATCTTGGGCAACGGCTGGACAAAATTCAGGCGCGAGTCGAAGCGCTCCAACACCTGTCAACCCCCCAAAGCCAGGAAACCCCTAAACTTCAGGAGCAATTAGCAGCGCTGGAAAAGCAGATTAGTCGGGCGGGGCGCGAGCAACTCAAAACTAATTCGCTCGTCGCGGCGCAGGCCGAACATTTGACAGCAGCTTTGGCCTTGTTGCGCGAAGCTGAAGCGCAGCGGGAAGTTGCCCACAGTTCCCTTAGGCATACTCAGGGAACGCGGCTGGAGCTTGCTCAATCTATTATCCCCGCTCTTGACGGCTTGGATGAGGCTTTGCGGTCTGGGCAGCGCTTCTTGGGGCAAACTGCCGAAGCTGCGCCCCCAACCATCTTTGAACGGCTGCTTTTGCGGGCCACGGCCCGAACTTCCGCCACGGAAGCTTTGTTGCGGGAGCGGCTGGATGCTTGGCTCGTGGGGCTGACCTTTGTGCGCCAGCGCCTGTTAGATCTTTTGCAGGCGGAAGGAATCGAGCCGATGCTGGCTGAGGGCCAGCCCTTCAATCCTCATCAGCATGTCGCTTTAGAAACGGTTTGGGCGGACCAGGATTGGCCGCCAGGCATTGTTGTCGCTGAAATTCGGCGCGGTTATCTGTTGGGGGAGCGCGTTCTGCGCTATGCCGAAGTAACCGTCGCTAAAGCGGCCCCTTAACAAAAAGGATTTGGTTTCGTTGTGATTATCGGGATTGATCTTGGGACTACCTTTTCAGCAGCGGGCCTTGTCCGCAAGGGTTTACCGACCATTTTGCCCCACGGTTCAGAGCGGATTTTGCCCTCAGTTGTCGGCTTATCGCCTGACGGGACTTTGTTGGTCGGCTCGCCAGCCCACAACCAATTTGTCATCCACCCTGAGCTAACGATTCGCTCCATCAAGCGCAAAATGGGGCTAACCGAAAAAGTGACTTTGGGCGACCAAACCTATCGTCCGCAAGATATTTCGGCTCTCATTTTGCGCGAAATCAAACGCGGAGCCGAAGCGCAACTTGGGCAAACGGTTACTAGAGCGGTCATTACGGTTCCCGCGTACTTCTCTGACGCAGCACGGCAAGCGACCTACGAAGCGGGGCAAATCGCAGGCTTCACGGTGGAGCGGATTATCAATGAGCCGACAGCCGCCGCTTTAGCCTACGGGCTGAATCGGAGCAAAGACCGTCAAATGGTTGCCGTCTATGATTTGGGCGGCGGCACGTTTGACGTTTCCATTATTGAGCTTGATTCGGGAGTCGTCGAGGTTCGGGCCAGCCATGGCAATACGCGGCTGGGCGGCGACGATTTTGACCAACGGCTCGCCGACCATCTGGCGGAAGTCTTTTTTGAGCAGCATGGCCTTGATCTGCGGCAAAATCCTCGCAGTCAAGCCCGCCTTTTGCGGGCCGCCGAAAATGCTAAAATTCAGCTTTCAAGCCAGCCTTTCGTGAAGATCCGTGAAGAATATCTCGCTGAAAAGGGAGGCATCCCGCTTCACTTAGATCTTGAATTCACTCGGCATGAATTTGAGGATTTAATTGGCGATTTAATCGAAGGAACTTTGGTTTCAGTTGATTCGGCCTTACAGGATGCAGGCCTAAAGGCGAGTGATCTTGACCGAGTCTTGTTTGTTGGGGGTAGCACACGGATTCCACTGGTTTGGCAACAAGTTCAACAACATTTGAAAATTGCGCCTGAAATGGCCATCAATCCCGATGAAGCAGTAGCTTTAGGCGCGGGCGTGCAAGCCGCCATTATTGCGGGCGAGCCACTTGACGCGATTCTGGTTGATGTTACGCCTCATTCGCTGGGGATCGAGGTCGCTGAATGGCATTTTGGGCAACTTATTCCAGATCGCTATAGTGTGATTTTGCACCGTAATACGACCATCCCAACTTCGCGCTCAGAGGTCTATTCAGCGATTCATGTTGATCAAAAAGCGATTCAAATCAAAGTTTTTCAAGGGGAGCAAACGATTGCTTCGCGGAATACGCTGTTAGACGAGTTTTTGTTTGAAGACCTCCAGCCTGAAATCCCTGGGCAAGCTCCGCGAGTCACGGTGCAATTTGATTTTGACCTCAATGGGATTTTGCAAGTTTCGGCGACTGACCGAGGGAGCCAAAAGCAGGAACGCAAGACCGTTAAGGTCGCTCGCACGCGCCTGAGTACCACAGATTTGGCTCAAGTGCAAGCGAATCTGGGAGCGCTGGAGCAGAAAAAGCCTCTTTCCGCCGCCGATCTGGAAAATGCGGGCTTGCTGGCGCGAGCTAAACAGGTTTTGACTAGCAACAAAGGGCCAAAAATGCAAGCGTTGCAAGCGGTGGCTACGGCGTTGGAAACGGCAATGAAGCATGGGGAACAAAGCAAAGTTGCCCAAGCGCAAGAAGATTTGATTGATTTACTCTATCAATTGGAAGAAGATTAACTTTTAGGAGGTTTTCTGATGGAAGCTAAAGTAACTTGGCAAGGTGGAATGACTTTTAGCGGGACTGCCGCCACAGGTTTTACTCTACCTTTAGGCGCTGATCCTAGCGTCGGGGGGCAAAATGATGGTTTTCGCCCGCTGGAATTGATGCTTGTCAGCTTGGCTGGCTGCACGGCAATGGATGTTATGGCTATTTTGCGAAAGAAGCGCCAGGAAATTAGCGCGTTTGAAGTGGAAGTTTCAGCTGAACAAACTCAAGAGCATCCGCGAGTCTTCACGAAAGGCTTGATAACTTACAAATTCACGGGGCGCAATCTTAGTAAAGATGCGATTGAGCGGGCCATTGCGCTTTCAGAAGAAAAGTATTGCCCCGCGCAGGGCGTTCTCGCCAAAGCAATGTTACTTGAACATGCCTACACGATCAATGAGCTAACCGATAGTTAGTTTTTCAAATCAAAAGAAAGGTTTTAGTCTATGATTCGTTTTCCTTCTTTGCTAAGTGCTGTGTTAGCTCTCTTTTTGTTGGTCGGCTGTGGGTCTGAGGTAGTTCTTACGGGCACGGTGAAAGATACTTATACGCAAAAACCAATTCGAGAAGTGAATATTACGATTGGCGAGGTTTCGCTCAAGACTGATGCTCAAGGAAAATACCGCACGCCGCAGTGGAAGGCAGAAGATAAGCTCCAAGCAAAGGCTCCAGGCTATGCAACAAAAAGCATTGGTTTGGAAAAATTTGCCAAAGAGCGCCAAGCCTCTGTGCCTGCGACGGTTACGCTCAATTTGGATTTGCGCCCCAATACCCTAAAAGGTTTAGTGACCGATGCTTACACCGAGGAGCCACTGGCGGGGGTGCAAATTGTAGCAAAACAGCCTAATCTGCCCCTGACCGCGACGAGCATTTTGAGCAGCACGACTGATAAGGAAGGAAAATATACCTTAGAAAATGTGCCAGAAAAGTTTGCTCTTAGCCTTTCGCTCCTTGATTATGAGGCTTCTGAAGTCAATCTGCGCCGTAAAACCGTCTATAATGCAGCTTTGCGCCCTGCGACCTTGAGCGGTTTGATCACTAATCGTTATAATGATGCACCGATTGCGAATGCTACAGTGCAAGTCTTATCAACAACAACAAAGACTGATAAAAAAGGTTTTTATCGCCTGGAGAATGTGCCTGAAGATGCAAAGGTCGTCAAAATAGAAGCTGACGGTTTTGCCCCTCTGACGCAAGAATTAGAGAAAAGTGCCAAATTAGATGCTGATCTGCGCCCAGATACGCTTAAAGGCACATTGAAAGATATGGTTAGCGGGAAGCCGATCTCTTTTGCAACCATTATCGCAACGCAAAAACTCACAAGTACGGCGGTGGGGTTTGTCCGCATTGATGGGCAAGCTACGGGCCAATTCACTTTAACAGGGTTGCCCGAAGGGGGCTTTGTGCAGGTTTTAGCCCCTGGCTACCGCAAAGCCGTGATTGAAGTGAAGGCTGGTTCGGCGCTCACCAATGAGATTAAACTTAAACCTTTTGTCGCTAAAGCACTTTATGCGAAAACTAGCGTCGTAGCCTATTTCCCCAAAAAACTCCGCGAATTCCTTGATCAGATAGATCGAACAGAGTTGAATGCGTTGGTAGTCGACCTTAAATCAGATAATATGGTTGATTTGGGCTTGATCTATTATCAATCTAATGTTCCTCTTATCAAAGAATTGAAAACCTCGAAGGATTTGATGGATGTAAAAGCGCTTTTAGCCGAAACGCGCAAACGAGATATTTATACCATTGCCCGAATTCACATCTTTGCCCACGATAACTTGCTGGCCGAAACAAAGCCCGAATGGGCGGCCCAAAACTTGAGAGGTTGCAAACCCAATGCAAATCGGCGCTGCAATGGCAAAATTTTCTATGCGGATTGGGATATTGCCTGGCTTGACCCCTGGAATCGCAATGTTTGGGATTATAATATCCAATTGGGCGTGGAAGCGGCCCAATTAGGGTTTGATGAAGTTCAGTTTGATTATATTCGCTTTCCCAATGATGCTAAAGATATTGAGGCTTTGCAACTTTCAAAATCTGTAGATTATAAGACAAATCCCCAGCCGCTCTATGAAAATATCGCAACCTTCATGGCTCAAGCCCATGATACGATCAACAAGGTCGGGGCTTTCTTTTCAGTTGATGTCTTTGGCTATGCTTCATGGACTCCGCAAGCCAATATCGGCCAAAATATGCAATTGATGGCCGAGCATGCAGATTATATCTGCCCGATGGTCTACCCTTCACATTATGACCTTCACGAGTTGGGTTTTACGAATTCGGCGGCCCATCCTTTTGAAATCGTGAGCGAAAGTCTGCGGCGGGGGCAGAAAATGGTAATGAATAAGCGGGCCCGCCAACGCCCTTGGCTGCAAGATTTTACGCTGATTTGGATGCCAAAACCGCTGATTGTGCGTTATGGTGTGCCAGAAGTTCGGGCCCAAATCGATGCAACCGATTCCTACAAGGGAAATGCAGGTTGGGCGCTTTGGAATTCGGATAATGAATATACCTTTGCCGCGCTCAAACCCGCTCCCGCTCGCCCGTAAAGGCCCCTAAGGGGTGCTAAATCTGTGGAGAATTACTATGAAATGGACATTTTCACATTCTAGAGCAATTGCTCTTTTGCTTCTGCTTGGCAACCTCTTTGCCTGGCATCCCGTAGCCGCAAACGAACCTGTGACTAAGATAGAGACCATATCCCTTACTTCGGTGGTCGATTGGCAAGGGGGAATTATTCACGGGCTACTTTTCAGTAATAACGATGGGGGGGAACTGCGTCTGAATGAAGATCAGGTGGAAGGTTTCTTTATTTCGGCCCCGATCTCGACGACCTTTCCCTTCAACGCGGTAGGGGTTGCCTGGCAAGCCGAAACACCGCAAGATACTTCGCTCATCCTTGAGCTTAGGGGAAGTAGCAACCCTAACCCTTGGCCTTCATTTGCGCCAGGGGTCGGGCTTCAGGTTGATGAAGGGCCCAATGAAAATTGGGGGCCTTGGCAACCTTTGGTGGCGGGGAAAGACCATTCGCCGAATGATGGTTCCCTGACCACGGCGGACGTGCTATCCTTTCCCCCAGAGACGCATTATCTTCAGGTTCGAGCGCTTTTTAAGAGTAGGGCCCCACGAGCTTCTGCCACTTTGAGCGAACTGAAAATTTCCTACCTCCGAACGGTAGGCCCTTACAATTCAAAGGTAGAAGGTTTGCCCAAAGCCACCCTAACCTTTGGCCCCCGCACGCTCACGCCGCGCCCGATGGCCATCCCCCGTGCAATCTGGAGTGGGCGCGAGGAGCGGGCCGCCGATAATGCCCAGCGCCTCGAAATGGCAACGGAGATTGTGCTGCATTCAGTGATCTTAGGGCCCCAGGAAGATCGGTTGGCCTTTCTCAGAGCTTTGTTAGCTTATCAGACCAAGGTTCTAGGCTGGAGCGATTTTGCCTATCACTACTTGGTCGACCAGGATGGGATGCTCTATGAAGGTCGGCTTGGTGGGCCTTTAGCAGCCCGGTTGCCAGGGCAAGATAGCGCGATTCAAATTGGGCTGCTCAAAGATCAGCAAGAAGAATTACCGAGCGAAAAGGCTCAAACGACGTTGGTACGTCTTCTGGCCTGGCTCGGTGAAGCTTACAACCTTCCCCCAAAGGGTGAGCATCTTATCCTAAAGGGCGAGCAAGAGAAGTTGCGCCCAAACGTTGTTGCGGCCAGTGAGTTTCTGCTTCAGGAAGCGGGTGGTGACCCACCTTTGGAACGCTTGGTGGCAACGACTCGGAATCGGGCGGATCAAGCTACGATCCGTTCTCAATGGTATTTTGCCGAAAGTAATACTAAAGACTACACTGAGCGGCTAACTTTTTTCAACCCTACGGATAATGAAGCCAACGTTTCAGTAACAATCTTTGGGGAAGATATGGAAACGCCAATCCAAACGGGCTTAGTTGTTCCGCCCCGCCGCCAGACTAATCTTAATTTGAAAGACGTTGTGGGCGAGAAAATTGGTTTATCAGTGGTGGTGGATGCAAGTGAAGCAATTATCACTGAGCGCACAATGACTTTGCCCACGGATACAGATAGTAGCGCGGGCAGCATGCAACCTTCGCGGGTCTGGTATTTTGCAGAAGGTTCCACCGATAGCCCCTTTCAGACTTACCTTATCTTGTTTAACCCCCAAGATACGCCAACTGAAACCAAAATAACCTACATGAAAGGTGACGGTTCGCAAGTTGAGCGGAGTCAAGTTGTGCCAGCCCGCAAGCGCTTGGTGATCACGGTGAGCGATGGAGATCAAGGGGTCGGTGCAGCGGGGTTCGGGACGCAAATCATAGCTAATCAGCCGATTGTGGCAGAACGTACAATGCGGTTTGGGGCCAATGGGGAAGGAATGCACACTCGCGCAGGGATTGGGGTTCTCTCGCGGCGGTGGTATTTTGCCGAAGGGACAACCGCTTCACCCTTTGAGATGCGTTTGCTCCTCCTCAACCCTAATCCTCAACTGGCGACCACCACCGTCACCTTTATGACTCCCGATGGCACTTCGCTCACGCGGCGCTACGCCATTCCGCCGACCACGCGCTTGGTCGTGGATGTCAATGAAGTTGTCCCTTCGCTGGGCGTGGCCACGATGGTCAAGGCAGATCGACCTTTGGCCGTCGAGCGGGCGATCTATTTCAATCCACAAGTCCTGGGCGGCGAAGCGGCTGACCCTAACCCCAAGCTAATGGCGGGGAGCGCAAGTGCGGGCGCGCTTGCACCTGCTTATTCGTGGCGGTTTGCCGAAGGAAATACCACGGCGAACACGCGCCAATATCTCTTGTTGAGTAATCCCAGCGCAGGTCAAGCACGAGTTTCGTTGGATTTCGTTTTAGCCGACGGTACGATTCAGAGCCAAAATGCGGTTATGCCTGCCAATTCACGCTATACCCTTGCGATTCACGAGCTTTATCCGAATCAAGAGATGCTTTCAGCCGTGATTCGGTCTACCCAACCAATTGTAGCCGAGCGCTCGATCTTTATGGATGGCGGTAAAGCTGGCGGAACAACGACGTTGGGGCTTCCTGGCGAATAGAATGCGCTAGGAGTAGGACAGGCATCTTGCCTGTCCTACGTCCAGTAGGGGCGCTGGGCCAACGCCACTCGTTAGGACGCTGGTTTCGGCAAGCTCAACCAGCGTTCCCTGAGCATGCCGAAGGGAACTGTAGGATCTTTAGCGCAGGCTGCGCTGGAGGCGTTGGGTCAGGCTGGAATAGAATTGGGCTGGGGGTTGGACTCGCACAAAAGAACAGCTTTTGGAACTTCTACATACCGCAACTTTATCACTTTCTTGAAGGCTGACCGTCTCCATCCCATCAATGGTCAAAACGGCATGATGCCGATTGCGTAAGGCCAAAGTTATGATTGAGTCTTCGTGAAGGACCATCGCGGAGATGGGCGCGAGATGCGCGGCAACGGGCACGAGGATCAAAGCCTGGGAACGCGGATCAACCACCGGCCCGCCCGCCGAGAGGGCATAAGCCGTCGAGCCAGTCGCGGTTGCGACCAGCACCCCATCAGCCCGATAGGTGATCAAGGGGATCGCATCAATCTCAACCTCAACCCAGACCACGTGGCTGCCTTCGCCCCGCGAGACAACCACCTCATTGAGGGCGTGAAATTCAGCGATCACCACGTCTTGGCGATAGAGCTTCACGTGAATGAGGGCCCGTTGATCAGCCCAGCCCCCACCCGCAAAAATCGTTTGAAGGCTGCTGGGCAATTGGCTGGGAGTCAGTTCGGCCATAAAATTGAGTCGCCCCAGCGCCACCGCTAAAATGGGGGCTTCTTGTTGCAAAGCCACCCGCATTGCCTGGAGAACTGTCCCATCGCCCCCAAGCACGACCAGCAATTCAACCCCTTCGAGGGTGCTGGAGTTTGCAACAGCTTCCTGGGCGCTGCCCACCCAGAAATTTAGCTTCTGATTCTGGAGCCACCCCCCTAAGGCTTCGGCCAATTGTTGCGCGTTTTCTGAAAGGGGATTAAAGATTACTCCAACATAGTGCATAAGGCTTATCTTTCCCTCCACTTCCTGAGTTTATCGAAGGGAGCGGGTTTCGGGTTTCGGCAGAGCTTCAACTAGCGTCGGCAAGCTCACTTACCGCTCGCCCACCATTCTCAGAAGCATAACATAGAAATGACAGTGGGCCAAGGCCGGGGAGTTCGCTAAACTCGCTTATCGCTCAGGCCCTCTAGGAGGGACATCTTGCCCACCATGCTTGAATAAGCTATACTATTCAGAGTTTGGGTGCTAAGTTTATCGAAAGCAGCCAAGAAGGCCTCTGGTTTCGGCAGAGCTTCAACCAACGAAAACGGCCCCTGAGTTTGTCGAAGGGGCTTTCAAGATCGAAGCGGAGGTTTCGCCCTCGGAAGCCCCGGCTAAAGCCGGGGC
>DCSM01000005.1:9775-23053 GCA_002325605.1 Chloroflexaceae bacterium UBA1466
GGTTTCATCCTAGATCTTTCCAAGCCAAAATTTGTTAAGGAGCTAGAAAACGCTATGCAAGCCCTTGTCTTTAATGACCAGCTACGGTTAAATAATGCCTACCAAGAGCCAGAATTGCCTCCAGGTGAGGCGCGGATTCGCCCGCATTTAATGGGCATCTGTAATACGGATTTAGAGATTGTGCGGGGGTTTATGGGGTTCCAAGGGGTTTTGGGCCACGAATTTGTGGGAACCGTTTTGGAATGTGATGACCAAACCTGGGTCGGCCAGCGCGTGGTCGGCGAGATCAATGCGGCTTGTCGTCGTTGCCCAACTTGCTTGCGCGGCGATGAATCCCATTGCCCAAAACGCACAACGCTTGGGATTGACCGCCGCGACGGGGTCATGGCCGAGCAGTTTTTGTTGCCCAAAACTTGTTTACATCGAGTGCCCGAAAGCATCTCTGATGAAGCAGCGGTTTTCGTGGAGCCTTTAGCAGCGGCGCTAGAGATTTTGAACCAAATCCATGTGCGCCCAACTGACCGCATCGCCGTGGTGGGGGATGGCAAATTGGGGGCTTTGCTGGCCCAAGTTTTGCGCTTGCCAGGCTGCGACGTGGTCTTAGTCGGCCATCACCCTGAACGCTGGGATTTTTTGCGAAAACAGGGCATTTATTGTCTTCACTCCAATGACTTGCCACGAGCGACTTGTGATTTGGCCGTAGATTGCACAGGGCAGCCGAGTGGCCTCGAAACTGCCTGGCGACTCGTGCCGCCCCGCGGGCGACTAGTGGTCAAAAGCACTTTTCATGAAGCGGCTAATTTCAACCTTAACACGGTTGTAATCAATGAAATTCAGCTTATTGGCTCGCGCTGTGGGCCTTTTGCGCCTGCGTTGCGCCTTTTGGAACGGGGCTTAATCGAAACGGCTCCGCTGATTGGGCAACGTTTTCCTTTGCGGGAAGGGATTGCCGCTTTTGCCGCCGCCAAAGGGCAACTCAAAGTCTTGTTGCACCTTTAAGAGAACGGCCAGGAAACTGTCATGGATGATGGACTGCGTGAGCTAAAACAGGATTCTACAGCTTTAGCTGGGCTTGCTTCGGCTCCTGTGCCTAAAGCTAAAAAACCTAGACCCCAAATAAACCAGCCTCAATTTAGTTTGGCCCTTCGTAAGAGCTACTTATGGGGCCTCTTTTTCATTCTTTTGGGTGGTCTAATAGCGACAGCTTTAGTTTTAGGGCCCTTTCAAGAGCCAGTTAAAGCTTTCTTAAACCATTCTCAAACCGAAGATTTTGTGGTGGCGGTTGCACTCTTCGCTGATGCTGGCGATGGCGAAACAGGCCGAAAGATCGCCCGCCAATTGGCTGTTGAACTCCAGCAGAAAGCTTTATGGCACTTTCGGGTTATTGAACTTCAGAATCTCCCTGCTGACGAAGATGAGGCCGCCCAAATGGCCACCCAATCGGCGGCAGACGTTCTCCTGTGGGGCAAAGTTACCCCTGGCGGGCTGCTCGATGGCGAAACGCTCCAGCCAAACCTCATCTATCAGCCGACGGGCCCTTTTGCTCCGCACCTTTGGGCGGGTTATCCTGGCCGCTTTTGTCTCCCTTCCAACTATGTTTTAGCTCCAGAACCGATCAATGGGCGAGTCATCCTCCCCGAACTTTTGCTGGCCTTGGCAAACTATAGTGCGGGCGCATCAGATGCTGCTTATGAACGTTTGAGTCGGCTTTTAGCTGACTATTCAATCCTCAATCCAGCTTTATTTCGCTCTTTACGCGGCAATATCCTTTGGGCCCAAGGCGATTTCAACGCAGCTAGTGCAGAATATCGTTTAGCCCTTAACTCGCCACTTTCTAATCAACAACGCGCCCAGTTACTCAACAACTTGGGCGCGCTTCAATTTGATACTGACCCTAAAGCGGCGCGTGAAACCTGGAATGAAGCGACTCGTCTGAGCTTATTAAGCAACAATCTAGGAAACTTGCATTTTAACCTTGGTTTATTGGCCCTTCAGGAACGGCGCAATAACGATGCGATTGTTGAATTTGAACAAGCGCAGAAGCTTTTTGGGGCTAAAGCGGCTTTATTGTTGGCGCTTGGGCAAGCCTACCGCGAAACGGGGCAGTTGGCAAAAGCCGAGGCGACTTTCGCGCAGCTTGATGCCCAAATTGCACGGGAAGGGCAAAATGTCCCTGGAGTGCAACAGCCGCTTTTCCAAGAGATTTATCGGGCCGCAAAATTGGAACAGCAAGGCTTGCTGACGCTGGCCCAGCGGGTGCAAAGCCGTGGCCCGCTAACCTGGGAGTTGGAAGTTGCGCCCGTTTTGCCCGAACAGGCTTTGAACGACCTTGAAACATTCTTTCGCCGAGCAAGGCTGGCGAATGAAGCCGTGATGGTGGAATGGCAGCAACAAACCAGTAGCAGTGCCCCAGGAATGCAATTGATCGGCAAGCGCCAGGCGACGCAAGCTGCTGAAGCAATGAAGCGCCAGAAATACAATATGGCGCTAATTATGATTGAACAGGGGCGAATTGCCTTAAATCGGCCTCAATCGAATGATTTTTGGGGGTTTTTGAGCGGCTTATTTGATCAAAATAGATCAATTCGGCAAGCTCGGCATGATCTCAGTGACCTTCTTACGCCTAATATTGATGATCTGTCTTCATTAGTTGCTTTTACGCGCTTGTTGCGAGTGCAAAAACTTAATGATCAAGCGAACGAGTGGTATGATCGCTTAATAAAGGTGGCTCCTTCTTTGCCCGAAGGCTATTATGGCAAAGGTTTGTTGGCTTTGGCAAAAGGTGAGCGTGAAATAGCCCGCCAGTTCTTGCAACAGGCTTTAGCCTACAACAGTTCTTTCTTTCCCGCCCATATTTCGTTGGCATTGCTGGCTGAAGAAGATGGGCGCTGGCTGGAGGCGGCTGACCATTGGCGCAGCATCGTGCAACAATATCCTCACGCTGCGAATCAGAAAGTAACGCTGCTCAAACTTGCCCAAGCCTTACGTCTTAGCCAGTCTGCCAATTTTCCTGAAATTCAGAATGTTTTAGCGCAAATCTTAGGAGAAATCCCTTGTCCCACCGATAGCACGACTTTTGCTTATCGCAGCCTTGAAATTCTCCAACTTGCTCCGCCAATTGATCTTGTAAGACGAGATGCGCTCTTAGAATTAGGTTTTCTCTATCGGGAAACGAATAAAATAGATGCGGCAATGCAAGCCTTTCGGGATGCTCGCTGTGTTGATCAACGTTTTTCGCAAGCTTCCTTTGAATTGGGGCGAACTTTAGCCCTTAAAGGGAATGATTCAGCAGCGAAAGCAGAATTTATTGAAGCGATAAGCGATGATAAGAAAAATATGGCTGCAAAATGGGAATTAGCGACGGCCCATCATCGTTTGGGGCAAACTTATCTCGCGCAACGCCAATTTGACCAAGCCGAAAAAGAGGAGCAGCAAGCCTTAGTTTTGACGCAAGAGGCGCAAAATGCTGAAGCCCAGCCGATTCGAGCGGCGGCTCTGGTGGGGCTAGGCGATCTGGCTTTCTATCGCGGTAAACTGGCGCAAGCCGAGGATTTTTATCATCAAGCCTTAGCCCACAATCCTGTTCTGATTCGGGCTTCGGTAGGCTTGGGGCAAGTGGCGGCCACGCAAGGTGATTGGCCAATGGCGCTGCGCCACTTTGAGACGGCGGTGAGCTATCCTGGGGGAACGCAAGACTCGCTTGCCCTTTTCTGGTTAGCCGAAGGTTTGTTACGTCAAAGCGACCAAAAGAGCCTAAAAAAAGCAGAAGAAACCTATCATCAGGTTTTATCGTTGAAATCCGTTTTTCCTGAAGCGTTACTGGGACTTGCTCAGACTCAGATAGCACTTGGGAAGCAAGACCTTGCTCTCTCAATTTTGGATGAAGCTCTGCGCCAGCGCCCTAGTTACCCCGAAGCTTTGCTTTGCAAAGGCAAACTTCTCCAAAACCTGGGCCGAAATGAGGAAGCCTTGAAAAGCTATGATCAGGCAATCAATGCTGATTCTAAAGTTGCTGAAATCTATCAAAAGCGTGGCATTTTGATTTTTGAACGCGGCGATACGGCGGCGGCTTTGCCCGATTTTGAACAAGCCTTAACTTTGCGCGAGGGAAATTATCCCGAAGCTCAACTTTATTTAGGTTTGGTGCAAGAAAAACTGGGGAAAACAAAAGAGGCTAAAGCGATGTTACGAAAAGTGATTGAAGTAACGCGAGATAACCAATTAGTAAGCAAGGCACAGGCTGAATTGGAACGCATTGAGAAATAAAAGCTGTTATCTGAGCTTGCTGAAGGTTTTACGTTAGAGATTGAAATGAGAAATTCAATGTCTTTTAGAGTTGCACCTCTTGATAGTTATGCCGAACGAATCACGACAGGCGTGGCCTACCTGGGCGGGCTATTGCTTTTGCCGCTCCTTTTTTCCTATCTCAGCAATTTGCACTGGGCAGGTTTGCTAATTCCTAGTTCATTTGCGGGCTTGTTAGCGCTTTTTTTGCTCTTAGCCTACGCTTCGCAGCCCACAAGTTATCAGCTAGAGGAAAAGCATTTGGTCGTCAAGCGGCGGTGGTTGTGGGCGGTACGTGTGCCCTTCGCCCAGATCACGGGAGTCGCGCTGGCTCCAGCACTGGCCGATTTGCGGCAATTGCGGTTGGCCTTTAATCCAGGAATTTTTGGTTATCAAGGGCCTTTTCAGCTTGCGCCTTATGGAAAAGCCTTTTTTCTGGCGACCAACCGCGAATGTTTTGTTTCTGTGGCCCGCAAAACTGCTTTACCCTTGATTCTTAGCCCCATCCAGCCCCGTCTTTTCGTCGAAAAACTGAATGAGCAGCGAAAACAAATTTAGAATCTAGCTAAATGCGCTCCGCTAAAGGGACAAAAGGTCGTTTTTCCTCGCCCACATAAGTCGCTTCGGGGCGCACAAGGCGCTTATTAGCCAATTGTTCATGAATATGAGCAATCCAGCCAGGCATCCGAGCGCAGGCAAACGCCGCCGTAAAGCAATCCACGGGCAAACCAAGTTGGTAAAGCAACGGCGCACTGTAGAATTCAACATTGGGATAAATCCCCCGCGTTTGAAAGAAAGGATGCTCTTGCACAGCTTTTGCAACGGCATCCGCAAGGGCATGGCTCGTGCTATCTGTGCCAGGTCGTGCCGCCAACATCCCCGATAAGCGGCGCATGTGCCGCAGACGCGGGTCTTCAACCTCAAAAACCCGATGCCCAACGCCCATCAAGCGCTCTTTGCGTTCAACCATCGCCGCAATCTGCGCTGCGGCGTTTTCGGGCTTTGCAATCGCCAAAAAGGTTCGCATCGCGTGTTCATTAGCACCACCGTGCGCCAGACCTTTAAGCGTTGCGATAGCCGCCGTGATTGCACTAAAGAGGTCATTTTGGGTGCTAGTAACGACACAAGCCACAAAAGTAGAGATATTCAAGCCATTTTCAGCTAAAACCACCATATAAGTATCAAGAACTTGCGTCGCAATCTCATCGGGGGGCGAGCCGTGAAGCGTCAACAGAAAATTGGCAGCCTGACTGAGCATAGGCTCAGGTTCAATGGGTTTTTGCCCGTTTCGCAGGCGAATCCAAGTTGTGAGCAGCGTCGGCAATTTGGCCGTCAGGCGCAAACCTTCGGTCAAAAGCGTCTCGCTCCGCATAAGCCCCGCAGCTTCAGAAGAACGAAGTTGCCCTAAAGCAGAAACAAGCGTGCGTAACGCATCCATGCCGTGGCCCGTAAGCGGGACGGTGCGTAGAATTGCCAATTCAGCAGGAGTTAAAGCTCTTTCTGCTGCTAATTGCTGCTTTAGATCGGCTAATTGCGCTTCTGTTGGCAATTTGTTATGCCAAAGAAGATAAGTGACCTCTTCCCAAGTTGCATGTAAAGCCAGTTCGTGAAGATCGTAGCCACAATAGCTCAAACGCCCGCCAGGGCCATCCACTGCGCTCAGGCGCGAATTGCCTAAAAGATTGCCATCAATCTCTAATCCTAAACTCGCCAAAGCTAAATCCTCTCTGTTTTAGAGTTTTTTCAATGCGTCTTGGACAGCAAAAAGATACATATTATCAGATGGTCGCGCTGCTAAAAGGGGATGCGTCGCATACTGGAAATCTTGCAATTGTTCCAAAGTTACTCCCATTTGGATCGCAAGCGAAATAAAATCTACGTTATGAACGGCTCCGTGATCTTGGCGCAGAATACTTCCCCCAATGATGCGTTTAGTCTGCTTTTCAAAGAGAAGTTTGGTCTTGATTGGCGCAACACCATCCATCATTGGATACTTATTGGGCACTTCAGAATAGCCCGTAATAAATTCCAAACCTTCCACAAAGGCCGCTTTTTCGGTCAAACCTGCTGAACCGAAACTCAGATCAAAAGTCTCATTTACGCTGGCATTGATTATACCAGGGAAACGCTTCTTTTTGCCCAGGAGATTAGCCCCTACGACACGAGCCATAAAGACTGCGTTAGTTCCCAATTCGCCTCGAATCGGTTTCTTTGTGATAAAAGACTTTTTCTCCGCGCAATCACCTGCGGCGTAGATGTTTTCAATGTTTGTCCGCATGAAATCATCGGTAATAAAACCAAATTTAGAAGCATTGATCCCCGCTGTCGCCAGGTCGGTGTTTGGTGCAACGCCGATAGAAAGAACCACAAAATCTGTAGGAATTTCGCTGCCATCCTCCAGCTTAACCCCGCAAACCTTCGCATCCTGCGCGAGAAATTCGGTAACTTTAGCATTGGTGAGGATCTCTATGCCATTTTTGCTAAGATTTTCCTCGATTTCAAGGGCCATAGACTCTTCCATTGTGGCCAAAAGGATATGGGGCATGGCCTCAACTAGCGTGACCGCTAGACCCAAACCTTTCAAAACCACTGCTACCTCAACCCCAATATGCCCTCCACCGACGACTACAACCTTTTTATAGCGTTGAGCGAAGTCGCGCAGGGTAAGCAGATCGTCTTTTGAGCGCACAGTTACGATATTTTGGGCCTCAATCCCTGGAATCGGTGGGATAATTGGTTTTGAACCAGTGGCCAAAACGAGATAATCATAGGCAAAATCCCCAGAGTGGCTCGTGCTAAGGCGGCCCTTCTGAGGATCAACTTTCTCAACACGGTCTATAATGAGTTCTGTCCCGTTGTCTGTTATCAAAGTATTAGGGATAATGTATTTTTCAGGTGGTTTTTTGGGGCTAATACCATAAGGAATAGCACAGCGGTTGGCATTTAGCTCTTCATCCTTGATCACCGTCACCGTAAGCCCTTTGCCAGCGGCGTGTAAGGCATAGGCAATGATTCTCCCCGCTGGTCCGCCGCCAACAATCACAATATTTCGCTGTTTCACGTGAGCTTCTTTCTAAGAAGAGAGATTAAAGATTCCAAACCAAAATAGCTGTCATCATCTTTTGAGGACAGCTTTTGGCAAAAGCATCCAAAGCTTGCTACACTTTTGGTCTAGTTCTGTTATTGCATCAATAATTCAAAACTTGGTTGCTCTTCATGGCCTGATAAGCGCCGCACGCCGCGCCAATAGGTGATGCGAGCCATTTCGCCGAGCCAAAAAGTGAGCAAGGAGCCGAGAATCAGCCCAAAAGCACTCCCCAGCGCTGCGCCCAGCGCAAAAAGGAGCAAACTCCTTTGGCGAGAGGTAGCATTCTTCATAAAGGCCTCATTGAACGACAATAACAGGCGCTGCCTTATTCCAAAGCTGGTCAAGCCGATAGTAATCCCGTTGATCATTTCTGAAAACGTGAATAACTACTGCGCCATAATCCAAGATCATCCAACCAGTTTGTGGTTCACCTTCTCGATTAGCGTTTAGCTTGAACTCCTGGTTAATTTTCTCATCTATATGATCAACGATGGCTTGGACTTGGCGGTCATTATCAGCCGAACAGATGATAAAGTAATCGGCAATAGTGCTTACTTTTTGAATGTCAAGGAGGATAATCTCACTGGCCTGTTTATCTTCAGCCAGTTCAACAAGACGATGAGCAAAGTCAGTTGTCATGGGTTAGGCCCAACCTCAATTTAGAGCGAAAGACGAGGCTCAGGCCCCTCAATCCTTTCTAGGTTCACTTTAGCATAGATAGGCTCGGTCTGCAAACTGAGCCGTCGGCCAGGCTTCTAGCCTGTCTTCTTTATCTAACGTAAATTAGGCTTCTAGCATTCGCTATAGCCACAAGCCGAGCATTTGCGACAACCTTCGATGTTAAGAAAGGTTGCATTATGGCATTCTGGGCATATTTCGCCACTTATTGGTCTGTTTTCACTCTTTAGCAACTCTTCGCTAGTTTCCAAAAGGGCCCGAAACGTTGTTACCATATCCTCATTATTATGGTCGTTATGCTCATTATGGCCATTACCATTCTGATTCGTTGGAATATGGCCATTTTCACGGGGTTTATCTTTGACGTAGTGTTCTTGTAAAACCTTCCCAATCGCATCGGGGACTGAAAGCACCCGCTGTGGGCCTAGCCCAACGCTCTGGCTGCCCCGAATCCCCCGCAACTGTTTGGCCAGCAACTTGACAGGAATCCCGCAGCGCAAGCCTAAAGACAAAAGTCGCCCTAAAGCCTCAGTGAAAGCCATTACATCGCTCCCAGCGCGGCCAATTACAGCGAAAACCTCAAAAGGTCTATTATCTTTTTCGGTCACGAAGAGGCGTAATTTGCCTAAAGGCGTATTTACGGGATAAGAGCAGCCGTGAAGCCCATCTTCAGGGACTTTTTCAGGCGAGATTTCTGTCTTCCGCACCTTTTTTTGCCCATTTGAAGCAGTGGAATTTACTAAACCTGCTGAAAAAACCTGATTATCCCGTGAACCATCTCTATAAACAGTGATTCCTTTGCAGCCTAATTCAAAAGCGAGGTGATATGCTTCGCGGACCTCATCTAGCGTTGCATTGCGAGGCAGATTGATCGTTTTTGAAATCGCGGCATCGGTAGATTCTTGAAAAGCGGCTTGCATTCGCACGTGCCATTCGGGGCTAATCTCGTGCGCGGTGACCCAGACGCGCTGGGTTTCTTCAGGAACTCCCTCGTGCTGAATGTGCCCTGTATCCGCAATGCGCTCCAGTAGTTTTTGGTTATCCCAGCCTTCAACTTGCGCTTTGCTCACAAAGGCGGGGTTGATGTCCAACATCCGTATTTCGGCTTGCTGTCGCCAAAAGGCTACCGCAAAAAGCGGTTCAATGCCCGAAGAGCAGCCCGCAATCATGCTAATTGTGCCGGTTGGCGCGACAGTTGTCAGGTTACAATTACGGAGGCGACGTTCGGGAACCAGCCGTGAGCCGTCGGGTTTGCGAGCGCAAGTTTCCGCTGGCCCCCAAATACTTCTTTCCCATTCAGGAAAAGTACCCCGTTCGTAAGAAAGTTGCTCTGAAGCCTTTTTCGCTTCCTCATCTACGAAACGCATCACTTGGCGAGCGAGGTCAAGGGCTTCGAGCGAATTGTAAGGCACATTCAGTTGCAAGAGCAGATCGGCCCAGCCCATTATCCCCAAGCCAATTCGGCGAATTCGCTGATTCAGATCGGCGATCTGTTCAATTGGATAGTGATTTGCGTCAATGACATTGTCCAAAAAATGAACGCTAAGGGCCACAACGTCGCCAAGCTGCGGCCAATCAATCTTGCCGTCGGGGGTTACAAATTTACTGAGATTGATTGAGCCTAAATTGCACGAATCATAAGGTAAGATTGGCTGTTCCCCACACGGATTAGTCGCAACATAGGCTCCTAAATGTGGTACGGGATTGAAAGCATTAGCGCGATCTATAAAGAAAAGCCCTGGTTCACCTGTGGCATGAGCGCATTCCACAATTAGATCAAAAACAACCCGCGCTTTAAGGCGGGCGGGCTTCCCTGGTTTGACAAGAAGCTGCCCCGTGAGAGGATGTTTCAAACCCTCTTTGTTTGTCAGCTGAACTTGCTTAGTGCGCGGATTGATGAGATCATACATTGCATCGCGTTCTACAGCGTGCATAAAATCATCAGTTAAGGCCACACTAATGTTAAAATTGGTAAATTTTGTTATATCTCGTTTACAAACAATAAAATCGAGAATATCGGGGTGCGTAACATGCAAGATTCCCATATTGGCCCCGCGCCTCGTGCCACCTTGCTTTATCGCTTCGGTTGAATGATTATAAACCTCCATAAAACTCACGGGGCCACTTGCCACGCCCATTGTACTCCGGACAAGATCCCCTTTTGGGCGCAGGTTTGAAAAGGCAAAACCCGTGCCGCCCCCGCCCTGATGCACTAAAGCGGCATGCTTCATCGTTTCGTAGATACTAGAAAGGTCATCTTCGATGGGCAAAACGAAACAAGCCGACAAAACGCCTTTTTGTCGCCCAGCATTCATCAAAGTTGGGCTATTAGGCTGAAAGTAACATTGGGCCATTAAGTGATAAAACTGAGCCGCAGTGGCGGCGACCTGGCTAGGAGATGTGCCATACGTAGTATCTATCGCCGCAATCGTTTGGGCAACGCGCCAAAACAAATCCTCAGACGTTTCAATCGCTCGTCCTTGGGCATCTTTCGCTAAATAGCGTTTTTGCAGAATAGTTTGGGCCATCTCATTCAAAGATAGAGGAGCCAAGGTCTTCTGGGAAGTCATCTTAACCACTCCTTTCGCGGTATTGAATTGAATTGACTCGCTAGAAGCGAGCCAAGTAGAAACACTTTATTCTCTGAAGAAATTTAAAATTTGATTTACAAGCTATTTCACAAGAAAAAAACAAGCTTTAGAAAGTTTATTTTCGCCAAGTTATCAAGTTTTAGTTAGTTTATCTAATAGGTTTCTATTTTATGTCATCCTAAATAGGAGTAACTTCAGTGTAGCACGCCCCCGTTTGCTTGTCAATCTGTCTAAACGTGCATTTAGAGCTATTAGTAAATAGCTGACTAAAGACAAGGAGATTATATGCTACAATGGACTAATATTACATCTCTCTCTACTTTAGTGCTTTATTCACGGGAGGTCTTATTTTGTTAGTAGTTTATGTCCTTACGATGTTCGGCAGCGCGACCTTGTTGTTTCTCATTCAACCGATGTTTGCCCGCATGGTTTTACCGCTGTTAGGCGGTTCACCAGCAGTTTGGAATACAGCGGTTGTCTTTTATCAAACGCTTTTATTAGCAGGTTATGCCTATGCCCACTGGACTACGGCTCGGTTTGGTATTCGCCGCCAGTCAATTTTGCATTTAATAATCCTTTTTAGCACACTCCTTGTTTTACCAATTACGGTTCCGTCTAATTGGGTTCCTCCAACTGACACTAGCCCTATTCCTTGGCTCTTAGCGCTGCTGTTTACCGCAGTTGGGCTACCTTTTTTTGTCGTTTCAGCGAGTAGCCCTCTAATTCAAACTTGGTTTGCCCACACCAAACATCAAACCGCGCAAGACCCCTACTTTTTGTATGCGGCCAGCAATGTGGGCAGTATGATCGGGCTGTTGAGCTATCCGCTCTTTCTTGAGCAAAGGTTGCGCTTGCGCGACCAAAGTTGGCTCTGGGCTGGCGGCTATGTTATCTACCTGGGGCTTTTTCTGGGCTGTACTTTTTTTGTCTGGCGAGCCACAAAAGTTCCTGAAACCCAAGAAACTGCTTCAAAAGCTGATTTGAAACCGCTTTTGAGCAGTGAGCCTGAAATCTCTTTTTGGCGACGCTTTCGTTGGTTACTTTGGGCTACCGTGCCTTCCAGCTTAATGTTAAGCGTTACAAGTTATCTGTCAACTGATATTGCATCTATTCCTCTCTTTTGGATTATCCCCCTTACGCTCTATCTGTTGACTTTTGTGCTGGTCTTTGCCCGTAAAACCATCATCCCACACTTGATGATGGTACGGATCTTTCCTGTAATGCTCATTTTACTCCTCATTGTCATCAATGCTCAAGCGACTAGGCCGATGTGGCTTCTGTTCCCGATTCATTTAATGACTTTCTTTGTCGTAACCATGGCCTGCCATGGCGCTTTGGCTAATGATCGACCCTCTGCTCAAGCGCTGACGGAGTTTTATTTGTGGGTTTCATTGGGTGGCGCGCTTGGGGGAATCTTTAATGCTCTTGTCGCCCCCCTGATCTTCAAAACCATTTTGGAATACCCTCTGATTATGATAGTTGCAGCTTTTCTACCTTTGCGAGCCGAAGAAATCTCTCAAATAGCTCAAACTCGCAAACTTGGTTGGCGTTCTTTGGGTTTAAGACTAGATCTTGGCTTACCGCTTCTCTTAGGCTTATTGATGCTTGGCATTATTCAGGGTGTTCAAATGATAAATATGGGCCTTAGCTCCCTGAAAATCGCGCTTCTGTTTGGTTTACCTGCTTTTATTTGCTTTAGCTTTGCGCGACGGCCTTTGCGGTTTGGGTTAGGCGTGACGGTTATGGTTTTTGCTAGTATGTTCTACGGTGGAGATCAGGGCCAGATTTTGTATACAGGGCGCAGTTTTTTTGGCGTGTTGCGGGTCTATCAAGATCAGGCTGCGCGTTATCATACCCTTACGCACGGCACGACTTTGCATGGAATGCAGAGCATTGTGCCGGGCGAAGAGCGCAAATCCTTATCTTACTATTACGCAACTGGCCCCATTGGGCAATTTTTTGCGACTTTCAGTGGCCCAGAAGCGAAACAAAAGATCGCAGTGGTGGGGTTAGGGGTTGGCTCCCTGACATGCTATAGTCAGCCAGGGCAAAAGTGGACCTTCTATGAAATCGATCCTGCGGTGGAGCAAGTGGCCCGTGACCCGCGTTATTTTACTTTTCTGCGTGATTGTGGCCCTACCGCTAAGGTAATTTTAGGCGATGCGCGACTTTCGCTCGAAAAAGTTCCATCTCAAGCGTATGATTTGCTGATTTTGGATGCTTATAGCTCTGATTCGATTCCCGTTCATCTCATTACCCGTGAAGCTTTAGCGCTTTATCGAGCTAAACTGACTCCAAATGGGCTTTTAGTCTTTCATATTTCTAATCATTATCTTGATTTGAAACCTGTCTTGGCTAATCTAGCGCAGGATGCAGGATTGGTTTGTTTTGTTAGAGATGACATTTTAATTAATCCAAAAGAAGGTGCTGAAGGGAAATTTGCTTCTCAATGGGCTGTGATGGCTCACAACGTTGCTGATCTAAGGGGTTTGGCACAGGATAAACGCTGGCAAGAGCTAAAGGGGCAAGCGAGTAATCCTCTTTGGACTGATGATTTTGCCAGTATTCTCAGTGTGTTTAGGCCTTTTAGAGGATTTAAATCATTGGATTAGCGAGGTAGATCGAGGCAGGGGGCGC
>DCSM01000005.1:23083-29243 GCA_002325605.1 Chloroflexaceae bacterium UBA1466
TTTGGCGCGCCGCGCCCCACCCACCCACCAAGCAAAAAATCATTTTCCTACTCTCCCGCATTGATTAGTTCATTGGCCGCATCCAAAAGTGTCGTTATGCGGTCAGGCGCAATGTCTTTAGATTGCAGATAAAGTTCCAAAACTTGGCGCGGATTCAAACTTTGTAATGCTTCCTTTTCCGCTTGCGAAAAGCGACTTTGTGAGGCCTTCTCGGTCTCAATCACGATTGCAGCTACCAAAAATGCTCCAGCCTCTTCTAGCTGAGTGCGAAAGTTCTTTTCAGCTTGCCGCAAAGTCGCAGTTTGTTCCCGCGTAGCCTTGATTTCCAGCCGCACAACCGCTTCCTGCAAAGAAGCTTTGCGAATAGCCGCAGCAATTCGTTCCAAAGGCTCATTTTTGGTACGGACATCAACTTCAAGCGCAATAAAGGGCCTGGCATTTAGCTTCTGAAAACGCCAGCGGGTTGCATTTTTGACTAATTCAACTATCACACAGCCTTTATCCTCATCTTTTTCGCCAAAATCTATCCGTTCAATACTGCCAGCGTAGACAACTGGCGGATGTTCCCCAAGCGTTTGATGGCGATGAATGTGCCCCAAAGCTACATAATCAATTCCTGCCTGCGCGATAGCGCTGCGCGAGAAGACTAAATCTTGCCCCAACGTCAATTGGCGTTCGGCCCCAAAGACCGCTCCATTCAGCGTACCGTGCATTGCCAAAACAGTGGGCAAGGTGGGATCAAGCTCTTTTTCAAGCTTGTCTTCAATAAATCTTTCAACTTTTCGCCGCAATTCGGCATCAATTTCGCTGAAAGATGACCTTAACATCTCATCTTTCGTCAAAAGGCTATGGCGTGTTATCCATGGAATAGCGATAATTTGCACTTTCCCTGCACGAGTCTCAATCGAATGCCACTTTACGCGATCCGCAATCGTGACTCCTTCGACTTCCAAAGCCCGAAAAATCTCAATCGAACTCGCTCGCCCCGCCGCTGGCGAAAGATCGTGATTGCCCGTGAGCAAGACAACTGCCACGCCTGCCGCTCGCCATTGCTTCACGCGCTGGGCAAATTCGCGCTGGTGCGTCGGGTTAGGGCTACGGCTTTTGTAAATATCGCCTGCGATAACCACTAAATCGACCTTTTCAGTCTGGCTTAAAGCAACGATTTCATCGAGGCGGGCGAGATAATCTAGTAAGCGCGTGTGCAAACCTGTTTTTGAATCGAGCCGACCATAGTTTTCTACGCCGATGTGCAAATCAGCGAGGTGAAGCATTTTGATCATAGCTTTTCCAGAAAACAGCAAAAAGGGACACAGAATGCTGTATCCCTTTTCGCTATCTATTAGATTAGTTTTACGCTTTTCAGAGCGTTTTTAGAAATCCATTCCGCCGCCGCCTGGCATCGGAGGAGCAGGTCGTTCTTCAGGAATATCGGTAATCAACGCCTCAGTGGTGAGGATCATCCCTGCGATGCTGGCTGCATTCTGCACCGCGCTGCGCGTAACTTTGGCGGGGTCAATGATCCCGCTTTCAACCATGCTGGCAAACTGCCCCGTCAGGACGTTGTAGCCATAGCTGGTATCTTTTTTCTCCGCTTGGTTGCGGCGCACGGCATCCACAATTACGGCCCCATCTTCGCCCGCGTTGCGAGCCAAAATTCGCATCGGCTCTTCGAGCGCCCGCCGCAAAATCTTCAGCCCAACAGCCTCGTCGTCATTGGCTAATTTGACATCATCAAGGGAGCTAATCGCATTGATCAGGGCAACCCCACCGCCAGGGACAATCCCTTCCTCGACAGCTGCACGAGTGGCGCTCAAAGCGTCCTCAACGCGATGCTTTTTCTCTTTCAATTCTGGCTCAGTCGCAGCCCCAACCTTGATCACGGCTACGCCACCGGCCAGTTTAGCCAAGCGCTCCTGGAGCTTCTCGCGGTCAAAATCGCTGGTCGTGGTCTCAATCTGAGCGCGGATTTGGTCAATCCGAGCGTGAATCGTGGCTTCGTCCCCACGGCCTTCGATGAATGTGGTGTCATCTTTGGTGGCAACTACTCGTCGCGCTCGCCCAAGGTCTTCAGTGGTAACGCTGTCAAGTTTGCGCCCAATTTCTTCGCTGATGACCGTTCCGCCTGTCAGAATCGCAATATCTTGGAGCATGGCTTTACGGCGATCCCCAAAACCTGGCGCTTTGACGGCCAAAACGTTAATCGTGCCGCGCAATTTGTTGACTACCAATGTAGCCAAAGCTTCGCCATCAACATCCTCGGAGACAATCACGAGATTCTTGGTAACTTGCAGCACTTTCTCCAGGGTTGGGATAATATCCTGAACGCTGCTAATTTTCTTATCGGTAATCAGAATGTAGGGTTCTTCGAGTTCGGACTCTTGGCGTTCGGCATTTGTGATAAAATAGGCCGAAATGTAGCCGCGATCAATCTGCATTCCTTCGGTGTATTCAGTCTCAAAAGCAACGCCTTTGCTCTCTTCAACCGTGATTACACCATCTTTACCGACTTTATCCATTACTTCGGCGATCAAATCACCGATCTGGGTATCAGCAGCACTGATGCTGGCGACGTGGGCGATGTCGGCGCGGTCTCGCACGGGCTTGGCCGCAGCGCGAATGGCCGCTACGACAGCCTCTGTCCCTTTTTCCAACCCGCGCTTGATCAACATTGGGTTGGCCCCAGCGGCGACAACTTTCAACCCTTCAGTGACAATTGATTGGGCCAAAACGGTGGCGGTGGTTGTGCCATCACCCGCAACATCGTTCGTTTTGGTCGCCGCTTCTTTGAGCAGCTGGGCCCCCATATTCTCAAAAGGGTCTTTGACTTCGATCTCTTTGGCTACGGTTACACCGTCGTGGGTAATCGTCGGTGCGCCAAATTTCTTGTCAATCGCTACATTGCGCCCGCGAGGGCCCAATGTCGTTTTGACCGCGTCGGCGATAATATCTACGCCCCGTTTGAGGGAGCGGCGAGCTTCTTCATTAAATTGCAACTGCTTTGGCATAGGAATAAAATTCTCCTTGAGTTAAAGTTGAGAGCTTTCGCTTTTACGGCTCAGGCGCAAGTTATTCAGGAAGAATAACACCCAAAATGTCGCGTTCGGCCAAGATCAGGTACTCGACATCTTCAAGCTTAAATTCGGTCCCACCGTACTTGGCAAACAAAACCTTGTCGCCTTCCTTGAGCGTCATCGGAACAAGTTTGCCATTGTCATCGCGCTTGCCTTCGCCAACGGCTAAAACGATGCCCTCCTGGGGCCGTTCTTTTGTAACGGTGTCGGGCAGAATGATCCCACTTTTCGTTTTTTCTTCGCGTTCGGCGGGCTTAACTACCACCCGATCACCCAAAGGGCGAATTCGCAAATCGGCCATACGTCGTTTCTGCTACTTTCTAAGTACTCAAAAGTACTCAACTATTATTGATTCCACCAGAAATATCGGCTTCAGCTCTGTCCCCTTGGGGGTAGATTTTACCTACCTAGTTTGAGTTTTTAGTTGCTAAAATGTTTCTTTTTTGGCACTCTCAGGAGGAGAGTGCTAAGTTCAATTCCTATAATAGCGAAAGTTTGCCCATTTGTCAAGAGGCAGTTTAGCACTCTCTGGCCCAGAGTGCCAAACCGCCCTCAAACCACAAGCCCGTCGCCCCCGCTTGCGGCGTAAAGTTGCCCCAAAAGCCTGGAGGCTATACAATAGAGCAAAGCAAAGGTCTATAAATCTGATTGGAGTTTTTTAACTAATGCTGACCTATGATGAACTGGTGGCAGCACTTGAGGATTCCTGGATGGTGGTTGGGCTCCATGAACACTCGCTCCTTGAAAGTGTCCTGCCTGATTCGCATGACCGCAGCTATCGCGCTGAACTATTCCCTGATCATCCCGACCCCTTGACCGAAGAAACGATGCCACCGTGGGTTGAGGTCAGCTTTTCTTGGCTGGGTTCGCATCAACTGCGCTCTGAAGGGCGCGAAATTAAAACCGAACCAATTGATTTGACCTGGACTTACACCGTTTTCGTGCAAGAAACGATGCAAGAGCGCAGCGACCACGAGTTGGTACGGCTCTTTCAACGGGCCGTCCATAACGCGCTTCAGCAATTTTACACCGCCGACTCGACTGAAATGACCCCGATTGCGGTGGAAGTGCGCCGGGTCTATCAAGGGGGCGAAGAGCGCCCAAAATTGGCTTATGTTCAACTCGTTAGTACCAACATTACCGACCTTTCTGATTTGTGGCCAGAGCGCAATACGATGGCTTTGTCGAGCCTAATTCAATCTGAGGTGCAACTGGCCGGCGCGGTTATTCAAGCCTTAGCCGAGACTTTCAACCCCAGTGGGCGGGGCGGGTATCACTCGGTTGATACCGCTTGAGCCTTTGTAATCGCCAAAAAGCGATGCTCCCAGGGTTTCTGGGAGCATTTTTGTTTGCCTATTTTTTTCTTATCAAATTGTGATACAATGTAGACACGGCAAAGGTAGCAAAGAAAGGAAGCTACGAGGTGGGCTATGGAAACTATTAACTTAGCAGAGGTTGCCAAATTTTTCTGTTTAAGTGAAGAAGAGTTGCTTAAAGAAGCTATTGAGCTTTTCTTCCAGCAAAAAAAGCAACAGATCTCACTTGATTTGATAGAAGCGAATAAGGAAACCACTAAATTAGCCAAAGTTGCTGAAATTTTCAATTTGAGCGAAGCAGAGTTGCTTGAAGAAGCAATTGGACTTTTTTTGCAAGGCAAAAGAGATCGAGGGCTACAGATTAAGCGCGAGATTTTTGCACAATATGGCGCAACTTCATTGGAAGATCTTGAGTCACGCATCAATGAGGGAATTTTTGATGAGCATCCCGCTTGGGAAGATTTGATCTTTGCCGAAAACCTAACGGATGATCTCGAAGAAATTGATTCCTGCCTTGCTCACCTGAACCCATTGACTTCTTCTTATCATTCTTTAGCTGTTTGAAGACTCGTAATTTTACTCCTAATGAATGATAGAAATTCACGCAACGCTTCTTCAGGAATATCGCTAATGGTACTTTCTATAACATTGTCATAACTCCCACAGTGAAAATGCTTAGGATAGGTTAAAAGCTGCTGCCATCTCTTGTCTGGATAATTATCATGGCGATATATTGCATCTTTTTGTTGCCAATGATAACTATATCTCCATTGTCCCCTTTGAGAGAAGGAAAAATCCAAAGACGATTCGTCAATAAGGATAAAACGCAAATTGACTCGACCACTATCACGATTTGCTTGATGCCAATTCTCTGGTTTAATGCTTTTCACAATATCGAGGAATTCGTTTTGAGCTATCTCTAGTAGATATTGGCGAAGTTCTGTTGATTTAATATTCATGTATTTTCCTTTTCATTAGAAAGAAAACTAAGGATAGGGCTATGGAAACTATTAACTTAGCAGAAGTTGCTGAACTTCTCAATTTAAGCAAAGAAGAGTTGCTTAAAGAAGCTATTATAACTTTCTTGCAGAGCAAAATAGATCAAACTCTGCAAATTCAGCAAGAGATTCTTGCACGTTATAGTGCATCTTCGCTGGAAGACCTTGAAGCACGGATCACTAAAGGAACGGTTGTTGAGCATCCTGCTTGGGAAGATTTGATCATCGCTGAAAATCTGATGGAAGACTTTGAGGAGCTTGAGGCTTATCTTGCCAAAATATCTCCAAAATTCTCTGCTTCTTGCTATTCCTTGGCCGCATGATGGGGTGTGATTTTATTATCCCGCAAGAAGGACAAAATAGACCGTAAGGCTTCTTCAGGAATATCACTAATAGCGCTTTCCATAACATTTTTATCACTACCAGAATGACAATGTTTAGGATGAGTTGAAATATCTGGCCAGTGATCAGCATTATCCCAACGATAAATCTCTTTACCTCTTTGCCAATGATAATTATATTGTCCTTTTCGAGAAAAGAAAACATCCATAAACGAGCCATCAATAAACGTCAGCCGTAACTTAGTGCTTTCTCCTTTAGGTGAAATGTCCTTTTTAGTATTTACCAAAATCTCAGCGAATTCCGTCTGAGCGATCTGCTCAAGGTGGTCGTAGATTTTCGATTTTGTCATGATTCTCCCTTAAACAAATTTTTGTTTTATGTCATTCTAAACATAGGCAACTTCACTTTAGCACGCCCCCGTTTGCTTGTC
>DCSM01000017.1 GCA_002325605.1 Chloroflexaceae bacterium UBA1466
CACATGAGTCGGCTGGTCAATGACTTGCTCTTACTCTCGCGCTTAGATGCTCAACGCTTAGAATTAGAGCATAAAAAAGTCTTTCTGCCTGATTTGCTGAATAATGTCTATCGTCAGATGAGCAAATTGGCTGAAGAGCAACAAATCACTATTCAAACTGGCCCTTTAGCAGGGACAATTTGGGGCGACTCGCATCGGCTACATCAAGTGCTGCTGATTTTGTTAGACAACGCGCTGCGCCACACCCCAGTGGGAGGCCGCATTACGTTGGAAACCCAACCGCAAGGGCGCTTTATTCAAATCAAGGTGCAAGATACGGGCAGCGGAATTGCGTCTGAACATTTACCGCATATTTTTGAGCGTTTTTACCAAGCTAATAAGAATGAAACTGGCGGAAGTGGGTTAGGACTGTCAATTGCGAAGGCTCTCATCAAAGCCCAACAGGGCCAGATCAGGCTTGAAAGTCAAGTGGGCAAAGGGACGCAAGCCCTTTTGCTCCTGCCCAATGCCAGCGAGACCGATTCGGGCCACGGGCTTTTGGGCCGCAAACTTTCCCGCAAAGTCCCTTAAATCACGGAGCCAGAAATGTGCTACCATGAAGCGCAACATGGGCTTCTGGCATGTGAAAATCAAACATGAAAGAATCGGTTTGGAATGTCTAGCACGTATGTAATTCAACTAACGATTGTTGTCGAGCGGGCGGTCTATGAGCCTCATCTCCCAGCCCATCTGGCCTACTTGCAAGAGCTAAAACAGCAGGGGAAGCTGCTCTTGTCGGGCCCTTTTGCAGACCGCAGCGGGGGGCTGGTGCTGGTGCAAGCCGCTTCGCGGGCCGAAGCTGAGGCGCTGGCCCAAAACGACCCTTTGGTTCTTAGCGGCGTAGACCGTTATGAGCTAAGGGAATGGCAAATTACGGATGGCCTCTTGGCCCAAAATTTGTTGCCGCCAAGCTAAGGCCCAGAAACGGAGTCCGGGGATGTCAAATTCGCCGAAATCAGTCCGCAGGTGTTTTGAACTTTCACCTGAACACCTGGATTATCTTTTATTTCTGACTCAAGCGCAGCAGATCACCGAAAATCAGCTTGTGGCAAAAGCGTTGGATATTCTGATGAATATCACCGATATGCTTGAGACCCAAGGAAACGAGATTGACTTTCCCTCGCTGTCCTCCGAGACGCTCCAACAAATCTGGGGGCGAAACGCCCCGTTGCCCAAACCCGAAGAGCGCCACATCAAAATGACCTACGAAGATTTTTTGGAATGGGCCGACCCAGATATGCTGACGGAGTGGGTTGATGGGGAAGTGATTATTGCCAGCCCTTCAAAGGATAAGGGGCTGGTCGTGCGCGAATTTATCCACAATGTTTTGCGGATTTTCGTGGGGGTCAACAAGCTCGGCATTATGCGTGTAGCCCGTTTTCAGATGAAGTTAGCGCGTTCGGGGCGCGAGCCAGATTTGCTTTTTGTTTCGACAGAACACTTAGATCGGTTGAAAGCTACCTACTTGGATGGCCCTGCGGATTTGGTGGTCGAGATTTCGTCGCCTGAAAGCCTGCCGCGAGATCGGGGGGAAAAATTTTACGAGTATGAGCAGGCCCGAATTCCTGAATATTGGCTGCTTGACCCTGTGCGGCGCTGGGCCGAATTTTATACGCTGGGCCCCAGCGGGCACTACCAGATTATCACCGCCGGCACGAACGGCATTGCTCATTCGCATGTAATTCGGGGTTTTTGGCTGCGAATTGAATGGCTTTGGGAACCTCCGCAAATTTTGCAAACCCTGCGCGAGTTAGAGCTAATTACGGCTTAATTTGGGGGGTACTTTCTTGGAAGTAGAAGTAAGGGAGCCTCTTTTGCCATGAGCCAGCCTATGCAGTTTCGAGCGGCCCGGGCCTTGGTTATTGGGGTGGGAGATTATCTGCACCCGCGTTTGGCAAACCTTCCCGCCACAACCCGCGACGCGCAGGCTTTGGCGGGCGTGCTTAGTGACCCTTTGCAAGGGGGCTACCCGCAAGGTACGGTTACGCAACTCATTGGGGAGCAAGCTTCCCTGGAAAACATGCGAAAGGCCCTGCGTGATCTGGCTCAACAAGCGACCTTTGAGATGACGGTGGTGATCTTCTTTTCGGGCCATGGGGCGCAGACTACCATTAAGGGGCAACATTCGGCTTTTCTGTGTCCCCGCGAAGCTGACTTGCGCGATTTGCCCCAGACGGCTCTGGCGGCCACCGAGTTTAGCAACCTTCTGAGCGCGATTCGGGCCAATAAGGTCTTAGTTCTGATTGACGCTTGCCATGCGGCGGGGGCCGCCGATTTTAAGGCTGCTGCGCCTGACGCGAACGTTGTCCAGACGGGGTTGCCCGAAACCTATTACACCGACCTTAGTCAACAGACGGGCCGCGTCATTATTGCTTCGTCGCGGGAAAATCAACTTTCCTACGTGCGGGGGGAAATGAGTCTTTTTACCTCCCTCTTAGTGCAAGCTTTGAAGGGCGAGGCGGCCATTCGGGGGGACAACCTTGTTCATGTCTTAGACATTTTTCATTACCTTAGCGAAGAAGTACCAAAGGTCGAAGCCAAACAAACGCCGATTCTCAAGGTCAAGAACTTAGATTTGAATTTTCCTGTTGCGCTTGCACCCTTTGGGCAACGAGGGCAAATCCGGCCTTCGGCTGGCCCAAAAGGGCTGGAAGCGCTTAGGGATGAGCTTGTCTATAACCCGATTATGGGCGCGAAAGCGCTTAGTGCTTATGTGGCGACGCGCCCTGATTTAGCCGCCAAACGCAGCGAAATTGATCTTCGCCGGGCGCAACTTCTTGAAATTCAGCAGAATGAAGACCTTTTTGGGGCCATTACAAATGATGAGAAGGTCGCCAAAGCGCGAGCCGTCGTGGGCTTATTGCGAATTCTGCTGGCCCTGGAGCGCGGGCCAGAGGAATTGTAAGCTAGTTTGCCCGCAAAATTGCAAAGGTTGGGGGATTGTGCTAGGATAGGGCCCAGCGATGAAGATCTACCCCAAAAGCATGAGCCAGACCTGGCTTTTTCTCAGTTACCTTGTCATTGGGCTGGGAGCTTTCCTCCCCCGTCTCTTCGATTTGGGAACCTTTGGCCATACTGACGAACTTAATTTTTGGCTCAAACGTTCCTATATCTTCTTGGAAGCTATCCAAAAAGGGAATTTTGCGGGAACTGTCATCGCGGCTCACCCTGGCGTTACCACCATGTGGCTGGGAAGTTGGGGGATTTTGCTCCGCCGCTTCGTAGTCGGCCAAACCGATTCCTTCCCGCTTATCCTCACCTTTCTGCGCTTGCCCGTTGTCCTGACGCATAGCTGTGGGATTGTGTTGGGCTATTGGCTTCTTAGACAACTCTTCGCTCCTCGAATCGCTTTTCTGGCCGCAATTCTTTGGGCCACAGACCCCTTTGTCACGGCATCTAATCGGATTTTGCACGTTGACGGACTAATGGGAACCTTCCTGATCCTTAGCTTGTTGGCCGCTTGCATCTATTGGAATCATAAACCCTCTACCTTAACTTTGATTCTATCGGGAAGCTGTGGAAGCTTGGCCCTTCTCAGTAAGTCGCCTGCTTTAGCAATCCTTCCCACGGTCTTAGTAATCGCTCTGACAGCTACTTCGCTCAAAGAAGGGAAAGAAGGGAAAATCAAAAAGCTTCTTTCGCTCGGCGGATGGGGAAGCGCTTTTGGCTTGACAACGCTCTTGGTTTGGCCAGCGGTCTGGGCTGCACCCCAAGCGGTTTATGCCCAACTGCGCGTGGGGGTGGAAGTTGAAGGGTCTGCGCCCCACGTGATTGGCAACTACTTTCTAGGGCGACCTGATGCCGTCCCTGGCCCGCTCTTTTATCCCGTAGCCCTTGCTTTTCGCCTGACTCCTTGGGCGCTGCTTGGGTTGTTTCTTTTACCCTTTTCCCGTTCATTGAAGGAAATGAAAGGGAAAGATTTAGCGATCTTAGCGGGCTTCTCGATTCTTTTCATCGCTTCTATGACCCCATTCCCAAAGAAGCTTAACCGTTACCTTAGCCCAATCTTTCCCCTTATTGACATTCTAGCTGCGGTAGGTTTGGCATGGGGTGCAAACTTCTTTCGCAAAGGTCAGACCTTTACCATCTTGCTCATTACGCTGGTCGCTGGCGCAAATGCAGCTTGGTATCACCCTTATGGTGTGGTCTACTTTAATCCGCTTCTTGGGGGCGATTTGGTTGGCGCTAATACCTTCTTGACGGGTGAGGGCGAAGGGATGGGTGAAACTGCGGTTTGGCTTAATCAGCAGCCAGATCTAACGGGGGTGAAGGTTGTGAGTACGATGACTCAATCGCTCCAACCTTTTTTGCGAAGGGGCGCACAAATTGCTTCCCCCACCAAAGACCGTAAACTTCCCCCACAGACGGGCTATGTTGTCATCTATGTGCGCCATATTATTCGTGGCCTTGACGCTCCCTTCAATCAATTTTACCCTCAACAAACGCCCTTGCATGTCGTGAAGCTTCATGGTCTACCTTACGTCTTTATTTACCAAGTTCCTCCCCCTATCGCGCAGCCGATGCAAGCTACCTTTGGTCAAGCCATTGCTTTGCACGGTTATGAAGGAGATACTTCTGGGATCAGGGAGAAAGGGAGCTTTACGGTGAAATTGCAATGGCAAAGGCCCCTTACTGCGACGGTGGCTCTTCCCGCCGATGCTTTTCTTTTTTTGCATCTGCTTGATGCTCAGGGAACGATGGTCGCGCAAGCTGAAATCCCAGTTAAACAACTTACTTCCACTAACCTTTGGCAACGAAGGAGCGAAAACGCTAGTTATCCTTTGGCTGTCCCAACTAACCTTTCACCTGGGCCTTATTGGCTAACGTTAGGTTTTTTTCACGCACCAGACGCAACACGGCTTCCCCTTTTGGCTGCTTATTCGCTCTCTTCTGCGGGGCCCAAAGATGGCGAAAATGCCCTTCTCCTTGGCCCCTTCACCTTTGAAGAGGAACGGGATGCTCATTTGCCTTAACCAAAATCAGAACCTAGTCTGTGGCACAGAAAACCAGGATAAGGCCCACTATTGCCGCCTTTGTGGGCAACCTTTGCGCCAAACTTTGCAACTTCACAACCCTGGCGCGAAAGTAGGGCCCTACCGGATCTTGCAACTGATTGGGTGGGGCGGCTTTGGGGCCGTCTATGAGACCCAAGTTGTGGCGCGGCCCGATGTCCGAGTCGCGCTTAAAGAGACCTTTGATTCGTCTTCCTTTCATGCGGTGGAGCGCGAGTTTCGGGTTCTGCACAACTTGTGTCAGCCTAATCTGCCGCGCTATTTAGAGACCTTTGTCGCTAAAGGGATCAGTTACCTGGTAATGGAATTTGTCCCTGGCCAAAGTTTAGAGGAGATTCTCAAGAAGGGGCCGGTCTCAGAAAAGTTGGCCCTTTTCTACATTGAGCAACTTTGCGACGCGCTAAGTTACCTCCATGGGCAAGCCCAGCCGATCATTCACCGGGATATTAAGCCTGCTAATATCCTTCTAACCCCCAAAGGTCTGATTAAGTTGGTAGATTTTGGGTTAGTGAAGCAAGTAGGCCCAGGTCAGACTAGCCCTTCGATTCGAGCTATTTCCCTTCCCTACTCAGCGCCAGAGCAATGGAGCGGAGGAACAGATCAACGGAGTGATCTCTATAGCTTAGGCGCGACTCTTTACCACCTTCTCACAGGCTACCCACCGCCAAGTGCTACAGACCGTTCGCTTAATTCTTCCGATTCCCTTCAGCCCCCACAAGTCTACAATCCAGAAATCACGCCCCACGTTGCCCAAGCTATTCTTACCGCGATGAACTTGAAGCGGGAGAATCGCTATCCAAACGTTGAACTTTTGCGGGAAGCTTTGCAAGGTCGAATAAAACGCTCTTCCTTTGGTACGAACATCTTGGTTCCCCCAGCTTCGGCCCCTACTTTGGGCCCGACCATCCGCATGGCCCAAAAGCAACCGAGCTTTAGTCAAGCCGTTGCGCCCCAAATTGCCCAGGTTCAACCGACGCTGCGCTTGCAAGGGCATACGCGGCCCGTCTTCTGTGTAACCTTTAGCCCCGACGGGTGCAAAATAGCTAGTGGAAGTAGTGATCAAACGGTGCGGGTCTGGCGCGTTGCGGAGGGGAAGCTCTGCCACAGCTTGAGGGGAAAGAGCTGGTTTCGAGCGGTAACTTTCAGCCCTGATAACCACTTCTTCGTAGGGGCTGGCGAGGATGAGATCATCGTCTGGAGCGCAACTGATGGGCACTTAGTGCAACGGTTTGCGGCAAAGACCAAAGGGCTTAACAGCCTAGCTTTCAGCTCAGATGGGCAATTGCTGACCCTTGGCGGGAATAATACCCTCATTTGCCCTTGGCCCCTTGAGATGAATGCTTCTGGGATAAAGGTTATCTTAGAAGGGGTAGAAGTAGCGGCGGTGGCCTTTAGTCCCGATGGGGAATTTCTGGTCACGGGTGGAAGTCATCAACCTCTCATTCTTTGGCGCGTTGCTGATGGGGCTTTGTTAAAGACTTTCCCTGACCATTCAAACGAGGCCTATTGTTTAGCTTGGCAACCTGGGGGAACGATCTTAGCCAGTAGCGGGCCCGATTCTAAGGTCTACCTTTGGGATATATTTGAGGGCCGTCAAGTACTTGCGTTGCAAAAGCATACCAGTGGAGTACGCAGCCTGGCTTGGAGTCCCGATGGTCATATCCTAGCAAGCGGAGGTAGTGATATGCTTGTGAATTTTTGGGGTGTTCCCAATGGGCAATTACTTCACACCTTGCGGGGGCATAGTGGGGTTGCGTGGGGGCCAAACCCGACCACGCTTGCCACTTGGGGGAAAGATAATGGCATTCAACTTTGGGAAGTAAAGTATAAGTGAAAATGAAATTTTTGCGAAACCCAAAAACCCTTTTAATTTTAAGCTACTTCTTCATTGGGTTGGTAGCTCTCCTGCCGCGCACCTTAAACCTGGGGCAATTTATCACCGATGATGAGGCCCGTTATTGGTTGTTGCGTTCGCAAGCCTTCTTAACCTACCTTCAAACGGGCAATTACGCCGCAACCGCGATTACGGCCCACCCTGGGGTAACAACGATGTGGTTAGGGGGCTTGGGGATCAACCTTCAGCACCTTATAGTAGATTGGGGGTGGCTCCCTAGCGGAAATTTTGCCAGCAAATTAGCCTTAATTCGGCTTCCCGTTGCTCTCACAAACACGGCGGGAGTTGTGTTAGGGTATAGTTTGCTGCGTCGTTTGCTACCTGCAAGGATGGCTTTCTTTGGGGCCTTGCTCTGGGCTACTGACCCCTTTGTCATCGCTCTGGGGCGTATTCTGCACGTCGACGGTTTAGCGACGACCTTTCTCGCCCTCAGTCTTCTTACTGCCTGCTACGCTTGGCATCATTCTTCCCGTAAAGGTTGGTTTCTCCTCTCCGGAGTGGCGGGAGGGTTAGCCCTTCTTAGCAAATCCTCGGCCTTGGTTCTACTTCCGACGATTTTTCTCTTAGCGCTGGCGACGGAGGCCCGCAAACCTGGGCCACTTCTGCGCTATGGGAAGGTACTTCCATCTCTTCTGCTTTGGGGAGGGGCCTTTGGGCTTACTTTGGTCCTTGTCTGGCCCGCTGTCTGGGCCAATCCGTGGAGTGTTTATCAGCAACTGCGGATAGGGGTAGAAGTAGAAGGGGGAAGCCCCCATGTGCAAGGTAACTTCTTCCTCGGCCACGAAGATGATGCGCCAGGGCCGCTTTTCTATCCCGTAGCTTTAGCTCTGCGCCTAACACCTTGGGTAATGCTAGGCCTCTTTCTGCTCGGCTGGGGTTATCGTTCTCTGCTGCTTCAGGAAGGTCTAAGAAAGTCAGCTTTTGGGCCAGACCTTAGCGCAATGACGGGGTTTACACTCCTTTCTATCTTTGCCCTAAGCCTTTTTGAGAAAAAGCTCAATCGCTACTTAGTGATTGCTTTCCCCATGCTAGATATTCTCTCCGCAGGAGGGTTACTTTGGGGCGCAGAAAGGTTGGCAAAAATCCTTCCAACTTGGCAAGGGAAAGCAGAAGCAATCGGGAAAGGGTTGCTCTACTTCGTGGGGGGAGCAGCGATCCTCAATGTAGCTTATTGGCATCCTTATCCTATCACTTACTTCAACCCTTTGCTGGGCGGTCACGAAAAGGGAGCTAGAACCTTCCTCATTGGGTCGGGGGAAGGGTTAGAACAAGTTGCAGCGTGGCTCAATGTCCAGCCTGACATCACGGGGGTTGTGGTGGCTACAACGATGACTCCCCCTCTTCAGGCTTACCTTCGCAAAGGGGCCCAAGCTCTCCCTCGGAAAGGGGACAAGCTTCCCGAACAGACCGGCTATGCGGTAGTTTATGTCCGGAATGTTTGGGGAAAGATCTGGCCACCCTTTGACCAATTTTATCCGCAGACTTCCCCCTTGCATACGGTTTGGTTGCATGGGGTAGAGTATGCTTGGATTTACCAAGTTCCGCCCCCGATCTCCCAGACGGTAGAAGCAAACTTTGGCCAGATGATAAGGTTGCGGGGCTATACGTTAAATAGTTCAAAGGTACAAGAAAAGGGGCTTCTTACCTTGACTTTGCAATGGCAAACTTCGCAACCCCTTTCAACAAATTATATGCTGTTTATGCACCTTCTGAATACCCAAGGGCAAAGGGTTGCCCAAGTTGATACTTCACCTGCGGGCCCGGCTGCGCCAACCAAGACGTGGCTTCCCTCCCGCTTTCTGACCTGGGAGCATCCCCTGCCTGTCGCAAAGGATCTTGCGCCTGGAACATATTGGTTAGCTTTGGGGCTTTATGATCTGCCCAGCGCAAACCGTCTCCCGCTCCAAGCAAAATTGCCGCTGGGCGCTCCTTCGGATGGGGAAAATACTTTACTTCTAGGGCCCTTTACTTTGCCATAAGAAGCCATGAATGCCCTTTTCAGGCCACCCGGGCCTATGAAAGCCCCTCGCGGAATCCACGGCTTTAGCCGTGGCCCAACAGCTAAAGCTGTTGAATCCGAGGGAAAATAAAGAGAGTTTCATAGTAGAGATTGAGCCGTATGCTTATCTGTCTTAACTACCAAGATTATCAACTTTGCGGAACTGAGAATCGGGACGGGGCCCGCCACTGTCGCCAATGCGGGAAGGTTCTGCGCTTTATCCTGAACTTTCTAAATCCTGGAAGCTTCGTTGATGCCCGTTATCGCATTGTACGCCTGATTGGGTGGGGCAGTTTTGGCGCAGTCTATGAGGCTGAGTCCGTGGAAAACCCTGACCTTCACGTGGCGCTCAAAGAAACTTTTGACCTCGATGCGTGCAAAAACTTTCAGCAGGAGTTTGCTTTACTTCAGACCTTGCAACATCCTAACTTGCCTGCTTTCCATGAGCTATTTACCTCCGAAGGTAACGGTTATTTGGTGATGGATCTTTGTGCTGGGCCAAGTTTGGCAGAAGTTCTCAAAGAGGAGGTGACCATTAGCGAAGCGCAGGCCCTTGAATACCTCCTTCCCATTTGTGATCTCCTGAGCTACCTTCATCATCAAACTCCTCCCCTTGTCCATCGAGATCTGAAGCCTGCAAATCTTCGGCTTACTCCGGAGGGCCAGATCAAATTGGTTGATTTCGGCCTCTATAAAGTGATGCAAGTAGGGACGCTCCATCGGTCAGCACGCTTACAAAGCTCACCCTACCTTCCTCCAGAACAACTGCGTGGGGGGACTGACCAAAGGGGGGACATTTATGGATTGGGAGCTACGCTTTATCACTTGCTTACTAGGGTTGAACCCTTGAATGCAATAGACCGCTTGCTCCTTTCACCTGACCCACTCCTTCCGCTTTGCCATTACAATCCGCTTATTTCTCCTCATGTTAATGCAGCGGTGCTAAAGGCCATGCAGATGAAGCCCGAAGATCGGTTCGCAGATGCTGAGGCCCTGAAGCGGGCCTTATTCAATCCTCCGTCGGCCTAAGGAAGGGAGAAGCTTGAGGAAAAGGTCAGAAATCATCTTTTAGCTATAGCGTAGGTTTTGAAACAGTAAAGGTTAGTTGATGTTAAGCCCAAACGAAGCTGAAGCGCTTACCGCGCCTTCTAAACCCAACCTGAGTGAGCAAGTTGAAGCTCTCCTCTGGAATCCACCTTGGACCTTGATAAGTTACGTGATTTTGGGGCTAGTAGCTCTCCTGCCACGAGTGTGGAAGCTAGGGAATTTTGCACTGGAGAAGGAAACTGGCTTTTGGATTGAACGCAGCACCGCCTTTTTGGCCGCGCTCCAAAGGGGTGATTTCGCTGCTACGGCCCTTGCGAATCATCCTGGGGTAACGACAATGTGGCTCGGAAGTATGGGGAACCTTCTTCACCATTTGCTGCTGACTTGGGGCTTGATTCACACCGATACTTCCTCTACGACCCTTGCCCTAATGCAATTACCCGTAGCCCTTACCAACACCATAGGGCTGTTGGTAGGCTATTGGCTCCTCCGTCGTTTGTTGCCAATCAACGTCGCAATCCTGGCGGCCTTTCTCTGGGCTACCGACCCCTTCCTCATTGGCTTGAGTCGCATCCTTCACGTAGACGGGTTGGCCACCACCTTCAGTACCCTTTGTTTGCTGGCTTCCTTTTACTATTGGCATCATAAACCCCAAAATTCTTGGCTGATTTTATCAGGAGTCGCCGGAGGGTTGGCCCTTCTCAGTAAATCAACTACCTTGCTAATCTTCCCCATTCTCGCTTTCACAGCTTTAGCTGCTACTAAACGTCAACCTGGCTCTCTCGCCCGTTTTCTCAACCTTTGGTCACCTTTGTTGGTGTGGAGCATCTCCTTGGTTGCAACAATCCTTCTCGTATGGCCCGCAGCGTGGGCAAACCCAGGGGAAGCTTATCGGCTCGTAAGTTTAGGATTTGCTGAAGGGCAAACGCCCCATATTCCAGGAAACTTCTTCATGGGCCAAGCCGTAGAAGTTCTCGATTGGCGTTTCTACCCGATTGCCCTTGTCCTGCGCCTTACACCTTGGACGCTCTTTGGGATTTTACTCCTTTTCTGGGCGTGGCCCCGCTCTGAAACTTTGGCCAAATCGCGGCACGACCTTGCGCTTATGGCCGGTTTAACGATCTGCTATGTTGTTGGGCTAAGTTGCTTTGAGAAACAACTTAATCGTTACTTAGGGCTTGCTTTTCCCGCCCTTGACATCCTTGCTGCCGCAGGCCTTGTGTGGGGCGCAGAACACTTTGGGCTACTTCTAGGGCGCGAAAATCGCTCCCTCGGCTATAGTATTGCCAATTGGGTCTTGAATCTCATTATCTTGGCGGGACTAGGGAATCTGCTTTGGTGGCAACCTTACTATACCTTAGCTTTCAACCAAGTTTTGGGCGGCCTTCCCACAGGTGTTAGCACTTTCGCTGTCGGTTCAGGTGAAGGTCTGGAGCAAGCTGCGACTTGGCTCAACACGCAACCCAACCTTGCAAGCGTGACTGTTGCGGCTACTATGCCCGACCCCTTGCAACCTTACTTGCGCGACGGAGCGCAAGCTTCTGCCGGCCAAGGAAGTCTGCTTCCCCAAAAAACGGGCTACGTTGTTCTCTATCTTAGGAATAATGACCAGGGAAGACCTTGGAACCCTCCTTTTAATCAATTTAACGGTCAAGACCCTGTTCATACCGTGACGATTCAAGACATACCTTTTGCTTCAATCTATCAAGTTCCCACTCCTGCGGTCTTTGGTGAAGGGGTCAAGCTTCATAGCTATGCAGTGAATCCTTCAGCGTTTAGGACGACAGGTAGCTTCTCGCTCACAACCCATTGGCAACCCTTAAAGCCAATCGTGGAAGATTATAAGATGTTTATTCATGTCTTTAATCTCACTTGGGAATTAGTAGCTCAAGCTGATCTTCCTCCTGGCGGGCCAAATGCGCCTACAAGTACCTGGAAACCCTCTCGTTTCGTTTCGTGGGAACACTCTATTCCGATCTCTACGACCCTTCCCCCTGGCAATTATTGGGTGACGCTTGGCTTGTATCGCCCGCAAGACCTTTGGCGACTTCCCTTGCACACCCCGGCCCGGCCCGCTGCGCCCCCAGATGGGGGGAATACCCAGGCCCTTGAACCAGTTTCTTTTCCTTAAAATTGAGGGGAGGGACTTTCCAGGGGTTGAACTTCCCTCCCTTTTAGAATTAGTTGAAGGTGTAGGAAGTTACTATGCTTATCTGTCTTGATCAACGCAATAGTATGGGTTGTGGGGCAGTCAACCCCGACAACCTCCAATGTTGCGAAGTTTGTGGAAAGTCCCTCCGTTTTGGGCTGCGCTTATCAAACCTTACCGTCGCGGGCCGCTATCGGATTATTCGTGGGATCAGTTGTGGGCTATTTGGGGCCGTCTATCAAGCTGAGGCCACCCGCCGGTTAGGGCGGTTGGTCCTCTTAAAGCAGACCTTTGAAGCCGCGACCCTCCGTACCATTCAGCGCAAATTTGAACTTTTGAAGAACCATTCGCATCCCAACCTCCCGCAGTACTACGAGCTATTTGAAGCTGAGGGAAGCGGTTACTTAGTCATGGAATTTATCATTGGGCAAAGTTTGCAAGAGATGGTGGCGAGGCAAGCAATCCCTTTGGCGGAAGTTCAAACTCTGGCTTACGCCCAGCAAATTTGTGAAGTTTTAGGCTACCTTCATGAGCAAAATCCGCCCATCATTCACGGTGATCTCAAACCTGCTAATCTGCGGCTCAGTGCTGATGGAAAAGTTAAGTTGGTTGATTTAGGTTTAATGAAACCCAATTCTCACCTTCAAGATCAGAAGGTCAGAGAAAGGTCGGCGCTTTATCGGGCCTTAGAGCAATGGAGCGGGAACGCCAATCCCCGCAGTGATATTTATAGCTTGGGGGCAACGCTCTACTTTTTGCTCACGGGAGTGGAACCTATTCCCGCATCGGAACGGTTGGTGGCAACCTCTGACCCGTTGCTTTCCCCCGCAAGTCTCAACCCAAAGCTCTCTACTTCCACAGCGAATGCCCTTACGGGTGCAATGAGCTTGTTACAGCAAGATCGGTTTGCCAATATAAACCTCTTTCAACAAGCCCTTCTGCAACCCATCCCTTCTGCGCCAGGCCCAGAAGCTACGCTTGCCAAAAATGCTCTCGCCCTTGATCACTTTAGCACGATCACGGACGCTGATTTTGAGCAGAAGGTCCTTCAAGCCAAAATCCCCGTTGCGGTTAATTTTTATGCCCCTTGGAGCGGAGTTTGTCGTATTACCAATCCTATCATTGAGAAGTTGGTAAGCGAGTACAAAGATAAGTTACTTATTGTGTTGGTCAACACGGAGAACGAACTTCTTTGGGCTGAAAGGTTAGGTGTAGATACTGTCCCAACCATGCTTTTCTTTAGAAATGGGCGGGAAAGTTATCGGATCGTAGGTTCTCAACCTGAAAGTTCGTACCGCGCTTTGTTTGATAAGTTAGGAACAGAATGCAAAAAACGAAGCTAAAAGGGGCCAATTTCTGGCCCCTTCTGAGCTACATCGGGCTTGGCTTAGGGGCTTTAATTCCTCGCATCCTCGATTTAGGCCGCTTTGCAACGCACGATGAAGTAGAGTTTTGGCTTCCCCGCTCAGAAAGCTTCTTAAATGCGATCCTTTCAGGCCGTTTTGCGGCCACCGCCCTTTCTGATCATCCTGGAGTAACAACGATGTGGCTGGGCAGCGCGGGAATTATCCTGCGCCGTTTAGTCCACGAGTGGGGGGGGGTTGAAATCACCTTCCCCCTTCTCTTGGCTTTGATGCGGCTCCCCGCAGCCCTTACGCATACTTTAGGTATCTTAGGGAGCTATTGGTTACTGCGGAAGCTCTTTCCCGCCAGCCTTGTTGCCTTCCTTGCGGCTTGGTTCTGGGCTACTGACCCCTTTCTAATCGGCTACAGTCGCCTTTTGCACGTTGATGCGCTTACTGCAACCTTCCTCACCCTTAGCTTATTAGCGTTGTGCCACTATTGGTATCATACGCCCCACCTTTCTTCCCTCATCCTTGCTGGCGGCTGCGCTGGGCTTGCCATGCTAAGTAAATCCCCAGCCCTTGCAATTGTCCCTATAGCTACCTTTGGGGCCTTCCTAAGTACCTTTGCGTCAGAAGATCGAAAAAAAAGTAGGCTTTCTTCGCTTTTTGCCTTACTTCTTTGGGGCCTTGTTTGCACCCTTACGGTACTAATTGTTTGGCCAGCGGTCTGGGCCGCTGGGCCCCTTGAAGTCTACCAACAATTGCGCGTTGGAGTAGTCGTTGAGGGAGCAAAACCCCACATGTTAGGCAACTTCTTCTTGGGGCGTGAAGACCCTGCGCCTGGATTCCTCTTCTACCCCGTAGCCCTAGCTTTGCGAAATACTCCTTGGTCGTTAGTCGGCTTACTTCTCTTACCGTGGGCGTGGCAAGCCCAAAAGGTCGCTTTCCCTTCAAAGAAGGCTTACTTTCATGATCTGGCTACCTTGGCAAGTTTTATCATCTTCTTTCTGGTTGCAATGAGCTTTTTCCCTAAGAAGTTCAACCGTTATATCCTCCCAATCTTTCCCTCCTTAGATATATTAGCGGCGGTAGGCATAGCATGGGGCATTGAACAGGTAACAAAATTAGCGCAACGCTCTTCCCTCCCGCAGCAGCAAGCTAAAAAGGTACTCTCTACGCTTATAGCTTGTATTGCAGCCCTCAATGTTGCATGGTATCATCCTTACTCAATTACCTACTTCAATCAACTTCTTGGAGGAAGTAGGGCGGGAGCAGCTAATTTTGCCGTTGGGTGGGGTGAAGGTCTGGATCAAGTAGCAGCGTGGTTGAATCAGCAACCTGATATTACGGGGGTCAAAGTAGCCGCCGAGATGGTCAAATCCTTGCAACCTTATCTCCGTCCTGGAGCCCAAGCTTTTACCCCTCGCCCTTCGCTACCTTTAGCCAAAGTTGGTTACGTAGTTGTCTACCTGGCCCAAGCCCAAGGTACGCTTTTCGCTCCCTTCAACGAATTCTATCGTCAAACTGAACCCTTGCATGTTGTTAAAATTCACGGGGTAGATTACGCTTGGATTTATCAATTCCCTCCCCCAGTTGCAAATCCTTTCGTCGCCGATTTTGGTAAGAGTATTCATTTACGTGGTTTTGAAGCACAGGGAGAAAGCAAACCTGGTCAAAATCTTAATTTCAAGCTCTTTTGGCAAGCTAAAGAGAAAATTGCTCTGAATTATTGGCTCTTTGTTCATTTAATTGATGCAAAAGGTAAGGTTCATAGCCAGCTTGATCTTCCTCTCTTAACTCGTGATTGGGAAAAGTGGCGCTATCTAACGACAGAATTTACCCTTGCTCTGCCAAAAGATGCACCACCAGGTGAATATCAGGTAGGTCTTGGTTGGTATGATGAAGCTAATGGGCAACGGTTGCCCTTCACGCTTCCCTCCCATCCTCCTTCTGCGCCCCTTTCTGAAAGCGCAAACATGCTTTTGCTCACCCAAATAGTGCTTGAAGATCATCTTGCCCCCTAAGCCAAAGGTAGAAATATGATCCTTCTGTTGTGCATTGTGCTTTGTTTCGTTCCCGCCTTACTTTGTACTCAGTTTATCTACAACCTAGATCGGTATGAGCAGGAACCTAAAGCATTAGTTATCGGGGTCTTTTTCTGGGGCGCACTGGTCTCTACGACGGGGGCAATTTTTTGGTTATTTTCGCTGGAAGCTGTCTTCCAGAAAGTTACGGGTTCAGAAAAATTTGCAAGTCTGCTAGGAACAGCTTTATTTGCTCCGATTATAGAGGAAAGCCTCAAGGGAATTGCTGTTTTATTAGTTTTTCTGCTCTTCTATCAAGAATTTGACTCTGTTTTGGATGGAATAGTCTATGCTACTGTGGCGGCTCTTGGTTTTGCCGCCACAGAAAACGTGCTTTATCTCTATTTTAGGGGTTACAAAGAGGATGGTTTGGTTGGCTTGGGAACCATTTTCTTTTTGCGCGTCATTTTGGGGGCCTGGAATCACGCGGTCTATACTGCTTTTATTGGGATTGGTTTAGCGCTTGTCCGCCTAAGATCCGAGACCTACATCCGTTTTTTAGCCCCAATTGGGGGTTGGATTTTAGCGATTTTCACGCATTCACTGCATAATTCAATGCTTCTATTTTTAGCTGAAACCTTTTACATGGGTAAATTTACGCAAGTTCTCTTAGTTGATTGGTTTGGCTGGGGCGTAATCTTTGGAATTGCACTTTGGGCCGCAGCTTGTGAACGCAAATGGATCGAAATCTATTTGAGGGAAGAAATTGATTTAGGAACAATCACGGAACGCCAGTATGATCTGATCTGTAAACAAGCTCATGGGTCAGCGGTTGCCTGGCGAAAAAAACGTTTCTATCAACTTTGTGGCGAATTAGCGTTAAAAAAATATCAATTTCAAATCAAAAGAGAACCTGCTACCCTCATTTTGATTGAATCTTTGCGGAAGGAATTAGCCGCGCTTGCCCAAGTAAAATAACGGTAGAGGTTTATTGGTTATGAACTTTCGGCGTGTTTGGCGCGAGATTTTTCTCTTTAGTCTGCTAAGTTGTGTAGCTTTAGGGCCTCGGATCTTAGATTTAGGCGTATTTGTTACCCACGATGAAGCCGAATTCTGGCTAAAACGGGCCGAAATTTTCGCTTCGGCCCTTCAAAGGGGCGATTTCGCGGCTACGGCCATCACCACGCATCCTGGCGTGACTACAATGTGGTTGGGCAGCGCGGGAATTGCTTTGCGGCGCTACCTCTTTACTTTTGGCCTTCTCCCTTCTGATACTTTCCCCATAACCTTGGCTTTGATGCGGCTTCCCATAGCCCTGACCAACGTTGTAGGATTGCTCCTTAGTTACATTCTTCTTAGGCGTATTTTTGCCCCTTCTGTTGCGTTTCTGGCCGCCCTTCTCTGGGCAACCGACCCCTTTCTGATTGGCTATAGCCGTCTTCTGCACGTTGACGCGCTGACCGCGACCTTCATAAGCCTCAGTCTTCTGGCGGCCTGTAACTTTTGGCATCATACTTCCCACCCTTTCCTTCTAATTCTTTCTGGAATAGCTGCGGGGCTTGCGCTACTTAGCAAATCTCCTGCCATTCTTATCCTACCGCTTGTTGCGGGTATAGCTCTCTTCAAGACCATCCGTGACTATGAAATCCCCCTTGTGGAGTCAACAGCTTTAGCTGTTGGGTCACGGCTAAAGCCGTGGATTCCACGGGAAAAGAGCTTAGGTTTCAGCCTATTTGATTCCAAATTCAGGGGTTTCATAGCAGGAAAGGAACGGAATAAGTACCTTCAGAGAAATCTTCTACCCCTTCTGGTGTGGGGAAGTATTGTAGGCTTGACGGTTATGCTTGTTTGGCCAGCGGTCTGGGCAGATTTTGGCGGTGTGGTACAATTGCTGCGGGTTGGCGTAGAGGTTGAAGGGGCCCAACCTCACATGACAGGGAACTTCTTTTTAGGGCAACGCAATGATGCTCCAGGAATGCTTTTTTATCCCGTAGCTCTTGCTCTCCGTACAACCCCTTTGACCTTACTTGGTCTGTTTCTACTCCCGTGGGCCTACCGTACCTTTCCCTTTGGAACTTCAGAAGGGGAAGCAAAGTGCAAAGGTCAGCGTGATCTTGCAACCTTTGCGGCTTTTATCCTTCTCTTTATTGCTGCAATGAGTCTCTTTCCAAAGAAGTTTAACCGCTATCTAATCCCTATTTTTCCCTGCCTTGATATTTTGGCCGCCGTAGGGTTAGCTTGGGGTGCAAATCAATGGGGGAAGCTGAAGGTCAAGAAGGTTGTGTTGGGAAGTATAACGCTGCTTGCGCTTCTGAACGTTGCTTGGTGGCATCCTTATAGCCTTGTGGCCTTTAATCAACTTCTTGGGGGAGCGCCAATGGGGGCAAAGACCTTTGCCGTCGGCTGGGGAGAGGGCTTAGAGCAAGTAGCAAATTTCCTTAATGCTCAACCAGACATTGGGGAAGTCTTAACCATTAGCCACATGATCACTTCCCTCAACCCCTATTTGCAGAAGGGAGCGCAAGCCGCTTTCCCTAAAGAAGGGAAGCTCCGGGACAAAGCTGGCTATCTTGTGGTCTACTTACCTCAAGTTCAAGGGGGAAATCCCTCGTCGCCCTTTGAGCAATTCTATGGACAAGCGATTCCTTTGCACGTTGTGAAGATACACGGAGTCGATTATGCTTGGATTTATCAAGTTTCTCCACCAGTTCAACATTCTCAAACAGCTAATTTTAGTGATACTTTTCGCTTGCACGGTTTTAGTAGACAAAACGATCTGCTAACCCTTTTCTGGGAAATTCGGCGTTCCCCACCTGCCGATTATTGGTTTTTTGTCCATACCTTTAGCCCTGCTGGCAAGATCGTGCAACAAATTGACCAACCCTACCCCACAAAAAGCTGGCCCCCTGGAAGGTATCTAACGACAAGTTTCCCGCTCCAGCTTCTGGCTGATCGCCCACAAGTCGTGATTGGTTGGTATGCTTCTCAGACGGGGCAACGACTCCCCCTTAAAGCTGATTCGCTGGCTCCTCTCCTTCTTGATGGCCCAGATGCCCTTCTGCTGCAAGGGGTTTTTGAAGAAGTACCTTCTCTACCGCCCAGGTAAAGCAAGAAGGGTCGCTTTTGAATTGGTCTGAAAGAACTTTGTACCTGTCGTAAAGCTCCAGTTGAGCGTTAAGGCTTTACCCGCGTTATCTTTACCTTGTAATTTAACATTGTAGCTTGTACTTGCATTGAGAGGCGCAGTGGCTGCTGCATACCAGACCTTAAAAGCACTGTCATAGCGGATAGAATGCGTTGTTACCAATGTTCCCGCAGCCGTGCTAAGTTCCAATTGGTCAAAAGTTTGGTTCCCCATAGGAAGGATTGTGATCACGTAGCCGACGGGGTTGCTACTACTACAGCTAACGTCGGCGTAAGGGTTGGGCGCTTCGTTACAATCCCAAGCGCGGGGAACGGCTGTCTGGTTGGG
>DCSM01000195.1:0-2841 GCA_002325605.1 Chloroflexaceae bacterium UBA1466
ACAATCTCGCCAGGGATGCTGGCAATTGGCTCCTCATTGCCCAAAATCCCGACTTCGATCTCGCGGGCTACGATTCCTTGCTCGACCACAATCCGCCGATCATAACGAGCTGCCTCCGCCAGCGCAATTGCCAATTCAGCGCGATTAGTAGCCTTGCTCACGCCGATGCTGCTTCCCATATTGGCGGGTTTCACGAAAAGCGGGTAATGCAAATTTTCTTCAAGCTGCGCGTAAATCTTTTCAGGATTTTGCTGCCAAAGATGACGGCGAATCAGTTGCCAGGGCAAAAGGGGCAAATCGGCAGCCGCAAAAGCAGCTTTCATGAGCGCCTTGTCCATACCTACTGCGCTGGCCGCTACGCCACACCCAACATAAGCCAAACCTGCCAATTCGAGCAACCCCTGGACTGTGCCATCTTCGCCCATTGGCCCGTGTAAAACGGGAAAAACCACGTCCAGTGGTTGTTGGGCAAAGGGCTTAAACGGCCCGCCAGCCAGCGAATGCGGCTCAGAGATGATTTCAGTGGTTGAAAGATCGGTTTTCGCTTCCCAAACTGTACCCTTAGGTAATTGTGTTTGATCGGCCAGAGCGGCCAATGCAGCTAATGTGCCTGGCCCAGTTAGCCAACGGCCATCTTTCGTGATTCCAAGCAGAACTAAATCATAGCGTTCAGGGTCAAGAGCAGCAATGACAGATCGCGCCGAAGTAAGGGAAACTTCATGTTCGCTGCTTTGGCCCCCAAATAAGACTGCTACAGTACGTTTCATAAATTCTTGGCTTTTCAAATAACTTGAATTTCAAGCTCTAATTCAATCCCAAAGCTGTTCAGAACCTTTTTTTGAGCTAATTCGATAAGCCTTAAAACATCATCACTGCAAGCATTACCGAGATTAACAATATAATTTGCGTGTAAATCGCTAATCATTGCATTCCCAATACGAGTGCCTTTGAGACCTGCTTGATCAAGCAATTGGCCCGCTGACCTGGTTTCGCTGGCCAAGTGAGGATTTTTGAAGACACTCCCGCCAGTTTGGCCTGGAGGAGTTTTAGCGCGGCGCTGAGTAGCTATCGCTTCCATTTTAGCCGTAAGAAGAGCAGATTCTGCTTTTTGCACACGAAATTCAGCAGCCAAAATGATCGGCGTTTGGAGGATTTTCTTTTCCTTTAGACAACTTGTGCGATAACCATAATCAAGTTGCGCCACGGGCCAAATTTCCTTTGCCCCATTGATGAAAAGATGCACCCGTTCCAAAACGTTAGCGACCTCGCCGCCATAGCACCCCGCATTCCCACAAACTGCGCCCCCAACGCTCCCTGGCAAACCCTCCGCCCATTCCAACCCGCTCCAACCTTGCGCCGCACTTTGACGAGCCAGCTTGGCCATTGGAAGCCCCGCAGCAGCCCAAATCAAGGCTGTGCCATCATCGTTCTCAGTGCTAATTTTCCATTCTTGGGCGCGATACCGCACAACAAAGCCTGGAAAGCCAGCGTCCCGAAACAAGACATTTGTACCACCGCCCAGCAGAAAGACTGGTAAACTCAACTCTTTCGCCCAGTGAAGCGCGACCATCAAGCCATCGGGAAAATCAGTTTCACCAAAATAGCGCGTCGGCCCCCCAATGCGCCACGAGGTGTGCTTCGCCATTGGTTCGTTCTCAATTATAACCAATTTTGCATTTTTCATTGCGGCCTCCTACCCAGCCCGCAAAGCGGCCAAAAGCTGCTCCCCGATTTGATTGCCATCCCCCGCGCTCATCGTCAAAAAAACATCGCCAGGCTGGAGCAATTCTTTGATTCTTGCAGTAGCCTGGGCCAGATTCCCAACATATTCCACAGCCGAATGCACTTTTTGCACGTTTTCAGTCAGGTCAAAAATCAAACGCTCGTTCCCCTCCGCATCCGCTCGTTCCTCCCGCGCCCCATAAACATCGCCCAAAAAAACCAAATCGGCATTCCCAAAAGACGTAACCCACTGGGCAAAAAGGGCCCGCGTGCGGCTAAAAGTATGCGGCTGGAGATACGCAACAATGCGCTGCTTAGGGAAATTGGCCCGCGCCGCCGCCAAAGTCGCTTGCACTTCGGTGGGATGATGCGCGTAGTCATCAATGACAAGAATGCCTTGCGCTTCGCCTTTGATTTCAAAACGACGACTTGTCCCGTGAAAATGCGCTAAAGCCATTGTCATAGCTTCTTTGTCAACCCCAAGCTGATCAGCAACTGCGATAGCGGCTAAAGCATTGCGGAGATTGTGGTGGCCAGGGAGGAGCAATTGAAAAGTTGTCGTCGCAGCCAGATTACTTTTACTCTTCTGGAGCGCTGCTTTTGACCGCCGAAGCGTGAAGTTTGCATTTTGCTCGCCGATCAAACCTTGATAATCGCTCGTTTCATCTAAGCCATAAGTAAGACAAGCTGAATGTTCAGGCTTGAAAAGCTGCGAATATGCTTTATCTCCACAGATAAGCAAGGTTTTTGTCTGCGAAACAAATTGAGCAAAAGCAGCGAAATAACTAGATTCAGTGGGATAAATATCGGGATGATCCCATTCAACATTGGTAATAACCGCGATTTCAGGCGTAAGGGCTAAAAAAGTGTGGGCATACTCATCGGCTTCGATGACCAAAGGCCCAGCTAAAGCGCCCCACCGCGCATTGCCGCCCAAATCAGGCGCTTCACTCCCGATTAGGAAGCCTGGCGCAGGAGTCTGGTGCAAATTGTGTTGGGCAGTCAGAATCGCGGCCAACAGCGCGGTGGTCGTAGTTTTGCCGTGCGTTCCCGCAATCGCTAAAATGGCCCGCTCGGCGGACCAAGTTTGCCAAAGGTCGTGGCGGCGCAAGACGGGAA
>DCSM01000195.1:2982-6876 GCA_002325605.1 Chloroflexaceae bacterium UBA1466
TAAATCGTTGCGCCACGGGCAGCCAGCATTAGAGTTGCATGATTACTATTTCTGTCGGAACCGCTAACTTTATGCCCCTGATCAAGTAAGACATTGGCGATAGCGCTCATTCCCGCGCCCGCAATTCCTACAATATGATAGTGCATTTTTAGGGTTTCCATGTTTTAGGCAGATTAAAAACTAAGCCAAGGGTTATGACTGCGAAGAAAACCCCAATGAAAGCTGGTGCAAGAGATCTTACATCAGGTAAAGTTTTCAGGGAAGTCGCTAAAGCGTTTCCGTCAGGGATCAGTAAGGGCCAAAAAACCGTTACCGCGCTGGCCAACAGTAAAGCCGTTAAACCACCATTGAAAGCCCCAATTTCGCGGGCAAATTGCTCTTTAGCATCTTTGCTAAACCATTTCGGTTTTTGGTTGAGCAGCCATGAACCACCGACAATGGTCAAAAAGAAAAAGAAACGAGCAAAATCGGGCAACGGTTCTCCTGCTACAAGCGGAGGAAGACTTCCTGCATTATCAAGATCTCCTCCGATTACAATCGCTGATATTTTGGGCCAATTGGTGTAAAAGCGATTGATAAAGCCTAGTAATTGTTCGCTACCACTGATAAAAAGGAGATAAGCCAGCGATGTTCCCAAAGTAAGCGTCAGAAAGAAGCGATAACCCCGTTCCCAACCAGTATAAGCTCCTGAGAGGATAATGATCAACAGGATTAACTGGCCCCCAAAATAGAAAGAAAGATCATTGATTGCGATAGTCATAGTGCTTCCTGCCTTTTTCTTGCCAAGTTAAGCAGCGTTTCCGCCAGATGCTGGGCAGCATCGGGGCGCGCCAACTGACGGCAATTAAGGGCCATCTGGTGGCGGGCCGATGCATCCCGCAAAAGGTGCTGAATCTGGGTAAAAAGTGGCCCTTTTTGGGGCTGTTCAAGGCCGAGCATTGCGGCATCCGCAATTTTCAGCGCGGCGGCGTGGTTTACAAGATAAGCCGCATTTTCATCCTGATGGACATAAGGATAAGGAACCAATATCGCAGGTAGACCTGCGGCGGGCAATTCGGCCAGCGTCGAAGCTCCGCTGCGGCAAACAGCCAAATCGGCAGCCCCAAAAGCTTGCACCATCGTGGGCGACGTATTTTCCAAATAAGGATAGAGTTTGTAACGAGCTTGCAACTCTACGGGAAGCCGTTTTCGCGCTTCCTGAAGCCAAACCTCATCGCCTTCCCGTCCACAAATATGCAAAATCTGCGTAAAAGCTATCAGATCAGGCAGGAGCGCTTCGATGGCCCGATTGATACTTCGTGCGCCTCGGCTGCCGCCATAAACCAATAAAACGGGAAGATCGGCTTGCAAACCAAATGCGGCGCGACAAACCGATTTCTCCTGCGTGAAGAGTTCGGCTCGCACGGGATAGCCCGTTACGCTTTTCGGCGTTCGAGGGCTAAAGTATTTCAGCGAATCCTCCACGCTACACGCGACTTGCGTTGCCAACTTTGCCAACAAACGTACCGCCAGCCCTGGAACCAGATCTGGGAGATAGATCAGAGTCGGGATTTTAAGCAGCCGCGCCGCGAAAAAGAGTGGCACACAAACATAACCGCCTGTGCCCAGGATAACTGCGGGGCGCGTTTCGCGCAACAGATCAAAGGCTGCTTTGGTTCCATTGCCTAGCGTTATGATACCACGAAAAAGCGCAACTGGGCCTCGCCCCCGTAAAGCCGCTGCGGGGAGCGCCCGAAACGCCAAATTACTTTCGCGCTGCACAAGCTGGGCTTCCATTCCGCCGATGCTTCCAACATAGAGTAGGTCTATTTCGAGGCTTTCCTGAGCGCAATTTCCTGCTTCAGGGGCGGATTTCGTGTTCGCGGTCTTGGGGGCCTCGCGGTTGTTTAGTTTTAAGTCGTTTGCGTCCTGGCTCACGGTTGCTGAAGGAATGCTGCCAAAATTTGCGCTTGTTTGGCTCTGCAACGCCTGGGCGACGGCCAAAGCTGGGTAGACGTGGCCGCCCGTCCCACCGCCACAGAGGCAAATTCGCAAGGACGCGCTCGCGGACTTGGCTGAAGGCGAGGGCGGGCGAACGGCTGGTTCGCGCTTCATTCGCTTGCTCCTTGAGTTGGGGTAAAGTGATATGGCGGGAGATATTGAGCAAAACGCCCATGCTCACCAGACTCATAATCAGCGATGTGCCCCCATAAGAAATAAAAGGCAAGGTCAAACCCGTAAAAGGCACGAGGGATGTCGTTACAGCAATGTTTATGACGGCTTGGAAAACTAACCAAGAAGTAATCCCAACGGCTACTAGAGCGGCAAAAGGGTCAGATGAACGCATTGCAATGCGATAACCCCGATAAGCGATCAGCGCGAAGCCAATTAAAACCGCAGTTGCGCCGATCAAACCTAATTCTTCGCCCACGATAGCGAAAATCGTATCTGTATGGGCTTGCGGCAACCACTGAAATTTCTGGCGCGCTTGGCCCAAGCCTGTGCCAAAAATCCCGCCGCTTCCCAGCGCATACAGAGCGTGAATCGGTTGGTAGCCAAAACTGCTATAGTATTTCCAGGGGTCTTTGAAAGCTTCTATTCGCCCATTTTGAATACCAACGAGGTTTATCAAGGCCCAAAACGCGCCGATTCCTAAGCCAGCCGCGCCCAAAATGTGCAAAAGATTGGCTCCTGCGGCAAAATAAACCACACCTGCAATGGTTACGAGAATCACTGTTGTTCCCAAATCGGGTTCAAGCATCACGAGGCCGCAGACAAGCCCCAACATCATGCCAAATGGAATCAGGCCATACGTTACATTGCCTAATTTATGCCCGCGCCGCGAGAGCCAATCGGCAAAATAGATGATGAGCGCCAGTTTGGTTATTTCTGAGGGTTGAAAGCTCAACAGCCCTCCGCCAAGGCGAATCCAAGATTTAGAGCCATTGACGGTGGTGAAGGAAGCGGGGAGAATGAGGACTAGCACCAGAAGAAAGAGGCTAAAACCCATAAAATGAATCGAATATCGTCGCCAAAGCCGATAATCCAAATGTTGGGTAAGCAATAAACCGCTTCCCCCAACTACGGCTCCGATTATTTGGCGTAAAAGATAATAGTGTTGGGAACGATGTAGTAAAAAAGCTTCGACGAAACTTGCGCTATAGACCATTACAAGGCCCAACAAAACCAACGCTCCTACAGTAGCTAGGAGAACGTAATCGGGTTTTTGCGGTATAGGATCGGTTGAATCAGCCACAAAAGATAAGATACGCACAAGTAAACTCAGATCGGGGGATGAATCACCTGCACCAAAGCCAGCAGAAAGATCAGAATCCCCGCTGCTCCAGGCCAGCCAAGGGCGTTTTCGGTGCGCTCCAACACTGGTTGCGCGAGGTTTCTATTCACAACATAGCGGGGCGCTAACGCTGCGCCAGCCAAAAGACCGCCAACCAAGCCCCCAATGTGGGCAAAATTATCAATGACTCCGCCCGCGCTAAAGCCAAAAAGCAAATTGCAAAAAACCAAAGCCACCATGCTTTGAAGCTGTTTCTGACTAAATTCGCCGAAGGTGTCGCGGGTAAGATAATAGAAAATCGCCAGGCCGCCAATCAAGCCAAAGATTGCGCCGCTCGCGCCGACAGAAGGATTAGGCGAAAAAGCATAGGAAGCTACACTTCCGGCCAGCCCAGCCAGCAAGTAAAGGCCCATAAACGGTAACATTCCATAGATTCGTTCAGTTTCTGGCCCCAGAATGATTAAGGCATAACCATTGAAAAAGAGATGAAGCAGGTTAGCATGAAGGAAAATAGCACTTAAAAGTCGCCAATGTTCCCCACGCAGAATGAGATCATTTTGTTTCCAGCCTAAAAATTGGAGAATTTCAGAGTTGGGATTCAAACCCAAACTGAGCAAACA
>DCSM01000195.1:7024-14724 GCA_002325605.1 Chloroflexaceae bacterium UBA1466
ATTCACAGGCAAGCTGCCTATGCTTCGAAAAGTCAAATTGCATTTTTGAGATTTAAGCTTGAGTTTGTTCTTTAACAATGCGCCTAAACTCTTCACCTCGATGAAATTCATTCTGAAACATCCCAAAACTTGCACAGCCTGGCGAAAGTAAAACAAGATCGCCAGGAGCGGCGACGCGCTGGGCATTTTCAAGCGCAACTGCAAAATCGCTATACGGGCCCAGAATCGGGAAGGCTGAAGTTGCATTTCGTTTTACAGCTTCTTCCAACTCAGCCGTAGCACTGCCCGCCAGCAAAACTAAAGCCTTGACTCGTTGCGCTATAGCCTTTCCAAAAGCCTCAAGGGCCAAACCTTTGCTTGCGCCGCCTGCAATCAGAACAATTGGTTCCGAAAAACTAGCCAAGGCCGCTTGCGCTGCAACAGGGTTTGTGGCCGTGCTATCATTGATATAACGGATTCCAAAATGCGTCAAAACCGTTTCTAAGCGATGTTCGACTCCCTTAAATCCAATTATCCCCGCCCGAATCTGCTCTGGCGAAAGCCCGAAGCTTCGAGCTAAGGTCGCAGCGGCTAAAACATTCGCTAGATTATGCTTCCCTGGCAACACATTTTGGTCTAAATCGTTTAGGGTGCAAAGATCAAGCCCGCAACAACGGATTTCACCCTTAACCGTAATTTGACAATCAGCGGTAGCTTTTTGTTGCACACTAAAGGTCTTAATTTTCTTTAACGCGAGAGCCTCTTTAGCTTGTTTGTCCAGGTGTTTGAGCCAAAAGGTTTGTTCAGCTTCGTCTAAAACTAAAACATCGTCCACCGCTTGATGCAAAAAAATTTGGCTTTTGGCTTGAGCATACTCTTCTAAGGTATGATGATAATTCAAATGATCGGGCGAAAAGTTAGTAATACAGGCATATTGGGGACTAAAACCAGCATTTCCAAGGCCCATAAGCTGAAAACTGCTCAATTCTAAAACGACAGGCGTTTCAGAAGTAATTTGGTCAAGGCTCTCCAGGGCCGAAACCCGCAAATTACCTGCTACCACGGTTTGAGGATAGCGCTGGCGCAAGATAGCTGCGGTGAGCAGAGCCGTGGTAGTTTTGCCCTTCGTGCCCGTGATGCCCAGAATCGGGCTGGCGCAATGGCGGAAAAAGAGCGTCATTTCGGTCTCAATCCGAGCGCCTGCGGCCCGCGCAGCTTGCAGCCACGGCGAATCGGGGCGCACTGCTGGGTTGGCGACCACAACCGCGTGGCTCGTAAAATCCTTTACTCGATGTTCGCCTAACACATAAGTGATAGTTGCGCCAAATTCCTTTTCGGCCTGACGCAGCGCGGCCAACGGTTTCGCCAGGGTTTCGGGGCTGGCCAAGTCAGTAATCGTGACCTGGGCCCCGCGCCGCAAAAGCCACCGCGCCACGCCTAAGCCGCCCCCGTGAACCCCCAACCCCATTATAAGGTAGGCTTCTCCTGTTCGCGTTGTCATTTCCCGCCCGCCCGCTCCATTACAACTGGTGGCAGATTGGTGGGCAGAGACGGCGTATTTTCGGCGGCCAGCGTCAGGGCCAGCGAGACTCCCACCAGAGCCGCAATCCCCCCAATTAAGACCATTCGCTGCGTAACTTGCGTTTGACTCCAGCCAATAAGCTCAAAATGATGGTGGAGGGGAGCCATTTTGAAGATTCTGCGCCCTTCCCCGAACCGAAAGCGAGTCCATTTGAAATAACTGGTTTGGATAATCACCGAAAGCGCTTCGGTAACGAAGACAATCCCAACGACAGGGAGCAGTAACCACTGTTGCGATTGTAAGGCGACGACTCCCAATACAGCCCCTAGAGCCAGGGACCCCGTATCGCCCATAAAAACTTGAGCAGGATAAGCATTGTACCAAAGAAAAGCTGCACAAGCACCCACAAGCGTGAAATTTAAAACCATCAGATTTGTTAGTCGTGGCTCAGAAAGAAAAGTCATCACCCCGTAAGCGGCGAAAGCGAGCGTCAAACTCCAGCCAGCCAAGCTATCCAAGCCATCAGTAAGATTGACCGCATTGGAAGTGCCCACAATCGTGAAGGTCGCAAAGGGGATAAACCAGATTCCGATATTGAAGGTTCCCACAAAGGGAACCCGCACTAAGCCAAAGTGTTTAAGCCCAAATGGGCTGGGCAGATAAAGGGCTAAACTTGCTAGAAAAGCAATACTGACCATCAAAAACAATTTGTGTGAAGCAGTGAAACCATGAGTTTTACTCTTGGAATTGGTGAGGGAGAGCCAATCATCAACGCCGCCCAGGATGCCAAAACTGATTAAAACAACGAGGGGCAAAAGCATTGACCAACGATCTACTAGATTGAAGAGTACCGTTAAAATGACCACGATGAGGACAATGACGATGCCACCCATCGTGGGGGTTCCCATTTTAGCCATGTGACTTTGGGGGCCATCAAGCCGAATCCGTTTGCCGATCTGGTGGGTGCGGGCAAACCGAATCCACCAACCTTCGGCAACCAACGTCAAGCCAAAAGATGCTGCGGCCAGCAATAGGGCACGAGCGACATCCTGAATTAAAACTGCCCGTAATATATCCATAAGCCCTCCAGTAAGCTATAAGTGACTGAATGTTATTGATAAGTGAATTTTCAGTGATTTTCAACCAACGTTTTAAACAGAATTCTTTTGGCGGGTGAGCATAGCCTAAAGCCAAGATCGTGAATTCAAATGGCCCATTTAGGTTGTCAAAGCCGTAACAATCTGCTCCATTGCTGCTCCTCGTGAACCTTTGACCAGAACATAAGCGCCTGGGCAAAGTAAATTAGGCAAAGCGCTGATGGCCGCAGAGTTGTGGTCAACGGTTGTCAACTGGGCCGCAGGGAAACCACACGCTTGCGCCTCCTCCGCAATCCAACGCGCTTTGGGGCCCACACAGAGCAATTTATGGGCGACCTCGGCTGCTCGCTGCCCAACAACTCGATGCGCTTGCTCCTCAACGGCCCCTAATTCTAACATATCCCCTAACACAACCAACCGTTGCCCGTCAAGCTCGGCCAGCAAATCCAGCGCCGCGATGGTCGAGACAGGTGAAGCATTATAAGTGTCATCAATAACAGTATAAGGTAAGGCTGCTGTGCCTGCTTGAAGCACTCGAATGCGATTCTCAGCGGTTTGATCTTGAAGGCCTGCTGCAATTTCGGCCCAGCCCAGGCCTAAAACTAGCCCCGCCGTGATCCCCGCTAAAGCGGTGTAAACGCTGTGGCGACCAGGAAAGGGGACGGTCAGTTGGTAAACCGTTTCCCCTTGCAATTGCGGAAAAAGGTTTTTGCACCGCACCTGAAACTTAATCCCCGCCAACCCCCGTTGCTCAATAAGCTCCGCTCGCACGTCGGCAGCAGAATTTTGCCCATAACGCACAACCTGCGCCTGCGTGCGCTCCGCAAAGCTGGCTACCCGCTGATCATCAGCATTAAGCAGCGCAAAGCCATCGGTGGGCAACGCCTCAACCAATTCAGCTTTGGCATTGGTGATCGCTTCCATACTGCCCATCCGCTCCAGGTGTGAAGGGCCAATATTAGTAACAATACCAATTTTCGGTTGGGCCAAACCTGCTAAAAAGTGAATTTCGCCAGGAGCCCACATTCCTAATTCCAAAACAGCGACCTGATGCGCGGGCGTAATCTCAAGAATGGTGGTCGGTACAGTAATTTCGCTATTAAAACTGCGCTTATTCTTCAAGGTCAGAAAGCGCTGCTGGAGAACTGTAGCTACAAGCTCTTTGGTTGAAGTTTTCCCGACGCTTCCCGTAACTGCAATCAGGGTGGGCGTGATTTGCTGACGATGATATTGAGCTAAACAATGGAGGGCTTTAAGGGAATCATCAACACAAAGCAAGAAAAAAGTTTCTGGCTTGCAAAACTCAAGTGGGATTTCAGGTGTTTTGGCTGAATCAAGCACAAACCATGGCCGTTCAGAGGTTGCCAAAAGCGCCAGCCACGCTTCCATTTCGCTGCGCTGCACAATGGCTCCCTGCGCCCCTTGAGTTGCTACTTGCGCCAAGAAGTTGTGGCCGTTGGTCTTTTCCCCTGGCAAAGCTACAAAAAGAGTCCCTGACCCTGCATCACGGGAATCTGTCACCACGCTCGAAAAGGTTATGGCCGCAAGATTTGGATCAGAAAGACCTTTTTGCGCCATTTCTGCGGGCTGAATTCCGTGCCAAAGATAATTTAGCCTGAGCATAAAGTTTCTCACTCGCTAGAAAGGATATTGAAGAGGCTGGATTTTGAGGTCGACAGTATGAAAAAACAGTCACTAAGCACTGATTTTAACCCTTTGAATTTCTAATGGTATTCTGATAAACGCCAGCCTTGCTCAGATTATCGGAGCTTTTTATGTTCTAGGAATGATAAAAGCTTAACAAGCGTTTCATTTTATTGCCCTGGACTGAACAAGGTTGGGTCGGGGGGGATTCGTTCGTGGCGGACAAGCTGGTCAACAATGCGGTAGAAGACAGGGACAACGGTGTTTGTGCCCCAGATGTCATCTTTTGGGCGGTCTATCTTGACGATCATTGCATATTTAGCATTTTCGGCGGGGACAAAACCTGCGACAGAAACAATTGTGGTCTCAGGATCATACTCCCCAGTGGGTAAAGGAATTGAAGCCGTACCCGTTTTGGCCCCGACTTGGTAGCCTGGAACCAACCATTGGTCAGCTTTGCTGCCCGTTTTGGTTTCCCAAACCGCATGAGCATAATGATTGGCGGAACGAACTAACATGCGTCTAAGAGTCCAGGCTACACCTTGCTCAACAACTTGCTTAACTTTGGTCGGCTGCGTGGTAACGCAATAATTTCCATCACAACGTTGCTCAACCATATAGGGCTTCATCAATAAACCATCATTAGCAATAGCGGCAGTGGCCGCAGCGATCTGTAAAGGCGTTACAGAGATAGATTGACCATAGGCATTGGCTAAAAGCATAATATCGCTATAGTTTGGGGAAGCTGCATCATGCACAATCCCGCGTTCTTCGCCACCTAAATCAATGCCTGTTTTTTGCCCAAACCCAAATTCGTTGATGTACTGATAGAATTTCTCAGGCCCAGTTAATTCATTCAAATGAACGGCGGCGACATTGCTTGAGTAATAAAGCATTTCGCCTGGAGTAATCATTCCATTAGCTTTATAATCCCAGTTATGAATCTTTAGCCCAAACCGCTCAATCATTCCATTATCATTGACGAGCGTATCAGCAGAGAAAGCCCGCGCTTGTAAACCTGCGGCTACCGTGAAAATTTTGAGCGTACTTCCTGGCTCATACAAAACGCTAATCGCTGGATTGCGGCCATAAGTTTCGGGCATAAAATCGGCGTAACGATTGGGGTCAAAGGTCGGCCAACTGGCCATCCCGCGAATTGCGCCCGTACTTGGCTCCAAAATGATCACCGAACCACCATCAGCCTGATGTTTTTTAATCCCTTCGGCAAGCTCAGTCTCAGCAATATGTTGCACTACGGGGTCAAGCGTCAAGTGCAAAGTTGCGCCATCACGGGCTGGTTCAGTTTGTTGGGGCGCAATGGCAATTGGTTGGCGAACCCCATCGAATTCTGCCGTCATTGTGCCCGTGATTCCCTTTAATTCGGTGTTGTAAAAACTTTCAATTCCACTGATCCCATCGCCATTGTAATTTACTGCGCCGACAACATGCGCTGCTGAATCACCTTGGGGATATATTCGCCGTGGCTCGTGAATCAGGCGCAAACCAGACTCTTCCAAAGCCGCAATTTGCGCCGCGACTTTTGGCTCAAGCCAGCGAACGACAGGCAACCACCATTGATCTTTTGAGGTTAGACTAGCCAAAATCTTTTGGGCATCTTGGCCCGTCAGAGCGGCTAAAGTCAAGGCCAGGCGCGGCGCTCGCTCCGCAGGAATCTGCGAGGGAATAGCCCACAAACTTTGGCGATCTACGTCCATCGCTAAGATATTGCCTTGCCGATCTGTAATCATGCCGCGACTCGGCTGGAGCGTGATTTGTTTATTGATTTCCTTGCGCGCCATGGCCGTCAGCGATGCACTTTGAAAAATCTGAAGTTCGCCCAGGCGCAAAAAAATCCGCATGACCAAAAGCAGACAAAAGATCAGAGTCGCATAAATGCGCCAGCGCGAAATTTGCACTGGTTTAGCTTCGCGCAATTTAGAAACTCGTTTTTCAGCAAGGGTCATGGTTTTCCTGGCTCAAACAATTTAGTGGTATCAATCGTAATGTATTTCATTTGTTCACGGTCAGTCGGGCGCAAACCAAGCTGCTCGGCCCGCAGCCGAATGCGCTCCAGCGATTGAGCAGTGGTATAGCGCACCTGAAGCTGGCTCCGCTCGCGCTGCAATTCGACCTGCCGCGTCTCTAATTCAGCAATGGCATAACCTTTGGTCGCGGCTACGCCCGTTTGCCCCAAAGTAATCATGCTTAGAAGACAAATCAAGACAATTAGCCCCAAAAGATAGCGACTCGTATCAATTTTGAGATATTTGAGGATTTCAGAGCGTCGAAGGCGGGCTTGTTTTAAGGGAGAGAACTTTTGCACAAATTTTGTCATCGTTTTTTCCTTGCAAAATGGTTTGAAAGAAAGATTTTTAGTTTTCAGCACAGATTCTTTCAGCGACTCGCAACTTTGCGCTGCGACTACGCGGATTCGCCTGGATTTCTTCGGCTTGCGGCTGGATGGGCTTTTTGGTCAGAATCCGCAGCCGCAGCGGTTGATCTGAAGCTTCGTTGCCACCATAGCCCGACTCAGCGCGAAAAAAGAGCTTGACAATCCGATCTTCCAGCGAATGAAAGCTGATTACGGCTAATTTGCCGCCAGGCCGCAAAAGTGCTACTGCTTGGGGTAAAGCTCTTTCTAGCCGTTCTAATTCCTGATTCACTGCGATGCGTAACGCTTGAAAAGTCCGAGTTGCAGGATGAATCTTTGCGCGAGCTTTGAACGATTGAGGTAAGACTTGGGCGACAAGGTTTGCCAGATCGGTAGTCGTTTCGATAGGTTGACGTTGACGGCGTTCAACGATGCGGCGGGCAATCTGGCGCGATTTGCGCTCTTCACCATAAAGGTAGATCGTATCCGCCAGCTTTTTCTCATCCCAAGTTGCCAAAAGGTCGGCAGCCGTAAAGTCGCTGGTTGGGTCGAGCCGCATGTCCAAAGGCCCATCTGTGCGAAAAGCAAAGCCGCGCTCTGGCGTATCAAGCTGGGGCGAAGAAACTCCTAAATCAAAGAGAATCCCATCAAAAAGTTCAAATTCTTGAGCTTTCGCCCATTTAGTAAGATGTTGAAAATTGGTCTGGCATAAAGTATAACTATTTGGCGAGATTTCTTCAGGGCCAAAGGTTTGAAAATAGGCGGTGGCAGCCTGAATTGCATTTGGGTCAGCATCAAGCCCAAGCAACTTGCCATTGGGCTGAAGCGCTTTGAGCAGGGCCGCCGCGTGCCCACCGCCGCCGAGCGTAGCATCAAGATAGCTTTGCCCTGGCGCAGGTTGCAACGCCGCCAACACCTCCGCCAACAAAACTGGTTTATGGTTGTAAGGTCTCATAACGGTAGCCCTATTATAGCCTAATTACTAAACCCTTTCAAATATAGCGCCTAAACCCTCTTAGCCTCACAGATTTTAAGGTCTTTATCAGGTTTTTATCAGGTTTGACCTCAAGCGCTATTTCACCGAAGA
>DCSM01000060.1 GCA_002325605.1 Chloroflexaceae bacterium UBA1466
ATTGGCGAAATGATTATTTCTTGGTGTTGTGGCTCACCCCATATAAGCACTTGAAATCTACTTGTATAACCAAAATAAGTCTAATTTAAGGAATTTCATGCACTTCAAAGAGTATCTTGCCAACCTTCCAGCCTATAAACCTGCGAAGCTTATCGCGCAACCGACGCAAAGTATCACCAAATTCTCCTCAAATGAGAATGCTTTGGGGCCTTCGCCCAAAGCCCTCGCTGCCATCCAAGCCGCCTTGCCCAACATCCACCGTTACCCTGATTCAGCAGTTTTGAGTTTGCGCCAGAAATTAGCTGACCATGCTGACCTTTCTCCCGAAGCCGTGATCTGTAGCAATGGTTCGGACGAAATGATTTTGCTGCTTTGTTATGCCTTCCTCCGCGAAGGGGACGAAGCGGTGATGACGGAGGGAACCTTTATCAGCTACTTCCTGCGAACTTTGGCCACGGGAGGGAAAGCTATTCGGCTACCGCTCCACGATTTTACACATAACCTTGCGGCAATGGTGGCAGCCATCACGCCCCGCACGCGCCTTCTCTTCATCTGCAATCCCAACAATCCCACAGGAACGATGAATACGGCGGCTGAAATGCAAGAGGTTTTGGCTAAAGTACCTTCTGACGTGCTTATTGTGATAGATGAGGCTTATAAGGAGTTTGTTTCCCATCCCGCTTATCCTGACCTTCTCCCCGAAGTACGCAAGGGGCGACAAAATCTAGTTCTCATGCGTACCTTTGCCAAAATTCACGGGTTAGCGGGCCTGCGCTTAGGCTATGCTTATGGGCATCCCACGGTGATAGACTACCTTAATCGGGCCCGCCCCGTCTTCAATGTTAATTCCCTCGCGCAAGTGGCGGGGATTGCAGCTTTAGAGGATGAGGAACATGTAGCCCGTAGTCGCGCTCACACCGAGGCCAGTCGTACTTTCTTTATGCGGGAGCTTGCGAACCTTGGTCTGCAACCTATCCCCAGCCAAACGAACTTTCTGGCCTTTGAAGTCGGCGACGATGCGGCAGTAACGGATGGTTTATTTGCTAAAGGTTTCACCATTACCCCCCTAAGTGGGTGGGGTTTGCCAGGGTACATTCGCATTTCCTTTGGCACAATGGCCCAAAATGAGCAATTTATGTTGGCCTTAGAGAGCGTTTTGGCCACCGTAGGGCAGAAATGAGAGAAGGTCTTGGCTAATCCTGAACGGTTGCGAGCTTACTTAACCTACTTTGAACGGCTTGCGCTCCAGCCTTTCAACCGTTGGGAAGGGTTTTCCCTCCAACGCCTTGAAACCCGCAGCTTTGGTTTACGGGCCCAATTGGCCTTCCCTTGCTACGCCTTGGGTGCAATTGCCCTTCACCCCACAACTTCTCCTGCCGAGCGAGAACGTTGCCTTAAAGCTATGGCCGCCCTGATCGACAGGATGTTGCAGCGAAGGGTTTGGGCTTATTGGGCTATTTCCGCTGAAGTACGGCAAAATGTCGTTAATCCCATTGCAAGAGGGAATGGGGAATTTAGCGGGCATCTGGCAATGATGCTTGGGATGTATGAGATCGTGGGGGGCGACAACCGTTATGATACTGAACCTTTCCAACTTCTCTGGTCGCATAACTCCTTTGACCGCTTCTCCTTTACCCATACTTCTCTTGTGAATACGCTTTGGGAACAAGCGAAAACAAGTAAGCAACTTGCTGTCCTTTGCAAACCTTGTCAAGTACGGGCCAGCCAGATGAATCATATCCTCTGGGCCTTTGCGCTCCACGATGCCCTTCATGGCAGTGAGTATGCGGCGGGGAATGAAGCATGGTTTAATTTCCTCCAGCGACGGTTAGCTTTATGGGGGCCGAATTTCCCAGGAAGGGGAACATTGAACGCTCTCTATTGGCCATGCCTTAATCTTACCCCTTCCCTCAGTCTAAATTTTGAAGATGCTTGGGCCTTAGCTTTCCTGGCCCAATTGCAGCCCGACCTTACGCGAGACCTTGCCCAGCGTTTCTTCTCCCAGATTCGCCACCTTAAAGAAGAGAAGCTTGGCGACCCCTTGTTTGCTATCCCCCAAGCTTACCTTCCCTCCTTACCCTTCTGGCAGAAGTTGGAAATAGCAGAGGAAGCAGTAACAACGGGGTTTGCCTATCTTCTCGCGGTAGAGTTAGGGGAAGAGATGCTTGCTTCATTTCTCTTGTCCTACGCTGATCAACAACTTCAGCCAATTGAGCAGCAGGTTGTTGGTGAAGGGGAACGTTTTTACAATCGCAGCCTAGCTCCACCCTTTGCAACCGCTCTCTATGCTTTAGGGGAAGCGGGAGGCTTGAAACGTATCGCAGAAAGGATGCAATTGAAGGTGACGGAAAGTACCAACCAAAGGGCTACGGTAGCAGAAGCCCGGATGCCTCTTTTCAGAGCCATCCGGGCCTCTGAAACCCCCTCACGGAGTCCACGGCTTTAGCCGTGACCCACCAGCTAAAGCTGTGGCCTCCGCGGGAAAATAAATTGGGTTTCAGAGTAGAAAAGGCCGAAGAAGTTTATCATCGTGAAAGGTAGAAATTTATGCAATCTGTTATTGCTTTGGAAGGGAAGAAGGGGCTGGTAGTTGGGATTGCGAATAACCAAAGTATTGCTTATGGGTGTGCAAAGGCTTTCTATCAAGCAGGAGCGGATTTAGCGCTTACATACTTGAATGCTAAAGCTGAACCTTACGTCCGCCCTTTAGCTGAAGAATTGGCTAGTCCGATCATCCTTCCCTGTGATGTACGGGAGCAAGGTCAGCTTGAAGCTCTCTTTGAAACGATTACGAAGAAGTGGGGGCGGCTCGATTTCCTCCTGCATTCCATTGCTTTCGCGCCCTTGCAAGACCTTCACGGGCGAGTGGTAGATTGTTCAGCAGAAGGGTTTGCCCTTGCAATGGACATCTCCTGTCATTCCTTCATTCGCATGGCAAAATTAGCTGAACCGCTGATGAAGGAGGGAGGGAGTTTGCTGACCCTTAGCTACTATGGGGGAGAAAAGGTCTTTCCAAACTACGGGATGATGGGCCCCGTCAAAGCTGCTTTAGAGAGTACTTCGCGCTACTTAGCTTCCGAGCTTGGCCCTCAAGGGATACGGGTAAACGTTCTTTCGCCAGGGCCGCTCAAAACTAGAGCAGCATCGGGCATCAAAGGTTTTGATGAGATGCTAGAAGAAGCCGCAAATTTTGCTCCCCTTCACCGCTTAGTCACCACTGAAGATGTGGGAGCTTTAGCTACGCTTCTGGTCAGCGATGCTTCTCGCAACCTCACAGGCAACACCTTCTTTGTGGATGCGGGCTATCACATTTTGGGGTAGTTAGCAGAAAGGGTTAGCTCCATTTCTTCAGCCCTTACAAGCTATCTTTTGGTTTCACTTGGGGGATGGCTCTCCTTTCCCCTCATTAGCTGCGTGCTACCTTTGGCTCCCGACAAGGGCTGGGGCGTAGCTCGCAGCTTTACTTTTTTCCTTGCAGGCTACTTCGCTTGGCTCCTTGCTGCATTGGGCTTAGGTTCCTTCTCCTTTTGGTTGGCGGGAGGAAGCATCGCGCTGGGCGGTTTGTTGAGTTGGGGAAATAGACCTTCTGATACTTTCCTTTGGCTGCGAGCAAATAAGTACCGTCTAGCAATGATTGAAGGGCTAGGAATCGCGCTCTACTTCTTTCTCCTTTGTTATCGGGGCTTCACGGCGGAAGGTCTTTCTGTCGAGAAGTATATGAATTTGGGAATTGTCAATAGTATCCTTCGTTCCCCTACTGTCCCTCCGACCAACATGTGGTTTGCAAGCGTTCCCCTCAACTACTATTACTTAGGGCACTGGACATTGGCCTTACTTAGTCGTTTAAGTAATTGTTCGACCTTTGACTTGCCAATTGTTGCTCCCGCCCTAATCACAGTAATCAGTTTGCAAGCCTGCTTGACTTTCCTTCAGACCTTACTTCCCCAGAAAGGTAGCTTTTTTTGGGGCTTCATAGGGGCCTATTTACTCTTGTTTTGTGGGCCACTCAATGATGCTTTGCTTGGTTTTTCGCATTGGCATGAGGAATGGCAAAAACCATTTACAACTTATGTCCCTTCTTTCCTCGCCGACCCCCTGCGGCCTTTGGGAAATCAGTTTGAAGTTCCTGCTACCGCTCTTCTTTGGGGAGAACTACACGCCCATTTCTTAGGTCTTCCCCTAACTCTGCTTTTCTTGACCTTGCTGGCCCAACGGGCCCTTACTTCTTCCCCGCTAACTTCCCCCTTCTGGATTGGCATTTGTGCAATCTTTCTAGGAAGTAGTTACGCGACTAATAGCTGGCAATATCCTCCCCTTATCTTTCTTACTTTGGTAAGCGGAGCTAAACTTTGGTGGCGCAGCCAAAAGGTGAAAGGTCTGCTTTGGGCAGGTGGCGAAGGAATCTTGCTCATCGGGGGAAGTTTGCTGACCATTGCACCTTTTCTCTTGACCTTTGAGACCTTTTCCTGGGCAACTTTGCCTAATTCTCCCTTCCAAACCCTACCTTCTTTCCTGGGAAAAATTTTCGCTTGGAGTCCCGTAGCAACAACCCTTCAAGCGTTCCTGCTCGCGCTCGGTCTTCCCTTCTGCCTTGCTGGGCTAACTTCCCTCACCTTCCTTAAACGTTGCGCTTGGCCTTGGCTTCTACCCGCGCTGCTGCTGGGAATCCTTAGTAGCTTCTATCGCCCGCTTGGTTTGCTCCTTTTGCCCTGTATTGCGCTAGGAAGCTGGCTTTTTTGGCATGAAGAAAGGAACGTTTCTTTTGGGGGCTTACTTCTGACCATTGGGGCCTTACTCCCAATCCTCTGTGATTACATCTTCATTCCCGACCAGCATGGGAGTCGTTCAAATACGATTTTCAAGTTCTACCTTCAAGCCTGGCTTTTTCTTTCCCTGGCGGCTATTATTCTAGCGGGCGAGACCTTCAATCGTTTCCCGCTTTACTCTTGGCGACGGATAAGCCTTATTCTGCTTTTCCTTCTGGGCTTAGGAAGTGGAAGTATCTATCCTTTGCTGCGCGGGAGGCAATGGATTAGGTTGCATGGAGATAGATGGTGGGGGCTTAATGCCCTGAAACCTCTGCAAACAGCTTATCCCGCTGAAGCAGCAGCGATTCTTTGGCTTCAGAAGCAGCCAGGAAGGGCGGGAATCTTAGAAGCTGCTGAGGGAGGAGGTTTAACCTTTGAAGGTCAAGAAGTTTTGCGAAGTTGGCGCATTTCTTCTCTGACAGGAAGAGCTACACCTTTAGGGCGGATGGCGGGCTATGTTGCGCTTTGGCAAAATTTTCCTAAGCATCCTGACCTTGCAGCCCGTGTTGCGGAGGATAAAGCTCTTCTGCGAGAGTTTGGAAGTACCAAGACCATTACCCCAATCCTCGCGCTAATGGCAAAGTATCAACTGGGCTATCTGGTTTGGGGAAGCTTAGAAAGGCAACAATGGGGGGAACAGAGCAGGGAAATCTTGGCTAAAAACCTCCCACTCGTCTGGGCCCAGGGAAAGGTGCAAATCTATGGGAGACCTGCGACTTTGAAGCACCCGCTAAGTTGGTTTTCTCCTTTAGCCTGGAGTGCGCCAGAAGTAGCTTTTGCTACCCATAAAAACTATCGTTGGTTGACCAAGCAACAGGGCCAAATCAATTTCTTTAGCGAAAAGCCGACCTTTGTCCGCTTTTCTTTTGAGCTTCTTGAAAGTGTTGCAAAGGGGCAAGTAGTTTTGGGGCAAGGAGATCGACCTTGGGTGACGTTCAATGTTGAACCGCAGCAGACCCAACGCCGTACCTTCTGGCTTGTTTTGGCTCCTGGTCTGACTTCTCTGAACTTACAAACTACCTTCCCTCCGCAGCAGGTTCATAACCGGACCCTGACCATCGCCGTGGCCGAATTACAATTGAAAAGGTAAGTTAAACTAGGAATGCAAGTTTAAGAAAGGAACGTTTCAAGTGGATAACGTAGAACAGCCTGATGGGCAAAAGACTCTCGGCTTCTTTGCCCAATTTGCCCTTTGGTCAAGCTTAGGAGTAGGTTTATTAGTTCTCAACGGAGGAGCTTTATTAGTCCCCGCTTTGAGCTTAGGGGAAGCTATCGGTGCGATCATCGTGGGAACCGTCATCGGAAGTATCCTCTTAGGCTTCGTAGCTTGGGTCGGAGCGCGGCAAGGGAAAGCAACCATGGCGCTTCTGCGCCCCGTTTTGGGCAATTGGGGCAGTACCGTCCCCAGTTTTTTCAACATCGTGCAACTGGTCGGTTGGGGGGCCTTTGAAATCCTTGTGATGGCCCAAGTTGCGGATACTTTGAGCCGCAGCTATTGGGGCTGGAGTAACCTTCTGGTTTGGAAGATTGGGTTTGCGCTCATCGTAACGCTAATGGCCGTTGGGGGGCCGTTGGTGATGGCACGCGAGTGGCTAGGGAAGTATGCGATCTGGGCCGTCTACGCTTCGACCCTTTGGATTACTTGGTACTTGCTTACCCACTATAACTTAGGGAAGTTGTTAGCCCGACCAGGCGAAGGGGGAATGTCCTTCTGGACCGCCGTAGATTTAGTGGTGGCGATGCCGATCTCTTGGCTCCCGTTGGTCGCGGATTATGCCCGTTTTAGCACCCGTCCCCGTCAAGCTTTTTGGGGAACATCGGTAGGGTTTGCCCTTACGAATGCTTGGTTCTTTACTTTAGGAGCCTTCTTTATTCTAGCGCACCCTACCAACAACATCCCAACCGCAATTCTGGCCCTCAGTGGGGGCGGGTTGGCCCTTCTCTTCATTCTGATTGACGAAACAGATAATGCTTTTGCGGACATCTACTCAGCGGCGGTTTCCCTCCACAATATTTGGGCAGCGTGGACCGAAAGAACCTTGGCCGCCCTGTTGGGCTTTGTCTGCTTTCTGGCGGCGGTAATCATCCCCCAAACCCAATATGAGACCTTCTTGCTCCTTATCGGGAGCTTCTTTGTCCCCTTGTTTGGGCTTTTGGCCGCCGACACCTTGCTTAGTTGGCAAAAGCAAACGCACCCTGAAGCCTCAAAAAATGTGGCTTGGGGTGCAGTTGGGGTTTGGCTCCTGGGGATAATTTCATACCAAGCGATTAGTCGTTGGTTGCCTGAAATAGGAGCTTCCCTCCCCAGTTTCTTGATCACCTTGGTCTTGCAATTAGGCAATCACTGGTTAGGGAAGCGGGTAAACTTTGCACCCCAGATCGCAAGCAACTAAAAGCTGCGCTCTGAGTTTACCAAAGGTTGTGAAAAGGGGAGAAGGATGGAACCTTTGCTTACAACTAATGCAACGGAAATTCAAGCTGGAAGATTGTGCCAGAGTTCGTCCAAGAAAGAGGCTCTAGGGGGCCAGTTTGCCAGCTTATCAAGTTGCCCTGGTCGTTGTAGGAAGCACTCGCCACCCCAACTTTTCCCCCAGCCCGTTGCACAATGGTCTGAATGGCATGAAGCCCAACGCCCGAATTTTTGCCCGTGCCGCGAGTGCTAAAATGCAACTCAAAGATTTTTTCCTGGTTTTTAGGTGGAATCCCCGTTCCCGTGTCGGCGAAGCGAATAGCCACCGCACCAGCTTTAAGGAGCGTGGTAACTTTGAGCGTGCCCCCACTAGCCGTCGCTTCCGAAGCGTTCTTGAGGATATTCATCAAAACCTGCTTGGTCTCCACGACAGAAAGCAATACATAAGGCAAGTTTGGGGTCAGATCAAGCGAAACTGTAAGTCGTGACAATTTATGTTGCAGCATATCAACGACTTGTTGGACTTCGTCATTCAGATTAACCTCTTCCGCAGGGAGACTTAGTCCTTGTAAAGCTAACATCAAGTTGCGGACAATTAGATAGCCGTAGAAGGCCAACCGTACAATTCGTTGGGCCGCAATTGGGTCAGCTACTTCAAAGGTGGTAAGCTGCTCGGCCCGACACATTAGGGTTTGCAGATTACTCCCTAGCTCTTGTACGTAGGGTAACAACAATTTCTGCGCTTGTTCGGCCACAAATTCGTCGGCAGAGTCGAGGGGCTTATCTAATTGAGCATCTAAAATCGTAACTTCTTGCTCCAGCCGCAAAACCTCGTCTTCCAGTTCGGTTAAGGTAAAGACGGGAATGGGAAGGCTCGGCTGGTTGCCCGGCACGTCCCAAAGCACTTGAAAAGAACTTTTGCGGCGACGACATTGCACCGTAATGCCTTGTTGCTGGAGCATGTGGGGCAGAAGCATTAAACTTTGATGCTTTAAGGCCGCTTGCGAAGGGTAGGTTGAATCTGTCGGCTGAATCGCTTCTAAGCGCTGCGTAACGCGCCCATCGTCCACGAACGTTAGAATATAGCGGTTGCCGTCGGGCGCGACGTGGGCCGTAAAGTGAAGGGTCTGGGCCCCATCATCGCGGGCGGCGAGGATAATCCGCAAACAAGCCACCAACAAAGGGCGCGGATCAAGGGTCACGAGTAAGGCTTCAGAACAATTTTGAACTTCTATCCTGAGGGGGATTTCCAACTGGTCGCGCAAGAGAAAAAGCTGTTCAATGACCCACTCGCTGATATTGATGGTTTGAGCTTGGGGAATTTGCCCCGACCCAAGCTGGACGATGCTATTTTGCCAAGCCGTACAGACCACGATGCGTTGCTTCAGCCAAGTTCGGAGCTGGTCTAAGGCTGGCGGAACGGTCTTTGGCGGCAGAACGAGCTGCTCAAGAGCGCGTTTCAGAGCGCCGAAGCCACTATTTAGATCATGCTGAACGACAGCGGTTAGCTGGTCGATCTCCGTTTGAAAGCGCCGTTCGCGGGAGCCATACCGACTTTTTAAGGCCCGTTGCGCCACATTATAGCGACTCAGCGCGTGGTCATAGCGGCGCTGGAGGGCTGACCGCTTAGGTTCAAGCATTAAAACCAAGGGCGGCGTGAGTCTGCGGTGACTGGAACTTTGACTCTGTTGCACCAGATTGCGAGCTACAGCTTCGATCAATTCAGCCGCGGTGGAGTAAGGCCCATGTGCCCAGCCAAAATGCAAAGTCAAAGTGGGGTTTTTTTGGGCCAGGGGATGTTGGGCAAAATGGGCCAGCATCTGCTTGAGACTAGCTTCAACTTGGGCGGTTGGGATAACCGCCAAGAGGTCGGCGATGCCAATGCGGGTGAGATTTTGGGCCGCAGGGAGAAGGAGGGCATCTTGCTCAAAGAACTTTTGGGCTTCTGCGGGGCTACTCTCAAAACTCACCGCCACGAGCGCTAAATCGGCATGAGGGGCAATCGCTTGGATCGCTTCGTAGGAAATATTTTGCATAATTTCAGTGCAACCCTAACCCTGAAATAAGGGAAAACCAAGTTTTTGGCGCAGGGTTCGGCCGAAGCTCGCCCCCCACGCCCCCACGACGACCCTCCGCTTTTCGGCGAGCGGAGAAGCCTTGCTGCTTCAGCAAGTTCAGCAACCGCCTGTTGCCGAGGGCTAAGACTTCCGAAGAAAGAGTCTGCTCCTTACCCTCGTTTGGCCTACCAAGCTCCTTTGGTATGGAAATATTGGCGCACGCGGCCTTCCAACTCTTCAAAATCAAAAGGTTTCGTGATATACTCGTTTACACCGGTTTTGATCGCTTCCCGCTCAGTGTCCGGCGTACCATACGCCGTTACCATAATGACATAGGTCTCCGAATTACGGGCCCTAAGGCTGCGTGTCAATTCAATCCCACCCATCCGGGGCATATTCATGTCGGTGATAATCAAATCACAAGTTTGGGCGGCCAGCTTATCCAGGGCCATTTGACCATCATCCGCTTCAATGACATTGTAGCCACTCTCGGTGAGCAAAAAACTATAGAGCCGGCGTATCGCTGCATCGTCTTCAACAATCATCACCGTAAGTAACATTGATTCTGCTACTTTCTAGGTTTTCAAAAGAAGGCTTTCTTCCAACCAATTTCTGCGCCTATCTCGCCCGTCGCCAAACCCAGCGGCCGACCCATGCGGACTGGCGTTGGGGGCTGATTACGCATCTTCGCTCATAGTACCACAAATCATATAGCTGACGCAAGAGAGCGAGGTTTGATTTGGGGGTTTTGGGCCGGCCCAGGGCTTTGGGGGCCCGTGGGGGCAAGTGCAAATCCCCCAGACTGGTTTCGGCAAGCTCAACCAACGCAAACGGCCCCTGAAGCTCTGCCGAAGGGCTAACCCCTTGATTTAAGGTAGCCAATGATGCTATACTAGATGGCCCAGGGAACCAAGATTGATCTCCTTGCGGGGCTTGGCAGCCCTGCAAGGAGGCAAAAGCTTAGATAAAAATTTCCCCAAGGCAAAATGCAGGAGGAAAAATGGCTAATTTGGAAGGTTTGTTCAAGCAACGCTTACAATATAAAATCATTACCCCTTTTTTATTTCTGACCCTGCTGGCCGTCGCCGTGAATTTCTTGGTTATTTTTATCAATTTTACCAGTTCGCATCAACTTCAATTTGATAATGATTTAGCCCAAGCGATGCGGACTACAAATGATCAGTTAATCAATCAAGAGCGGGTCAATTTATCGCTGTTGAGTGAAATTGTCTTTGCCGGTGAAAACAAGGAAGCCAAAGCTCCGCCCGTCGCTGAGGCGCTGGCGGCGGGCGATCAGGAAGGCTTGACCAAAGCGCTGAAGCCTTATTTCACCCATGGCAGCAAAAAGTCCTCCGCTGAATTAGACCGCTTGATCGCTTTTGACCGCCAGGGCTACACCGTCTTCGATTTTGAAAATAATAACTTCAACCCTGGGGGCCAGCCGAATCAGACCAGTCTTTCAAGTTCAGGTTATATTACCCATTCCGTCCTCGACCTTTCCCAACAATGGTTTGTGAAAGAACTCTTTAATAAAGCTGACAGCAAACCTGCGGGCACAAAAGAAACCTTTGAAGATAAAATCTCGGCTTTAGTGCAACAGCCTGGCCCAAAAGGGACTGATACGTATTATTTCTATACCCTTGCGCCCGTGCGAAAAAATGAGACGGTGGTCGGGGGCATCGTGGTCGCCTTACGGTTAGAACACCTTTTGAAGCGCATTCAGCTGCGGCCTGATGTCGTTGTGACGGTCTATGACCCGTTTGAAGGGAAGGCGCTTGAAAGCACGCTTATCCCACCCAATGGCCTTTCCGCCTTAGACATTGGCCCCTCGCGGCTGGAGCAACTCCAACGGATTAGCCCCGAAGACCCGAAGACCAAAAAACAAGCCCTCTTTGACACGCGGCGCAAAGGGGAGTTAGCCATCGAAGACCGCAGCTATCAATTTGCCTATACGCCTTTTGTGGTCAACAATAGCAAACGCTTGGGGATTATTTCCGTTGGTTTAGTTCATAATACTGTCGAGGGTTCTTGGACTAAAGTGCGAAGTCCCGTGATTTTTTTAGTGGTGGTGATGGTGCTGGCCATTGTCGGTTTGGGTTTCTTGGTCTCGCATAAAATCACGGCTCCCCTCAGCGACCTGGTTAGTACCACCAAAGCCGTCATGGATGGCAACTTCTGGCAGCGCAGCCAAGTTCAATCGGAAGATGAAATTGGGTTACTGGCCCGTTCCTTTAACCGTATGACCGAATATCTGGTGGAACTCTTCCGCCGCATTTCGAAGGAATCAAGTGAGCGCCTAGCGATTTTTGAGAGTATGGCGGATGGAATCGTGATCTGCGATGAATTCGGCAATCTGCGAAATCTCAATCCGGCGGGGCGCAAAATCTTTGGCTGGGCTGCAACCACACCCCTCCCCCCGACCTTTAGCGATTTGCCCCTTGTCCCTTTAGAAGGCCAAGCCTTTGGGTTTGCGGATCAAGCTTCCCCCAACCTCTATTCTGTGGGCGAATATATCGTGCGGATTTCCCAATCCCCGATTATTTCCCGCGACCATGGGCACGAAGTGCATATTGGGGAAGTCTATATTTTGCAAGATCTGACGACGGAAGTGCAAGTTGATCGGGCTAAAACCAGTTTTATTGCCACGATTTCGCATGAATTGCGGACCCCCCTCACCACGTTGCGCGGCAATGCCGATATGCTTTTGCATGGCCTGGCGGGGCCGCTCAAAGATGAGCAACGAACCATGGTTGAAACGATTGGCCAGCAAACCACCAATATGACCAATTTGATCACCAATATGATTGTCCTTGCGGGGCTGGATGCGGGTTCGCTCACGATTGTGACTGCCCCTCTGCCGCTCAAACGCTCGCTGGAAGAAACGGCGTGGCCCCTTCGCAAAGCCATTAGTGCCAAGGGCCTGGCGCTCAACTTTGAGCTTCCCGACGAAATGCCGCTGGTTTTGGCGGATCGGATTCAGTTGCGAACGATTATGCAGCAACTCCTCACCAATGCGCGGGTTTATACCGACCAAGGCAGCATTACCATTCGGGCAAAACCTGCACAAGGGTTTGTGCAGATTGATGTAATTGATACGGGATGTGGGATCGAGCCCGAACTCATCCCCAAAGTTTTTGAGCGGTTTGTGCGGGGCGAAGGTTCTAATGACCGCCCAGATCGCGGCATCGGGCTTGGGCTGACGATTGTCAAACAATTGGTAGAGCGCCAAGGGGGCCAGGTTTGGGTAACGAGTAGCCCTGGGCAAGGTAGTACCTTTAGTTTTACATTAAGGTGTGAAGAAAATGAAAAGCAAGACCCCGACCAAAGCAAACAAATTGCCTCCGCTGCCTAACCTACCGCCCTTGGTTTGGTTGACCATCGGGTCGATTATCTGTTACATTTGGGGCATTCAGTTGCTTGCGGAATTCACGCTGAATTTGCTTTCCCCCCGGGCCGCTGCCTACCCTGATAGTCTGCGCGGCATCGGCGTGGTTGACTATAGCCGCTGGGAAAGTGGCCCGATGTTGCCTGCGCTGGCCCCTAAAGCTGCCGAAGCGCTAGAATATAATCCCCC
>DCSM01000126.1 GCA_002325605.1 Chloroflexaceae bacterium UBA1466
ACCACAAAGGTCTGGGGGAACTTCAGGGAACGGTTACTCCTGGGGTTGATAGATTTGGCTGATAGCCGCGGGGGTGGGGGCGGTTTTGAGGGCTTCTTGGAGAGCCTCCAGGAGCGCTACTTGGGTAATTTGGTGGATCTCAGGGAGAAGCTCTAGCCCCGCTGCCCCAAACTTTAGCTCCAGACCAAGTTCAATGGCCTTATGCAGCCCTTCCACCAAGCCTTGTTCCCGACCTCTTTCTAAACCTTTCTCAAGCCCTTGTTCTAAGCTCTGTTGCTGGAGCCGCTGCACAAAAGGCTTGTTCCTCAGTACATCCGCAAGTTCCTCATCCGTCATCAGGGCCAAGACCTGCTGTGGCAGTTCGCGCCCCCGTTTCAGTAAGTCTTCTTTCGTGATCGCACGCATTTCAGCTACTCCTGTAAAGGCAGAAATTCTTTAAATGAAAGACCTCTGTGGTCTGGGGACCACAAAGGTCTGGGGGAACTTTAGGGAACGGTTATTCCTGCGGTTGATAGAGGTGGCGGATAGCCGCGGGGGTGAGGGCGGTTTTGAGGGCTTCTTGGAGAACCTCCAGAAGCGCTACTTGGGTAATTTGGTGGATCTCAGGGAGAAGCTCTAGCCCCGCTGCCCCAAACTTTAGCTCCAGACCAAGTTCAATGGCCTTATGCAGTCCTTCTACCAAGCCTTGTTCCCGACCTCTTTCTAAACCTTTCTCAAGCCCTTGTTCTAAGCCTTCCTCACGGCCTTGTTCTAAACCTTTCTCAAGCCCTTGTTCTAAGCTCTGTTGCTGGAGCCGCTGCACAAAAGGCTTGTTCCTCAGTACATCCGCAAGTTCCTCATCCGTCATCAGGGCCAAGACCTGCTGTGGCAGTTCGCGCCCCCGTTTCAGTAAGTCTTCTTTCGTGATCGCACGCATTTCAGCTACTCCTGTAAGCGCCCAGAGTTCTAATAAGCTCAGGATCAGAGCTTCTACATCCGCCCCAAACTCTACCCGATGATGTTGCTCAAAATTAGCCAACGCCGCTTTTTTGGCCTGGCGCTGATGGGCGAATAACTTAAAGAACACATTATGAGGTGCATCAGATAATTCGCTCAACACGATTAGCCGCGTTCGTGCAAAGAAGATACTCGTGTTAGCGTAGACCCCTGGCTGAAGACGCTCGGTGTAACACAAGGTTTCCCTTGTTTCCCGCAGGGGTTGGTGGGCGCTCACCAGGAAACTTTGCACATCGTCCGCTTTCAGCCCCCGCGAACGCCGAAAGAAAGTCTCATAACCGCCCAAAGTTTTCACGGCTTCCACCGTGATTGACTCAGTGTACTTGAATTCTAGCAGGATGTAACGCGAGCTACTTTGGCGAATCCCATCAGGCAGACAAGTCAATTGAGCAGCTGTCCAGGTGGGCTTATCGTTCAAGTTCTGCATTAGCACGATGTCAATCTCAGGGGGTGCACTACTAACATCGACGTTAGCTTGCACCGCAATCTCCTTTTGGGTCAGGGTAAGTTCCAGCAGAAAAGCAAAGAACTCATGCCAGCGGCGCAGTTTGGGTGCTTTTTCCATAGCCCCATTCTAACACAAATCGCATGCCTCAGCACCAGCAAGAGCAAAGCGACCTTTACAGCCCCAAAGACTGCAAAGGTCTTGTTTAGGCTAAGTTGAAAGAAGAGTTTGCAACAGGCTTAAATCTCTGCTATACTCTGTGCAATTATCCCTGGTCTTAAATGCCCCTTCTTCCCTATAGCTCCCTTAGTGATAAAATGCGTACCTGGCGCAAAATGTTCTGTTTCTGGGTACGCAGCAGGTAGCAGGAGTCCCATGCCAACGTCTTTCCCTCCTTCTTTTCGCCATCCCCGTGAGCAAGAGGTACGGCGTTCTACTCGGAGTGGCTTACCTCTTCAGCAAAAATATCGTAATGGTGGTTGGAGTTCCCTTTTGGTAGGGATCGTCTCTTTATGTATTCTGTTTGGGGCCGTCACCGTGGTGGTTGGGATTCGGGCCAACCAGGTCCTTGGCAGGATGGAACAACCCGACCTGCGCCGCCCTCCCGTTAGTAAACCGCCGTCTGTTAAGCCCCAAATTTCACCTTCTACCGCCCCAGCCGCAGCCCTTAAACCTTCAAAAAGTGCAACCGCTACGCCAGCCCCAGCCGCAGCGATGCCTGTGGCCTTGCGCTACCCTTTCAACATCTTGCTGATTGGGGTAGATTCCCGTGATCTTGATGCTGAAGGGGTCCGCAGCGATACTTTGATTGTTGTCCATGTCGATCCCCGTGAACATTGGGCCAGTATGCTCTCGATTCCCCGCGACTCGTTCGTTACGATTCCGCATCTGGGCAGCCAAAAGATCAATGCTGCTTACAGTTATGGTTATCTTAATGCCGAAGAGTTGTATGCTCAAGATTCTGACCCCAAAGCTGCTGGGGGCGCTTTAGCGGCTGAAACTATCGAGGAATTTCTGGGCCTTAAAATTGATTATATTGCCCAAGTTGATTTCATTGGGTTTGAGAAGATAATTGACACGCTTGGCGGCGTTACGGTAGATGTCACGCGGCCTTTGCTCGACCCAGAATATCCAACCGCCAATTTTGGCTACGAACGGATTTTTATCCCTGCGGGGCTTCAAGTTCTGGATGGCCGGACCGCGCTCCGCTACGCTCGCTCGCGCCACATGGCCAGCGATTTTGACCGCAGCACCCGCCAACAGCGCGTGTTACGGGCCCTGTTGAAACAACTTCAACAGCGCAAAATCTTTGACCAAGCAGCCCTCATCCCCAAACTAGCTGAAAGTTTAAGCTCCAGTATTGCGACAACGCTGCCCCTTGGTGACCCCACGATTCTCTATGGGCTGGCTAAATTGGCGCAAGAACTCAAGCCAGAGCGCATTACCCAATTCAGCATTAACCCCAATGATGTACAAATTGTGGCTGAAGAAGGCTCAAATATTACTTGGAATCAGAGCGATGTTAAGTTGTTGGTGAATCAAATGCTGGCGGGCCCAGGTGGAGAAGCCGAAGTCGCTCGAATTCAGGTCCAGAATGGTACTGGAATTCAATTTCTGGCGACCAAATTAACCAATAATTTGGCAAATCAGGGCTTTTTACTGAATAATGCCACCGATGCAGCCGAAGTCTATCCTGAAACCCAAATTATTGATTACACTGGTCGCCCAAAAACCCGCCAGCGGCTCGCCAAATTGTTGGGTTTGTCGGCAGAAGCTGTGCAAGTTGCCTCGAAAAAGGGAACTTCACCTGCGCCCTATCTCACTGATATTGTAGTCGTGTTGGGCCAAGATTACCGCAAAGAATGGCTTGCCGAGCCAACAACCGCTAAAAACGCGCCAGAAACGCCCGCAAAGCAGCGTTAAACGCGGTTGGATTTTCAACATTCGCAAGATGCCCCGCGTTGGGAATGATAGCCAATTCGCTCCCTGGAATCGCTTGTTGAAGCTGTTTTAGCTCAGCGGGCGGCGAAAGCGAATCCTCTGCGCCGCCCAAAACCAAAGTTGGAACTTTGATCTTGGCGAGCAGATCAGAAGAATCGGGCCGCAAGGCCATTCCCCGTAAGGCTCCCGCAATCCCCTGGGGCTTGTTTTCCATCATCAAGCGGCTTATCTGCGTCTGCATTTCGGGCGCAGCTTTTGGCGAAAGGAGCCCTGGAAGCATCTTTGGGACGATAGTGCTGGGCCCGTGAAGCTCCACAAGCTGGGCATTTGCTTCACGATTAGCTTTGATTTCAGTTGTATCAGGAGTCGCTCTCGTATCTGCGAGGATTAAAGCCTGCACACGAGTAGGATAATGCCGCAGAAAAGCCAGCGCAATGTAGCCCCCCATCGAAAGCCCACCTAAAACTACCTGTTCAAGGCCTAATGAATCAAGGAGCGCAACAAGATCATCAGCGAAAGTTTCCATTAAATAGGGCCCAATAGGTGCTTCGCTCTGCCCAAACCCGCGTAAATCAGGGATGATAAGCCTAAAATCAGTTTTCAAAGCTGAAATTTGGGGCTGCCACATTGCCCCACTCAGAGGAAAACCGTGCAGAAGCAAAATCGGCGTTCCTTGGCCATAATCTTCGTAGGAAAGCGTTAGCCCATTACAAGTCGTTTTCATCGCTAAACCTCATCTAGGATATTTCTATGCAATCATCTACTGCTCCAACTTCACCAACCCCTCCCAAAAAACAATCCGCCGGGCAAAATTGGCTTTTGCGCCTTCTGCTAGGCTTTTTTTGTCTCTTTATGATCGCCTATCTGGGCATTGCAGGGTTTACAGCTAATTCACTTACCACGCCTGGGCACAGAAAATTGCCTAATACCCCCCAAACCTACAAGACGGCTTACGAAAATATCACTTTTACCGCCCGTATTGATCAGACTCGCATCTCAGCTTGGTTTATCCCAGCGCAAGCGAGCAAAAAAGCGATCATTTTTGTGCATGGGAAAGGGCAATGTCGAGCATGTGAGTTTAGCGGGGTTTCAACCCAATTGGGTGTAGCTCTCGCACAACGCGGCTTAAATGTGCTAATGTTGGATTTGCGGGGGCACGGCGAAAGTGGCGATGGCCGCTTCACTTTCGGGCTGCGCGAGCGACGAGATGTGGAAGGAGCCGTTGATTGGCTGGAAAAGCGAGGCTTTAAGCCCGGCCAGCTTGGGCTGCTTGGGGTCTCAATGGGTTCGGCGACCAGCATTGGCACGACGGCGGATGAGCCAGCAATTGGGGCTTTGGTTGCCGACAGTTCTTATGCTGATTTTAGCTCCATTTTGGAGAAAGAATTTCCCGCTGCAAGTGGTTTACCCAGCTTTTTCTTGCCTCCAGCCCTGTTGATTAGCACTTTTCTTACAGGAGAAAACGTCCAAAATGCTCGGCCCATTGATGAAATTGGCAAGATTGCGCCCCGGCCAATTCTCATAATTCACGCTAAAGATGATGGTCTGATTCCGCTTGAGCATGCTAAACGGCTTTATGCTGCCGCAGGCTCTAATGCTGAACTATGGATTATCCCTGGGAAAAAGCATGTAGATACTTTTCCCTACGATCAAAAGGCTTATGCGGATCGGGTAGCAAAGTTTTTTGAAGAAAAACTAGCTAAATAATTCAATAGCTCTTTTGAATCTGACCTGGCAAGTTGCAAAACCTGCCAGGTTTTATTCTTCCACCCTTAAAAAATTGCTTTGGAAAGCGCTATTGTTGCTGCTGTTGTTGCTGCTGCTGCTGATCATCGGCCTGAGCTTCCAAATCAGGGGGCGACCATTCAACGTGAGGCAGCAATTCGATCTCTTTTTCTTCAGGCGAAGGCGCTTCAGTCGGCCAAACCCGCACGCCCACGTCAAGCTCACTTTCCGCCTCCCCTTTGAAAACCCCCCGCGTCGGGGGCACATCGGCATAATCGCGCCCCACTGCCGTCCGAATATGGCATTCCGATGCGGTACGGTTGTTCGTCGGGTCAAAGCCAACCCAGCCCAAGTTGGGCAAAAAGGCTTCGAGCCAAGCATGGGTCGCATCTTCCTCAGAGCGGTCATGGTCTTCGTGACGATGGAACAAATAACCACTGACATAGCGGCACGGAATGCCTAATTCGCGCACCAGAGCCGTCATCACGTGGGCAAAATCTTGGCAAACCCCCCGGCGCGTCCGCAGAACAACGTCAATCGAAGAATCGACCTTTGTACTCATCGGGACATATTCAAACTTTTGATAGATGATCGAGTTCAATTCAAGCAACACGGTCAAGGGGTCGTCGCGCCGCTCCAGGGAAATTTCCTGCATAAAATCGTGAAGAAGACTCGTGGGGCGTGCAAAATGGCTGGGCATCAACATATCCCAATAGCCATCCAAAGCCACCTGGTCATCTAATTCGCTCCAGGCTTCGGGGCCCAAGTTGGGCGGGAGCGGGGTTGGGGGATTGGTCTCAATCAGAGCTTCAGCCATGATGGTCAATTTACCGTGACGGCCTGGAACCCCAAAATGATGGACAACATTCTGATGATAATCACGGTAAGACATAACCTGGGACCGAGGCTCCGTCTGGAGTTGAAACTCCAGACAACGCTGATTGTTTTCGGTGCGGGGCTGCATCCGCACTTCCATCACGCTTTCGCTAATCAACGCCGTATAGCGAAATCTGGTCATGTGGCGAATTGAGAAGAAATACATAAGCTCAACTAAGGTTTTTCTAGCGAGAACGTTCCCTTTTTACACCCTAAAAGGCCCATGCGAGCGGTCAAACAGGAATTAGGGAGCAGTTTCTTACGAATCTAGGGCACTATCCGCAGGATAAGCAATGAAAATCTCATGGATGGCCGTGTGAATTTGGGCACACTGTTGGCGGATATTTTCTAAAAAGAGATGTAAATTGCTGGCCATGATTTCGTCCACTTGCCCATAATCCAAGGCGGCTTGGAGCCGACCCGCCAACCGTTCAGCCCGAAAAGCATCACGGGCATTTGTCCGCCGACTAATCGCCTTCAATTCATTTTGCATTATATCTACCGAAAAATGAATCGAATGCGGAAAAGTAACGTCCAGCAACAGAAACTCAGCTACATATTCGGGGCGAATATCAGCTGTATAGACTTTACAATAGGCTTCAAAAGCCGTACACGATTTGAGTAAACCAATCCAAGAGAGATAATCGAGCTGGCCAATGGTGTTGAAATGATTATCCAGTAAGGTTGCGGTTGAATTAGCCCGTTCTAAGAACCGCCCAATCTGAATAAATTGCCAGCCTTCATCATGGCTCATCGTGGTATCCGTGATTCCTTGAAGAAGATGCACCCCTTCTTTGACCGACTTAAAGAATTCATGGGGTTCCCGCCGCCAGCTTTCATCCATACTGGTTCGTTTGACCTGGAGAAAAAGCCGATTAAGCTGTTCCCACATCTCAGAACTCAATTGTTCCCGCACCTGACGAGCATTTTCGCGGGCGGCCAAAATACAAGCCACGATGGAAGCTGAGTTAGCTGCATCAAAAATCAGGAGGCGCGTGATGCTATAGACATCGTTTGTGCCTTCTTTAGGGCTGGGAATCCGTAAACTAGCCAAAAGCCGTTCCCACCGTTGGTTAGCCGACTCAGGAGTTTGATCCAACATTTGGTGCAGGTTTACGTCGAGTAAGCGGGCAGTGTGTTCCGCCCGCTCTAGATACCGACTCATCCAATAGAGACTGTCGGCAACTCGTGAAAGCATATCGTTTTCTTTGCTTTCTCTGGCAATGCAGTTTAATCTACCAAGATTCCTCTGCTTTTAGCCATTTGCTAAGGTGTAGGAATAAAGCCTAAAAGAGTTTGGGGATCTTTATCCGTTGCAATGAGCAGACCACGATTAGCTACACGGATTAAGGACCGCCAATTTTGCCCTTTAACCGTAAGAGGGAGATCGAGCGGAGCCTGATCGATTAAAACAAGGCCCGCAGCGCTATATTGAAATTCAACTAAGCGACTTAATTGATTAGCCTGCGCTAGATTCACGCTTTGACCATATTTAGCTGCCAAAGGATCACTCTTTGGCAGCAATTTCTGATCTTCAGGCCCAAAAGCGTTGATAACCCAAAAGCGATTAGCCGTGTCAGGCTCGCTGGCCGCTAAGACCCGATATTCTACATTGGGCATGGGGCTTGCGCTCAAGCGCAGCGGATGTCTGGAATTTGCGTCAAAAAGCTGAATTACGGGCTTTAGATTGAAATTCTGGCCGTTGACCGCATTGATCGTAACGACTTTGTTCCCTAACACAAACAACGCTTGTTCAAAATCAGAGGTCTTGCTTTGAGCAGGGATTTCAGTCAAGCTTGTTACATCCAAAAGGATATTGAAATAGGGAGTAATCTTTCCCTGCACGAGATAACTCTTTTTACCCTTGGTTGTCTGCGCGTTCAAGGTCACGAAAATGCGATCCCCAACAATCGCTGTGCTACCATAACCTTTGAAGCCCTTAACCATCCCCGCTAAACCAGGATCAAAGAAGGGAATCGGTTGGAATTGTAAGGGTTCATTGGTTTGGCCATCAAGAAATGCCAGAAGAGCCGCTTTGGAAAGCCGAAATGCTGAGTTGTAGCCCAGGTTATTCGACGGAGAATTGGGATATTGCGGCACAATAATCAAGGTATCGCTATACCACGCCATTCCTGCAATGTCAAGTTTTTGGTTGTCACCAAACTCTGCAAGGGGAATGTTGGTCACAGGTTGCACCACCGTCGCAGCCGCTCCCGCCGAAGGGCTGGGTAAAGGAGTCGCTTTTGGCATCGTGGGGGCAACGCTCGGCGTTGCAGCTTTGACCTGCGTTGCCGTAGCTTTGGGGTCCAAAGGCCGCAATTCAGTCCCCAAGCGCCCCAGCAAAATATCAAAGGGCGGTAATTTTTCGGGGTGAAGCTCAAACCGCACCCGCTCAAACCATTGAACCGTATAAGTCTTCCCGTCGCTCAAAACTTCAACTTGCTCATCGCTAATTGGTTCCCCAAACAAAGCGATATTTTCAGCTTCGCTAAAGCCAGGTTGTCCATCGCTTTCAATGCCTAACGCTCGCCAACGCGCTAAAATCGCCCCGCAGATGTTGTGTCCTGTGTTTGCAGCGAAACGACAACCTTCTTTGGCGCTACTCTTAGGAAAAGTCCGCCAGTCGCGCTTACTTTGCAAGAGAATATCATCTGAAAGGCGACCTAACAAAACATCGTTTGGCGCAAGATTTTCAGGGTGAAGCTCAAACCGATTCCGCTCAAACCATTGAACTTGAAAGGCTTTTCCCTCGACCTGCTCCTCTTTCTGGGCTTGGATTGGGAAGCCAAAGAGAGGCAAACCACCATTCTGTTCCCAAAAAGTACGGAACCGCCCACTAATACATTGGCCTGTTTCAATGAAACAAAGTTCGCTTGGATTGGTCTGCGCTTGCGAAATGCCACTAAAACTGGTGAGTAAGGCCCCGAAAGCAATCAATCTAGCCATCGAGCGAATGTAACGCTTCATCTTACCTCCACAGGAGCAAATGCTTTTCTTCCTAAAACCCACCTGAAACAGCGAATTTACCTTCGTTCCCTCAGCTTAATCGTAGAGAATCCAAGTATCTTTGCTCCCCCCGCCTTGCGACGAATTGACCACGAGTGAGCCGCGCCGTAAAGCTACCCGCGTTAGGCCACCAGGCACTATCGTGACCTGCTTGCCATAGAGGATATAAGGGCGCAAATCTACATGCCGGGGTTCAACTTGCCCATCGAGGAAGCATGGGGCCCGCGAAAAGGAAAGCGTGGGTTGGGCAATATAATTGCGTGGCTCAACAAGGATGCGTTTGCGGAATTGTTCGCGCTGCTCCTGGGTGCTATGTGGGCCAATCAGCATCCCATAGCCCCCAGATTCCCCAACCGCCTTTACCACTAGCTCCCCTAAATGCTCTAAAACATAGTTGCGCTGCGACTTATCAGTCAGAAGATAGGTCTCAACGTTCTGCAAAATAGGGTCTTCCTTCAAGTAATAGCGGATGATCGCAGGGACATAAGCGTACAAGGCTTTATCATCGGCGATTCCAGTGCCAATCGCATTCGCCAGCGAGACATTGCCACAGCGATAAGCATTGAGAAGCCCTGCGACCCCTAGAGTCGAATCGGGCCGAAAGGCTAATGGATCAACAAAATCATCGTCAATGCGGCGATAAATCACATCTACTCGCTTGAGACCGCCTGTCGTCCGCATATAGACAATGTTGTTATGGATCAGCAGATCTCGACCTTCTACCAGTTCAATCCCCATTTGGCGGGCTAGAAAGGTATGCTCAAAGTAAGCCGAGTTGAAAACTCCAGGCGTGAGCAGCGCAATGGTCGGGTCAGTACAATTCGGCGGAGCTAAAGAGCGCAAAGTGGCTAAAAGAGCTTGCCCATAGTGGTCGATTGGGCGGATGTCGTACCGACTGAAGAGCCGTGGAAAGACATGCTTCATCACCTGCCGATTGGCTAACATGTAGGAGACTCCGCTTGGGACGCGGAGATTATCCTCTAAGACCACAAACTGCCCATCACTTAGGCGGATTAGGTCGATCCCTGCGATGCTGACATATATATCGTTGGGAACCCTAAGCCCCATCATCTCGCGGCGAAAATAGCGACAGCTATAAACTAACGCCTTTGGCACAATCTTATCGTTTAGGATATGCGCTTCGTGATAGATGTCCTTGAGAAAGAGATTTAGAGCAATGATGCGCTGGGTAAGCCCCTTCTCTATCGTCGCCCATTCATCACTTGTGATAATGCGGGGCAAAAGGTCGTAGGGAAAGATGCGTTCTGTGCCATCGCTGCCCCCATAAACTGTGAAGGTAATCCCCTGATTGAGAAAGGTAATGTCTGCTGCGTGCTGGCGTTGCCGCAACTCAGTCGCAGGCAACTCAAGCAGGAGTTGATGCAAGTACTGGTAATTAGGGCGCGGTTGACCCTCTGGCGTAAACATCTCATCATAAGCGATGTCCAGTTGGTAGTTGGCGAACGGCGGGAGAAAGGCACGTTGGGTAAAGGTTTCTGTTGAGTCCACGGACAATTACTCGCTTTGCACAGCCAGCAGAATAACCCCACTCAAGTGAATTGGGTGGGGCATCCTTGCCGGGGTTGCCTGTCTTTGGCATGTTACACTCTCTTGCAAGGGCCAATTATAGCATAAAATTAGGGCCAGGGAATAGCCGCTCGCAAAGTTGCCTGCCGCCCCATGCTATAATAAAGAAGTTGTAAAGGAAGATAGCATTATGACCAATCAACGCCTAGTCAGCCCTAAGCCCCAGCAGGCCGAACAACAAATTGAAGAGAGCATCCGCCCCCGCCAACTGGCGACATTCATCGGCCAGGAGAAGCTAATCCACCAACTGCGAATCGCCGTCGCTGCCGCTAAGGCCCGCCAGGAGCCTCTTGATCACATTCTCTTCTATGGCCCCCCAGGTTTGGGGAAAACTTCTTTGGCCGGAGTCTTAGCCAATGAGATGGGTGTCAACCTGAAGATCACAAGCGGCCCAGCTATCGAGCGGACGGGCGATCTCGCAGCCCTCCTTACCAACCTCCAGCGCGATGACATCCTCTTCATTGATGAGATTCACCGCCTCAATCGAGCAGTCGAGGAGGTTCTCTACCCTGGGATGGAAGACTTTGCTTTAGACCTCATTGTCGGGAAGGGCCCTAGTGCCCGGAATCTTCGCCTCAAACTACCCCGCTTTACGGTCATCGGCGCGACTACGCGCCTCGCGCTCTTAACCTCACCGCTTCGAGACCGCTTTGGCTCGACCTATCGCTTAGACTTCTATACCCCCTCCGCGATGACCGAGATTGTTAAGCGCTCGGCCAGCCTCTTCAAGGTTCCCATCACCGCCGAAGCGACTGCCGAACTGGGGCGACGAGCGCGGGGAACCCCCCGGATTGCCAATCGCCTTTTACGCAGAGTCCGCGATTACGCTCAGATAATCGCCGATGGAACGATCTCCCTGGAGGTCGCCCGCGCCGCCCTGGCGACTTTGGAGATCGATGAGTTGGGGTTGGACGAGAATGACCGCCGCCTCCTGCGCGCCCTAATCAACCTCTTTAATGGAGGCCCTGTAGGGCTTTCGACGCTTGCCGCAGCCCTATCCGAGGAAGTTGATGCGATTGAGGATGTCTATGAGCCATTTCTGCTTCAATTGGGCTTCCTCCAGCGTACCCCCCGTGGCCGCATCGCTACCGCACAGGCGTATGCTCATCTGGCGCAATTTCCTGCGCTGTCCCCCCAGCAGCCACCTTTGATCTAAGCTATTCCTGCATCAATTGCCACAACCCATCGCGCCCCACAATGTCGCGCAAAGCCTCTAACATCTCCCGCGCCCGCGCCGACCCCCCAATCTGGAGCGTCACCCATTCAGTGGCGGGCATGGGCGAACGCCACAACCAATGCGGATTAAGCCAAAACCCTGCCAATACCTGTGAGTGATAGACCCCCGAAGCATCCAATTTCGCTGGCAGATAACGGTGCTGATCACTAAGTCTATACCATTCAGTCTGCTGCCGTAAGGGATCAATTAGCCAATACTCTTGCACCCCTGCTTCCTCGTAGGCACAAAAGCGCTCCCCCCGATCCTGGGCAAAGCTCTCTGGCGAGGTTATCTCGACCACAATATTAGCTGGCCCATCCAAATAGGTCTCTTTCAAGCGACTTTGTTGCTCCGCCCTAAGAAAGATCAGATCAGGCTCCCATGTCCCCTGGGATAACCGCATCTGAAAGGGGGGAGGCACTACGATTCCGATGTTTTGATTCTCAATGTAACTACTGATGATCTTATAGAGAAAGCCACTTATCTCCTGGTGCTGATAGCTAGTTGGTCTACTAATCATTGCTTCTACTAAGTCCTTCTGAAATCCAAGTCAGTTCAATGCTTGAGCGGCCCTATCATAGCAGATCTTTTGAACCTGGTTGGCATGGGGCAGATCAGGCCGAAGTCTTGTCCCTGGCGATTCCCATGTATTATCCCTAGCGACCTTCTTGGGTTGACCGTAGCCTGAGCTTGTTGAAGGCTACGGGACTCCAAGCGGGCCGCTGCCTGAGCTTGCCGAAGGCAGGCCCTGACGACCCACTTGAGTTAGACCGTAGCCTGAGCTTGCCGAAGGCTACGGGACTCCCTATGGTCGACTCTGCCAACTTCCAAGCCCCAGCGTAGTCTACCGCGAAGCCTCATTGGTAAGTGTTTCAGACCGCTTATTGAGCCAAAACCTTTTCAACACTAGACAAAAGAAGTAAACCACGCCAGAAACTAAGATGATAGTCGCACCCGAAGTAAGATTAAGGAAATAGGAAAGGCATAAGCCTGTAGTAGTGAAGAGACATCCGAGGAAACTAGCTAACAGCATCATCTTCTTTAGGTCTTGCACGAATTGCCCACTGATAGCAGCAGGGATGGTAAGGAGAGCAATGACCATAATCAGCCCTACCACCCGCATCAGCATTACAACGGTGAGGGCAATCAGCACGACCAGCAGGTTGTAGATCAGGTCGGCTGGGACATTCAACACGGTAGCGAAGGTCTCATCAAACGAGATGGCTAGGAGTTCCTTGTAGAACAGGCCTACGAGGAGGAGGATCAGCAGGTCGAGGCCGAGCATAAGCCAGAGATCACTGGTAGGAACGGTAAGAATGCTTCCAAAGAGGTAGCTCATCAAGTCAGCTTTGTAGCCAGGAGTAAGGTCAACGAAGATAATCCCAATAGCCATCCCGATAGCCCACAATACCCCAATGACCGTATCTGCTCGCTGCTGACTTTTGCGCTGAACCATCCCCATCCCAAGCGCAGATACTAGACTAAAGACGATAGCACCTAGCGTTGGATTGAATTTGAAAAAGTAGCCCAACCCAACCCCGCCATAAGCGGCATGAGCAATGCCGCCACTGATGAAGACGATGCGATTAACCACGACCAACGAGCCTACGATCCCACAAGCGAGACTAGCGAGAAGCCCTGCGAGAAGGGCATTTTGCATGAAGGTGAATTGAAGAAGCTCAATCATAGAGATGTTTCGGGGTGAATATGGTCTGGAAAAACGCGATGCGGCACGCCATGGGCAATCAAATCAATCGGACATTGATAAGCCATCTCCAGCATATCGGGGGTTATAAGCCGATCCCCATGGTAGAAGAGCCGCTTATTCAGACAGCCTATTGTCTTCACGTAGGAAGATACAGCCCCCACGTCGTGAGAGATCATCAAAATCGTAAGGTGAGCATTCAGTTCCTGTAAGAGTTCATAGATATTCGTGCGGATCTGAGGGTCTACGCTGGCGGTAGGCTCATCTAAGAGCAAGATTTTAGGCTGGGTAGCCAGCGCTCGCGCTATGTAGACGCGCTGGCGCTGCCCCCCTGACAGTTCCCCAAAAGGGCGGTTCCGCAAAGCAAGCATCCCCACTTGACGGAGGCTTTCGGCAGCGATTTCCTTGTCCTCGGAGTTGTAGGGATGCAGAAGCTGGCGCTGCCCCAGTCGCCCCATCCTGACCACGTCCCAGACCTTGATTGGGAAAGCTCTGTCAAACTCGCTAGCCTGGGGCACGTAACCCATAAAGACTCGCCCTTCTTTAACCCTTTTGCCAAAGATCGAAATTTCTCCCTGGCTGGGGGGCAAGAGACCAAGGAGCACCTTGAGCAAAGTCGTTTTCCCGCCGCCATTAGGCCCGATCAAGCCAATAAAGTCATGTTCTTTGACGGAGAGATTGATCTCTTCAAGGACATTCTCATGGGTATAGCGGGCCCAGAGATGTTGAATCCTAATGACTTCTGCTGGCGCTTCGGTTGGAAAAAGACAAGTCACGTTCTTTAGATCCTTATTTCTGCTTCAAAACAGCGTTGAAAGTCTGCACGATCTGTTGCATATTAGCCAACCAGTCTTCAGCCAGAGGGTCTATGGAAATAACTTGGCCCCCAATCTCATTCGCCAGCATCTCGGCAGACCGTTTACTAAACTGGGGCTGGACAAAAATAACCTTAATGCCTGTTGCCTTAGCCTGGGTAATCAATTGGCTTAACTCGGCAGCACTTGGTTCCTGGCCCCCAATCTCAATCGGGATTTGCTCCAGGCCATAGTCGTGCGCGAAGTAGCCCCAAGAGGGATGGAAGACCAGGAACTTGTGTTGAGCTTGGGGCAAGGCTTGGAAAGTCTTACGGATAGAGGTGTCTAAGGCGGTGAGATCGGCGTTGAAAGCCGTAAGGTTCGCTTGATAGGTCTCTTGATGAGCAGGATCAAGCTCAATCAAGGTCTGATAGATGGTTTGAGCTTGAAGCATAACAAGCTTAGGGGAAAGCCAGACGTGAGGATCGAGGTTATCCTGGGCATGTTCCTCTTTTTCCTGGGCATGTTCCTCCTTTTCATGAGCATGTTCATCTGCAAACTGCATAGGAAGGCGTTGAATTCCCTGGAGGGTATCCACAATCTTCATCTTAGGATTGACAGAACTAAAGCGGGGCATCCAAGCCTCTTCGAAGTCAATGTGAATCCGTAGGTAAGCTGCGGCCTTACTCAAAGCTTTCAACTGTTCGGGCTTAGGCTCATAGGTATGGGCCTCGGCTCCAGGGCCCACGATGACGGTAGTCTCGACATACGGGCCACCGATGCGTTCAACAAAGTACTTTTGCGGTAAGATGCTTACTGTAATAGCGATTTTCGCTGGTGGTGGGGGAGCTTGCCCGCAGCCAGTGGAAATCAGCCCGCTGAGGAAAATCAGGGCCAAAGCGATTCGTGTCCAAAGCTTCATCAGAGTCACCATCTTTCGTATTGACAAGGATTGTCAGTTGAGGTCAAAAAAAAGAGCCTTCTCCCTAAGTTTACTGGCAGCCAGGGCAAAGCCCAAAGAGTTGCAATAAGTGGTCTTCGACGCGGTAGCCTGTCCCCATCTCGACACGGCTAATCAAACTCTCAAGGTCTGCCTCACCCGCAAACTCGACAGCACGGCCACACGTTTGGCAGATCAGGGCATGGTGATGGCCAAGCGAAGCGGGTAAGTAGCCATGGCAGCCATCCTTGCGATGAACACGGCGGAGCAGATTCAGGCCCGTCAGCAGGTTGAGCAACCGATAGACCGTTACCAGGCCAAGCTGGGGATGGGCTTTATGCGCTTGGGCTAGAATCTCCTGGGGGGAAAGGGGAGTTTCAGTTTGCTGTAAGACCTGAAGCACAGCGCGTCTTGGAGCCGTAAGGCGATAGCCCTCCGCCGCCAGGCGGTCTTTCCATTTCATCGCAAAACTCTCACTACTGAAAAATACTTTCAACCGCGCCTAGTATGGCCCAAAAGTCTAAATCTGTCAAGGTGGGGAGAGATCGCTTTCTGCGCTGGCGTGGGGTGGTATAATGTTCACAGTTCGGGGGTTTTACGCAACATCAAAGGGGCGGTTATGTGTAGTCTGTTCGATTGGACAATGGTAACGAGCGCCTTAGTGAATATTGGGCTAGAAGATGCGCTTCAGAAGTTATCGGGGCCTGAAGTTATCCGCCAGCTAAGGCAAGATTTAAGTTTCCCTGGGGAGCCGCCGAAGGATTTTGGGGGTCTCTATGTCTATGCGCTAGTGAAATATGGGGCCGGAGAGGGGAAAGGTCAGCCTAAAGCAGATTCAGTTCTAGCTTTCTTTCGCCAGAAAGAGGTTCATAAAGCCTTTCAGCAATGGTTTGAAGATCCCAAGCAAGACCTAACAGTCTTTGAAGAGGCTACTAAAACCTTATTGAGTTGGCGCAAAATCAGTGAGCCATTGCAAGGAATGAACATTGATCTGCCTCAAGAATTTCTGGAGTTTGCTGAAGTCTTTAATAAATGTCTTGATCAAACACGCACCCCTTACGAAGCTAGGGTGGAGCGCAAGTTGGATGACTTAGCAGAGAGGTTATCAACTTCTGAAAAAGCCTCTGAAAGCCTGCTTTACCGTCAAATGCGAGAGTGGTTTACAGTACTGGGCTATCGCTTTGAAGCGTATGAAGTCAAGGCTAAACACTTTGAATGGATTATCAATGTCCCTGTTCGCCGAGGCTATGATCGTGTTTTGGTACAAGGGGTTGAAGGTGAAGCTAACATTACGCACTTCAATACTCTACGGGAGCATGTTATTCAGCAAAAAACAGATGAAGGCTGGCTAGTAACAACTCGCAGAATAGCCCAATCTGTGCGCCAAGCTGTGAATGAAAAGGAGCATGCCCATCTCTTTTGCTACACTTTAGATGAACTCCTCGACGAGCAAGTTGATTTCAGCAAATACTTTAAGTGGCTGGAGGAGGAATTTACTTCCAAAGGGGTTGGAAAGGCTTATGTTCAACTAGCTTGCACGAAAGATGAGTATGATCCAAAGACAGGGAAGAAAATAACCGCCAGTAAGTATGAAGACCTTGATGGTTACATTTCTCAATGGCTTGACGACCCTGCTAAAGAGCATATCTCTATTCTAGGCGAATTTGGCATGGGCAAAACGTGGTTTACTCTGCATTTTGGCTGGACTGTTTTGCAGAAATATCTTGAAGCAAAAGAGAAAGGTCTTGCTCGGCCCCGTTTGCCGCTCGTGATTCCGCTGCGCGATTATGCCAAAGCCGTAACTGTTGAGTCGCTCTTCTCGGAATTCATATTTCGGAAGCACGAAATGAAGCTGCCTGGCTATTCAGCCTTTGAGCAACTTTGTCGGATGGACAAATTGCTGATTATCTTTGATGGTTTTGATGAAATGGCTGCACGGGTTGATCGCCAAGAAATGATTGATAACTATTGGCGGCTGACTCAAGTTGCGAAACTTAGTAAAAAAGTCATTTTGACCAGCCGTACAGAGCATTTTCCTTCGACGGAGGAGAGTCGCAGGCTGTTTCAAGCGCAATTGCCCTCCTCAATGTCGGCGCTTACGGGGGAGCCACCGCAATTTGAGATTTTGGAAATAGAGAAATTCACCGATGCTCAGATTCGGCAGGTTTTAGCTTCTCATACCCAGCCAAAAACCATTAAGAAGATAATGGAACGCGATGAACTACGTGATCTTGCTCGTCGTCCCTTGATGATAAACATCATCCTTGATGCACTTCCAGAGATTGATGCTGGCAAACCAGTCGACCTTTCGCGGGTCTATCTCTATGCTGTGAAACGAAAGATGGAAAGGGATATTAAAGCCGAGCGAACCTTCACTTCGCTGGCCGATAAAGTCTATTTTCTCTGTGAGCTATCGTGGGAAATGCTCTCAACAGATCAGATGAGCCTCAACTATCGAGCTTTTCCAGATCGCTTGCGCCAGCTTTTTGGGCCTTCTGTGCAAACGCAAAAAGACCTTGACCATTGGCACTACGATATGATGGGGCAAACGATGCTCATTCGCAACCGCGATGGCGATTATACCCCCGCACATCGGTCTTTGCTGGAATTCTTTGTGGCTTACAAACTGGCTGCTGAAATGGGGGCTTTGAGTGAGGATTTCGTTGCTTTGGCGCGGCAGCAAACTTATCTAACTACCGACCCAGCGCAAAACTATACCTGGTCTGAATACTTCCAGAGAAAGATGAGCAATCAAGGTTGCATTGAAACTAAGCCACCACTTGCAAACTTTGTTTGCGAACCAATGGATCGCTTAACCATTGCGGTTTGGCAAAAAGCTTTGCCTAACGTTATTTGGGATTTGTTGGATAAGATGCTCGTTTTTGAAGAGGTGCAAAAGAACCTTACGAAAGAGGTCATTAAGCATATCGGTGAACGGGATCGAAGGTGTCCTATGTGCTTGAGTGGTGAGACGAGTACAATATTCGACGAAGAGAAAATAGGCGGACTCTTGAAATTCGAGGAAGAGAAAAATTGGCTAAATATACCAAAAAAGTTGGATATACCAACTTTTTCGCTTGTTTCTAATCCGCTGCTTAGTCATGCTTTTGGCACTTACACGACAATATGCAACAAATGTTATTGTACAATAGATAAGTGGAAAGGTCAAAAGCACTAGATAAGTGGAAAGGTCAAAAGCACTTTTAGCCCTTTGCGGGCTGCGAGGTCGCAAAGGGCCTTTCTTCCACCGCATGTTTCGATCTAGCCCCCAGACCTCACACAAGCGGCAATGGTTTACGTAGCGCGGGCATCCTGTCTGCGAGCCAGGCCGCCAGGCAGGATGCCTGTCCTACAAGCTAACTTCTCGCAGCCTTTCGACCAACTTCACGGTTTCGACGCTTACCGTAATGACTTTCCCGATCAAACGCACAATATATTGCGGCTCATCGCCTCGATTCGGGTCATTCGTAATCCCGCTCCGCTTATCTATCGTGATCTGATATTGATCGATCACCCATTCCAAAGCTGACCGATTGCCCAATTGATATTCAAAGGCGCTGGCGGGAATGCCTTTCAACGTCAAACAGCGATTGACGATGATGGCATCTTTCTCTTTCGTCAGCTTCATCTTCTCAACGCGCCACGTCCAGGGAACCTTCTGATTTTCAACCCATTCTAAAGGATATTCTTCCACGGTTTCATAGTTCAAATGCAGATCAGCCAGCTTTTGGCCAATTTCGACCAGCGTCAAGAAGGTTTGGCGATCTCCGACCAAAGGCAACCGTGGCAATTCGCGCTTGAGGTTTTCCTGATAGCGTTCCCGATAGAGTGGATGATGCAAAAGCGCGTAAACATAGAAGAATATCGCTTTTTTAGTTGAGCCATTGCCTTCGGCATGCTCAGGCCACGGCCCCTCGCTGGTTGAGCTTGCCGAAACCTGGCCTTCGGCAAGCTCAGGGCCTTCGGCAAGCTCAGGGCCTTCGGCCCGCTCA
>DCSM01000183.1:0-9709 GCA_002325605.1 Chloroflexaceae bacterium UBA1466
GTGCATAGTATTGAGGTTTTCTACCCCTAGAGAGGGAAAGTTCTATGTTTCTAGGGGAAATTCTATGGTCTATCTAAAGTTAGTGATCTGGGCCACGGCTAAAGCCGTGGATTCCAAGGTCGAGAAGGAGGTTTAATCCTCCTTGGTAATGTGGCTCACAGCCACTAAAGCACCAGAAGACAAGCGACTAGCTAGAAGTCTACCTTCCATGGTTCTCATTGGCAATAGTTTGCCGTCGGCGCAATTGAGCGAATCGTGATATTTGCCCCCGCGTTTACAACAAACTCACTCAAGCCAACATCTGTTTTGGAATTACCCCAATCGTAAGTATATCCCAGGCGAGTCCAGGGATAACCTTGCTCACCATAAGATTTAGCCTTCAGATCATTGAACCATGTCTTATATTTTTCACTCAAAGTCACGAATTGGGAAGTGGGAAAATCTAGGCCAGCTTCATGATCCGTAATTTCGGGGTCGGGTGCGGGGCGGAAAAGATCAGCAGGCTTTGCCCAGATCTCTACAAATTTAGTTTTCCCATTAGCTGGGGGAAGCCCCATCAATTGTTCTAAGCGCAGCGTTAGATCAGGGTTTTGCGCTGCGTAGGCACGACAAAACGTTTTCACTTGCGGAAATACCGTTACCCACATTTCGCGGGTCAGCGTGATTGCTTTGCCAACCATTGCATCGTAGCCATCCCATGCCGTCCAGGTTACAAGCGATACCCGTGACGTTCCTGGCGAGCCATCCCAAACTAAAGCGGGATTCTCGGCGGTTATGGCCGTAAGATCCCGATTGATTTCGGCAGGTTCAGCAACCGCAGCATCTTTCACGGCATCAAGGTAGGCTTGCTTGAGATCCGTCGCCCGCGTTTGAGTAACATGCGCTGCTTCGGTCCCAACCTTTGGAATCCACAGCTTTTGCCCTACATGGATAACATTGGGATCCGTAATAGTCGTAAAACTACTATCTTCGGCTGTTTTCCTATTCGTTGCTTCAACTATCGTCGGCCAAGCATTTTTATTGCCCAGCATATTTTCGGCGATCTTAGACAGATTGTCGCCTTCCTGAACGATGTATGCTTGCCCTTCACCATTTGCCAACGCCGACAATGGATTTATATTGATCGAAATTGAGACCAAAAGCAGAACTATAATGCCTGAAAGCGAGGAATTCTTTTGCATCGTGGACCTCCGCAAGCTAATCGTAGATGAAGAAAAGAAGGGTCTGTTTTCTATGAATTCAGAAAGAAAATAGGAAAAGGCGCAAAATCTTGGCTCAAGCTACCATCTAAGATCGTGAACCTGATTATAGTTTACCTGATTAAGGCAGGGATGTCAACAGAAGAATGAGGTAATAGAGGGTAGGGGCGGTAAAAAGCATGCTATCTACGCGGTCAAGGAGGCCGCCGTGGCCGGGCATAAAGTTGCCCATATCTTTTAGGCCGAGCCGCCGTTTGATGATTGATTCAGCCAAGTCGCCCATTGGCCCCGCAATGCTGGCGGCTAAACCCAGCAAGGCTGCTGCGCCATAGCTTATTGGTAAGCCGAAGAGCGGGATGGCCAGCAAAGCTCCCGCAACCGAAGCTAAGGAACCTCCTGCGGCCCCTTCCCAAGTTTTTTTGGGGCTAATGAAAGGCGACATTTTATGGCGGCCCCAAGTTTTGCCCACTAAATAGGCCGTGGTGTCTTGGAACCAGGTAATTAAAAGGACTAAATAGACCCAGGCAGCGCCAGGCGGAATGTGCAGGGAAGCCAACCAGCTATCGTGCAAGGGCAACCGCAGGTTTCGCAGGAGAAGATAATGGCTCATCAGCCACCCAATGTAACAGGCTCCCGCAAAAGTAAGGGCCCAATTAGCAACGCCCGTTTCATGGTCAGCGTAAATTAGTTCTGTGCTGAGAGAGAAAAGAATCAGGAGACAGAGGGCTGCCCCTGTGAGATCAAAGGTGAGGCTTGCTTGCAGAGCGGCAGCCAAACAGAAGGTGGCTCCACTAGCCAAGCCGAGCCAAACTCTGGGCCGATGGCCAGCTTGTTGGAAGCCACTATAAAGTTCGATGAGGCAAGTGGTCACGGCTGCAATGGCCAGCAAGGTAAAGGGCCAAATTCCCCAGTAGGCTAATCCAACGACCAAGGGTAAAGGGATCAGAATGCTGCCCACCCGCTGGAAGAAGGAACTAGCTCTTTTCGGTGACTTTGCCGAAACGACGTTCACGCCGGCCATAATCCTTTATTGCCTGGAGCAATTGGTCGGGGCCAAAATCGGGCCAGAAAAGCGCCGTAGTCCAGTATTCACTATATGCCGTTTCCCAAATCAAAAAATTAGAGAGCCGACTTTCCCCACTCGTGCGAACGACCAAATCGGGGTCGGGAATGCCCCGCGTCGAAAGATGGTCGGCCAACAATTGTTCGGTTAAAGCGTCAGGCTTAATGCCTTCAACCAAGAGGGCCCGTACCGCATCCACCAAGTCTGACCGGCCTCCGTAGTTAAAGGCAATCGCCAGCGTCAGGCCTTTGTTGTTGCGCGTAAGCTCCAGGGCCGCCGTGATTTTGCGCCCTAAAGCTTCACTTACGCCCACTAAACTCCCAAGATGCCGAATTTTTACCCCTTCCTCATGCAAGGCGGTGGTCTCACGGTCTACAAATTCGCTAAGAATCCGCATCAAACCTTCAACTTCCGCCGAAGGGCGATGCCAATTTTCGGTAGAAAAAGCATAAAGCGTAAGATACCGCACCCCGCTAGAGGAACAGGCTTTCACAATGCTGCGGATGTTTTCGGTCCCAGCGCGGTGGCCAGCCAAACGGGGCAACCCCCGCTGTTTAGCCCAGCGCCCATTGCCATCCATGATTATGGCAACATGCTGAGGGATGCGCGGCCCGTTGAGGAGAACTTCCGCTGTCATAACGCATTCTTCCAGCAGCTGAATAAGAAAGAAGAACAAAGAAGATGAAAAGATTGCATGTTTCTGGTTGGTGGGCTAAAAGTGATCAGGAAGATTCTTTTTAGACCCCTAGACCCAAACAAAAATAGCACAAAATGTTTGGGGTTATCGCTTCAAAGCTCATAAAGGCAAACGAAGCTCAAAGAAAATTTCGCTGGCCTTTATTAAAAAGCCTGAAAAGATTAGGGGCAGGGCGCAAACCAACTTGCCTTGGCCCGCCAGGCCCTAGACTTCCATCACTTCAGCTTCTTTGCTCACGCCAATTTGCTCAACTTCTTTGATTGCGCGGTCTGTGAGTTCTTGTAAGCGCTCTTGGGCCCGCCGCAATTCATCTTCACTAATCAACTTTTCGTGTTCTAGCTCTCGTAATTCTTCGATGGCCTCGCGCCGATGATTACGGACAGATACGCGGACTTCCTCAACGCGGACGCGGACTTGTTTGACAAGTTCCTTCCGGCGGCTTTCCGTGAGGGCAGGCAAAACGAGCCGAATAACGCGCCCATCATCCTGGGGATTTAAGCCTAAATCAGATTGTTGAATCGCTCGCCCAATCGCTCGCAAAGTAGTGGCATCAAAAGGTTGAATCAAGAGCAACCGATTTTCGGGGACGCTTATGTTGGCCAGTTGGTAGAGCGGCAGCATTGAATCGTAGGCTTCAACCAGTAAATTTTCGACTAGCCCCGTGGAGGCCCGTCCCGTGCGAATCGTTGCCAAGCTATGGCGCAAAGCTTCTTGGGCCTTCTTCATCTGACTTTCGGCTAAATGTAAGACATCGTCAGTCATCGCTTATCCTTCTGCATTGCTCACCAGGGTTCCAAGTTTTTCCCCCCTCACAATTCGGGCAATTGTGCCCGCTTCCAAGGGATTAAAGACAATAATCGGAATGTTATTATCTTTGCAAAACGTGAGCGCGGTGCTATCCATCACGGTCAGCCCGCGCTGGAGCGCATCTTGGAAAGTCAGGCGGTCTAAGCGAGAGGCGGTGGGGTCCTGCCGAGGATCGGCAGTATAGACCCCATCAACGCCATTTTTAGCCATCAGGATAACTTCCGCGCCAATTTCGGCTGACCGCAACGCCGCCGCTGAATCGGTGGTAAAGTAGGGATTGCCCGTTCCAGCGGCTAAAATAATGACGCGCCCCTTTTCAAGGTGGCGAATCGCTCGGCGACGAATATAGGGTTCGGCGACCTCATCCATTTTAATGGCAGTCATCGCACGGGTGTAGACTCCCCGTCGCTCCAGCGCATCTTGCATCGCCAGCGCATTGATGATGGTCGCCAACATCCCCATATAATGCGATTGAGCAGCATCCATCCCCCGTGCAATGGCTTGCTCCCCGCGCCAAATGTTGCCGCCCCCAATGACAATGGCGACTTGAACTTGGCACTGCACAACCCCTTCGATCTCCTGGGCCAAAAAATCAAGCCGTTCCGCACTTACCTGCCCAATCTGGCCCGCCGCTAAAGATTCGCCGCTTAACTTGACCAACACACGCTGGAATTTTGGGGTGTGCATAATTTAAGTTCCCAATATCCTTTGCCCGCTGATGATCTGTCTAGGATCCTACTTCAAACCGCGTAAAGCGCCCAACCATAATGTTTTCGCCCAACTTGGCAATCCCCGCCTTGAGTTTTTCCTGAATCGTCTGAGTCGGGTCTTTGACAAAGGGCTGCGTCAATAAAACTTGCTCTTCGTAGAACTTTTCAGCCGATAAGCCACTCTCAGTGATCTTTTCGGGCGGAACATTCTCAATCGCAATGTAAGTTGGATTCGCAGCGGCAACGTGCAAAGCTAATTCCCGCGACAAGGCAATGAAATCCTCCGTGCGGGCTACGAAGTCAGTTTCACAATTGAGTTCGACCATTGCGGCCAACCGTGAACCAGGATGGACATAGATTTCGATGCGGCCCTCTTTTGCTTCCCGATCCTGCTTCTTCGCGGCGGCTTCAATCCCTTTGGCTCGGAGAAGCTCAATCGCTTGCTCCACACTGCCATTCGTTTGGGCCAGCACATCTTTGCATTCTTTGAAGCCCGCCCCAGTTCGTTCCCGCAAATCCTTAACCATTTGAGCTGTTATTGTCACAGAAAAAGGCGGCAAGAAACATTTGCATCTTAGCGAGCTAAAGCTCCGCTTGCCGCCGTCCTCCTTTTCTAAATCCTAAGCCGAAAGCCAATGGTGGTTTTTTAGCTGTCGCCAGGAAAAGCCACCAAACCACCACTTTTTATCTTGCTTGAAAGCTCTCGCGTTCGTGAAGCCCCTCAATTGCGGCATCAGCCATTTTGCTGGCTACCAGCCGAATGCTCCGAATCGCATCGTCGTTACAAGGAATCACATAATCTATGAGGTCAGGGTTACAATTGGTATCAACCATCGCCACAATGGGGATGCCGATTTTGCGGGCTTCGCGCACCGCAATATCTTCTTCGTGGGGGTCAACAATGAAGAGGGCCCCTGGAAGCCGTTCCATATTTTTGAGGCCTCCAAGAACATGGTTGAGTTTCTCAATCTCTTGCGAACGCTTGAGGCCTTCCGCTTTGGTGAAGCGGCCTAATTCGCCGCGATCTCGCTGGGCTTCCAAATCAAGCAGATAGCGCAGCCGTTTGCGAATCGTCGAGAAGTTGGTCAAAGTCCCGCCCAGCCACCGCTGCGTAATGTAATATTGATTTGATCGCGTAGCTTCCTCGACGATAACTTCTTGGGATTGCTTCTTTGTGCCCACAAAAAGAATCTTTTGCCCATGAGCAATCGTTGAGGCAATAAAGTTATAGGCTTCGGTTAGATCGCGGACCGTTCGTTGAAGGTCAATGATGTGGATTCCATTGCGAACCGTGAAAATGTACGGGCGCATCTTAGGATTCCATCGTTTGGTCTGGTGGCCAAAGTGGGCTCCAGCTTCTAACAAGTCTCGAATCGAGACAACACGGGTTGTACCATTTCCCATAGGGTTTAGACTGACTCCTTAGTTGATGTTTAAGCATCGCCGCCACTGCTCTCTTTTTCTTTGCGAGCCAAAAGCAAGGTTTTGGGAGGGGGCAAAGAATCAAGCAGTGTGTGAAATTGGGCTACAGAATAACTTTGCCGCAGTATAGCATAGAACAGGAGCAGGGGCAAACGCCACCTACTCCTGTTTGAGAATTTCGGGCCTAAAGGCTAAAGCGCAGCTTTCAGCGCGGCTAAGGCCGCATCATAGTCTGGCTCTTCCACCGCTTTGGGCACATATTGCACATAGCGAAGCGTGCCCCCAGCATCAATCACGAAAACGGCTCGGCTTTCCAATCGAACTTCTTTGATCAACGTCCCGTAGGCTGTGCCAAAGCTTACATTCTGATAATCAGAGAGGACTTTGACATTCTCAGCTTTGTTGGCTCCACACCACCGTGCTTGGGCAAAGGGCAAGTCAACACTGATCGTTACGATCTGAACCTTGTCGCCCAAGGCCGCCGACTCTTTGTCGAACCGCGAGGTCTGAACTGCACAAACCCCAGTATCCAGCGAGGGTACAACACTAATTACCAGCGGTTTGCCCAACAAATCCTTGAGCGTCACTGGTTGGAGGTTGCCATCCACCACCGCAAAATCGGGCGCTGCTTGCCCCGCCTGCAATTCAGGCCCGACAAGCGTTACCATCGTGCCAACTAGGTCAAAGGCTTCTTTACGTTCAACCGCCATGGTTCTTTCCAAAAAGCTTTCAGGTAAACCTGGCGAGCAATTCGGAACCGCTCCTTTCTGGATTCTACAAGGACTAAGGTTACACTGGCCGCATTGTAACACAAAGATTCATTACGTTCAAATCCTTTCTCCTCCTCATCAAGATGCCTTTCTTCGCCCCTTCCTCGCTATTTAATCTATTTTAAGGGCAGCTATGGCGACTCTTTTGGGTTAGCCATGGCGACTCGTTTAGGATAGCCATGGCAACTCTTTTGGGGCAGCCATGGCAAGTATTCTGACTCGCTTCAGCTTGGTCGCTTGATCCGCTTCAGCTTGGTCGCTTGATATAGATCAAGAAAGTCGTCTGATATAGATCAAACAAGTCACCTGACATAATTCAAACAGATTGCTTAATCCAATTCAAAGAAGTACTCTGATCCGTTTCAAACAAGTACCTTGAGATAGGGTTGGCGACTATCCTTAGCTAGGTCTGACGAAGACCAAAAGTCAACAGTTTTAGCTGGTGGGCCACGGCTAAAGCCGTGGACTCCTCAAAGCTTAACTTGGGGCGGAGGAGACAGGCATCTTGACTGTCAATTTCCATCATCTTGACTGGCTACCAGCACAATCTGGTAGTTTGTGCTACTTTCGCTTGGCTTAGGCAAATTAAGACTACAAATCCAGGCCAATTGCCCTCAATGACCCCTTGAAATAGCCTGAAAGAAATGCTATAATAAAGTGGCTTTTTTGGTTGATTAGCATTAAGGATTCAACGAATCGGATCGCAGGAGGCTCTTTGGCAACTAACACTTCGTGGAACTGTCCGCCCGTGGCGGCCCAACGGCCCGCCGCAAAGACTTTGATTATCATTAAGGATTTCAGCAGACCGAACAGTTAGGAGGCTCAGAATGATGAGCAAAACAAGTCGGAACGGTACGCTCATGACGGAAAATCGCCCTGGCAAAAAGGCTAAAAATCGCCGGTCAAAAAATACATAGTATTTTTTGACCATTTTGATCTTAACAGCTCTCAGCTCAGTGGCTTCGCTCTTTCCGCCCCCCCTCGCCCTAGCCGCAGGTGGCGTTATCACCACCGTGGCGGGCACGGGCACAGCGGGCTCCACTGGTGACAGCGGATCCGCCACCAATGCCCAACTGAACAATCCTTACGGCGTGGCGGTAGACAGCAGCGGCAACCTCTACATCGCTGATACCCCCAACCAGCGCATTCGCAAGGTAGATGCCATAAGTAATATCATCAGCACCGTGGCGGGCACGGGCGTATATGGCTACGACGCTGCTCAAGAAGGCGGATTAGCCACCAGTGCCAAACTGAACTCTCCTAGAGGCGTGGCGGTAGACAAGGATGGCAACCTCTACATCGCTGATTCCTCCAACAATCGCATTCGTAAGGTGACGGTAAGCGACGGCAAGATCAGCACCGTGGCGGGCACGGGCACAGCGGGCTACCTCCTTAGTGAGGACAACGGACCCGCCACCAGTGCCCAACTGAACGGTCCTTTCAGCGTGGCGGTAGACAGCAGCGGCAACCTTTACATCGCTGATTCCTCCAACCAGCGCATTCGCAAGGTGGATACAAATGGTATCATCAGCACCGTGGCGGGCACGGGCACATCGGGCTACGACGCTGACGGCGGAGCCGCCACCAGTGCCAAACTGAGCTATCCTAGAGGCACGGCGGTAGACAGCAGCGGCAACCTCTTCATCGCTGATACCCAAAACAATCGCATTCGCAAGGTGACGGTAAGCGACGGCAAGATCAGCACCGTGGCGGGCACGGGCACAGTGGGCTACCTCGCTAGTGAGGACGGCGGAGCCGCCACCAGTGCCAAACTGAACAGTCCTAACGGCGTGGCGGTAGACAGCAGCGGCAACCTTTACATCGCTGATACCGGAAACGATCGCATTCGCAAGGTAGATGCCATAAGTAATATCATCAGCACCGTGGCGGGCACGGGCACACAGGGCTACCTCGCTAGTGAGGACGGCGGAGCCGCCACCAGTGCCAAACTGAACACTACTAGAGGCGTGGCGGTAGACAGCAGCGGCAACATTTACATCGCTGATTCCGGAAACAATCGCAGTCGCAAGGTGAGCGAGGCTACCCCGCCCACCGTCAGTTCCCTCACCCGTGCAACTAGCGCAGCCAACCCGACCAATGCCACAAGTGTTGATTTCACCGTTACCTTCAGTGAGAATGTCACGGGGGTGGCGACCAGCAGCTTTGAAGTGCGGTCAGGAGGAGCTACGGGGACGGTCAGTGCGGTTAGCGGCAGTGGCAAAAGCTACAACGTAACGGTCACTAACACCAGTGAGGGCTCCCTTGGCCTGGACGTGAAGTCTACGGGCACGGGGATCAAGGATTTGGCAGGCAATGCGCTGGCGAGTGGCTTCACGATAGGTGAGGCGTATACAATTGACAAGACTGCGCCTGAAACAACCCTCACGAGCAAACCGACAGACCCCTCTAACGTTGCTACGGACTCCTTTGAGTTCAGCAGCGCTGACACCACCGCAACCTTTGAGTGCAAATTGGATACGGGTGACTGGGCAGCTTGTCCTTCCCCCCATGCCTTGAGTAGCCTAGCTGACGGTTCGCATACCTTTGAAGTGCGGGCAAAGGATACTCTGGGCAACACAGATGCTACGCCCGAAAGCTACACCTGGGTGGTGGACACAACTGCCCCTGAGACAACCCTCACGAGCAAACCGACAGACCCCTCTAACGTTGCTACGGACTCCTTTGAGTTCAGCAGCGCTGATGCCCAAGCGACCTTTGAGTGCAAACTGGACAATGAAGCATTTGCGGTTTGTACAAGTTCACACGCCCTGAGCGGTCTGGCTGATGGGCCGCATACCTTTGAGGTACGGGCCGTTGACAAGGCAGGTAACAAGGATGCCGAACCTGCCAACTATACCTGGAGGGTAACGGCCCAAGCGACGGCGGATGCCAAGGCAACGGCGGATGCCCAAGCGACGGCGGATGCCAAGGCAACGGCGGATGCCCAAGCGACGGCGGATGCCCAGGCGACGGCGGATGCCCAGGCGACGGCGGATGCCCAGGCGACGGCAGCCGCTAACTTAACCGCCACGGCAGTCGCG
>DCSM01000183.1:9862-11444 GCA_002325605.1 Chloroflexaceae bacterium UBA1466
GCAGACTTAACCGCCACGGCAGTGTCCCAGGCGGCGACGGTAGCAGCCGCTAACTTAACCGCGACGGCAGTCGCGCAGGCGGCGACGGCAGCAGCAGCAGACTTAACCGCCACGGCAGTCGCCCAACCCACAGCGACTCCTGTCCCTGGACAACCCACAGCGACTCCCATCCCTGGGCAACCCACGGCGACTCCCATTCCTGGGCAGCCCACGGCGACTCCCGTCCCAGGGGAAGTAACGGCGACTCCCATCCCTGGGCAAGTGACGGCGACTCCCGTCCCTGGGCAAGTGACGGCGACTCCCGTCCCTGGGGAGCCAACGGCGACTCCCGTCCCTGGGCAAGTAACGGTCACGCTTGTCCCTGGGGAGCCAACGGTTACTCCTTCGGCAACCAACACGGCTACCGCAACGGATACGGCCACGCCTAATGCCGCCGAGTTGACCGCGGTAGCAGGGGGCGCAACTTTGACCCCTTCCAACACCCCAAAGGTTACACCTTCGGCAACCAACACGGCTACGCCTAATGCCGCTGAGTTGACCGCTGTGGCGGGGGGCGCGACCTTAACCCCTTCTAACACCCCAACTCGCACGGCTTCCCCAACCCGCACTGTTTCCCCAACTGCGACACCTAAAACTAGTGGGAAGCCTAAGCTCAACATTAGCATTCGGGGGCCGAAGCAAGTCGTGCCTGGGAAAGGGGCCTTCTTTATCTTGGCCTTTGTCAATGCGGGGGATGGGATTGCTTTCAAACCCCGCTTAATAATGGTCTTGCCCCTCTACACGCTCTTTGACTTGGCCAATAGCACTCCAGGTTGGGTGCTGCTCAAGACCGCCAGTACCCAGGCCGGCCAGCTTACGGCGGGTGAGACCTACGTCTTTGAGCCTGGTGATCTAAACGCCAGCCAGAGTGGGGAAGTGACCTTTGCGACCACGGTGCAAGCCGATGCACCCACAGGCACAACCTTGAATGCTGAGGTCAGCATTGGGGACAGCACCAGTACAGGAAGTACGGCGACGGCCAAGAGTAATACGGCAGTTGAAGTGGTTGACAAGTTCAGGAGCTATCTTCCCCTTATCACGCGGTAGCTTACTAGACCTTCTTTCCTGCCTAAGACGATGCAACCTTCACGGTTTTGCAAACTGTGAAGGTTGCATTCTTCGTATTTTTCTATCTAGCTCCCAGACCTCACAGGTCTTCGAGACCTGTGAGGTCTGGGTAGCTTTACTCCAAACGGTCCCTGAACGGCCCCTGAGCTTGCCTAAGGGCAACCAAGAGCCCCTATGAGACAGGAATGCTCTGTTGGACAATCTGGTCGAGGATGATCTGAGCAATTTGCGAAGCACCCTCTCGCGGGACAGCATCGGTCATCCGGGCTACGAAAGTCTGATATTCCTGGGGCTGGGCTAAGATTTGTAGCGCTTTGACCAACTCCGCAGTAGTCGGGCAATGGAAACCAAGCTGGCGTTGCGTAACAAAGGTGATGTTGCCCTCTTCCTGCTTCCCAATCGCCTCGGTGATGATCACAGGACGACGCAGGACCAACGCTTCCATCAACGTTCCTGGCCCCGCCTTCGTCACCAC
>DCSM01000023.1 GCA_002325605.1 Chloroflexaceae bacterium UBA1466
TTAGGTTAAAACACTAATGAAGCTCTTTTTGCGCTTTTTTACGTTTACCTATCTCCTGCTTGCAATTATTTTCGCAGGATGCGGCAAGCAAACAAAGCAATTTCCTAATGGAATTGAAGTCCGCGATATTTCGATGCGCCTTCAATGGATTCCACAATATCAATTTGCGGGCTATATTGTAGCTTTAGTCAAAGGCTATTATGCAGATGAGGGTCTTAATGTAACAATTAACCCTGGTAGCCCTGATTTTGTGCCTTTGCCGCTTGTGGCCAGCGGTTCAGATACTTTTGGCAGCGCTGGCCCAGACACAATCTTTATGGCCCGCGAGAAAAATATTCCTGTCGTAGCGCTTGCTACGTTTTTCCAAGCCAGCCCTGTCGGTTTTATGGTTCAGCGCAAATCGGGTATCACTGCGCCACGGGATTTTGTTGGCAAAACGGTGGGCGTTTTTTATGGCGACAATGTTGAGACGGAATATCGAGCGCTGTTAGCAGCTACAGGCGTTGACCGCAAAAAGATCAATGAAGTGCCAGCGCAGTTTAATCTGGAGCCTTTTTTGCAGGGGCGCGTGGACGTTTGGCCCGTTTATGTGACCGATCAACCGCATTTGGCGGAGCAAAAGGGAGCCGAAGTTCGCCTGATTCTGGCCCGCGATTATGGAGTCAAGTTGATGGGCGATGTCCTCTTTACCCGCGAAGCTTTTATCCGCCAGAATCCTAAAACGACGCAAGCCTTTCTGAATGCGACCTTGCGCGGTTGGGAATACGCGGTCAAAAATCTCGCTGAAACGGTAAAATTGCTGGCAGAATATGATAAAACTCTTTCGCCTGACCAGCTGGCCTTTGAAGGCCGCGAGACAATCAAACTCCTTCAATATGGAATTGGGGCCGAAAAACTTGGCTGGAATGATCCGCAAGCCTGGGCGACTGAACAGCAACAATTACTTGAGCTTGGTCTGCTCAAAGGCCCCCTCGCGCCTGAACCAGCCTTTGAAAATCGCTTTGTGGCAGCCTACTATCAAAAGTAGAGTTCTGGGGTTTCGGCAAGCTCAAGCACGGTGGGAGTAAATCTTGATCTTGTGCTATACTAGACGCTAGTTTGGGGTTCAGAATGTACGCCCCAGTGCCGGGCAAATTAGGAGCATTCGCCGTCGCAGCTGCCCAGCCATAGGTTGGGCTTGGAAACGTAAGGTAGAGCCATGAGCTTGATTGAGGATGCACGTCAGTTGATCAAAAAAGGGCAGCCACCGACCTTGGCTACGGCAAAGGCTCTGTTGGAAGCCTATGATGAAACGAAGTTTGAGCTTGAGCGGCTCCAGGCTCGCTTAGGCGATCTGGAATTTCACTACGAGGTCTTTCAACACCTCATGATAGACCGCAAAGAACTGACCGAAAAGCTGGCCACTTTAGGCCTCGAAGTTTTTAGTGCGCCAGATGATCGGGGGAGTTGGTCCTGGGCTTGGCGCTGGCGGGAAAATGCTCCGGTCTCAGGGTTTGAAAGTTCGGTCGGGGCATTGCAGGCGGCGTTGGAAAGTCTGTTGGGGCTGCCCGAAAATCCAGATCCTGTACAAAATTAGCCCCTTGCCTTAATCGGCTGCAAGAAACTATTTTTAGGAGTAATGTTACCCTTATGGAGAAAGTTTTTCTCGCTGTAGAGCTACGAAGCGTTGTGGGCAAAAAAGTTAAACGCTTACGGCAAAAAGGTCTTATGCCCGCGACGGTCTATGGGAAAAGTTTTGCGCCTGTTACCATTCAGGTCAATGAGCGCAATTTCAATACGATTTATCGCCAAGTTGGCCGCACGTCGTTGGTCGAACTCGATTTGCCCGATAAACCCGTCGCGTTTATTCAGGCTGTGCAACGCCATCCGATAAGTCGACTCATCATTCACGCTGACTTTCGCGTGGTTGACCTCAAAGTGGCAATCACGACTGAAGTGCCAATTGTCTTAACTGGCAAATCGCCGTTAGCTGAACGCGGGATTGCCACGCTGAGTCATGCGCTAACCACCGTTGTCGTTGAGGCTTTGCCCGCCGAACTGCCGCAACACATTGAAATTGACCTTTCGGTGCTTGATAGCTTGGAAAAGAGCATTCACGTGCGCGATCTGCCCAAAGGTGCTGGCTACGAAATCCTGACGGCGGGTGATGAACTGGTTGTTTGGCTCGCGCCTGTGACGGTCAAAGTCGAAGCCGAAGCCGAAGTCAAGACCGCCGAGCCCGAAGTTGTCCGCAAGAAGCGCGAGGAAGAAACTAAAGACAAAGAAAAAGAGTAGGCGTAGGATAGGCATCTTGCCTGTCCCGCTTGGAAAACAGGCAGGATGCCTGTTCTACACCCCCTTGAAAAAAACAGGCAGGATGCCTGTTCTCACGCTTGGGCACACTTTAAGTGGTGTGCCCCTTTTTCATCCCTTATTCTGAGCAGAAAAACCTACCAAAGCCGAAAAGCTAGAGCGATAAAATAGCCAATGACCAGAAGCCCAACCCCCAAAATGCTGCGCTGGAAGAGGCTAAGTTGTTTGAGATAATCTCGTGCTTCGGGCGAAAGATCGGGGCGCAGCAGAATCGAAGCTGTCCAAATCCAGAGGCCTAAGCTCAACCCAATTGCTCCCAGAGCGGGAATGCCCCATAGAAAATTGGGGGTTAAAGGCATGGTGCGCGAGGCAATGATGGCCATCAGCAAAAGCAAAAAAGAAAAGCCTAAAACTCGCGGAGTCAAAAAGCTAATTTTAGTAGCCATTGCATCCATTTTAGCAGGGAATGAACGATCTAGCACTTGAGCTAGTTTGTGCAACTGTTTACTTGGTTTGGAAGTGGCTTGAGCCTCACGGGTTACTCTTTCGGCAGAAAAACGCATCTTTGACACAGGTTTCTCCTTAATCTAAGATTAGGTCAGCCATTCTACTGCGTCCCGTGCAAGCTGTCAATTTTTCCCATTCGTTGTATAATATTGGCATCCAATTAGCCCCGAAAGGAAAAGACTATGTCTACTGAAACGCCGCAAACGCTCTTGCTCGATTCGCTCTGGTTTCGGCAAGCTCAACCAACGAAAATGGCCCCTGAGCTTGCCTAAGGGCCCGGCGTGAAAGGTTGCAGGTTTGCACTTCCTATGATATGATAAAGCTATGTTCTAATGTAGATTCAAAGGAATAGAACGTACTAATTTTGGCTATGACAACCCGTGATCTGCTTGGCTTTGGCCTTTCCTATTTCTATGCGGCGGCCCTCATTGGGCTGGCGGAGAGCATTCGGCGCTGGCGCGGCTATCCCCAAGACTTTACCCGCAAACTAGTGCATATCGGTGCTGGGATGTGGGTTTTCGGTGTGCTGGCCATCTTTGAGCATTGGTACATTGGAATAATTCCCTTTGCTTCATTTATTGTTCTCAATTATCTCTTTTATCGTTCTCGGCTCCTCAAAGCGATAGATAGCCCCGAAAGTAGTCCTGGCACAATCTATTTTGCTTTTTCTGTAGCCCTTCTCTTTCTGCTTTTCTGGCGCACCGATAGCTCCCAGGATCAGGCTTCGCTGGCTGTCGCAGGCGTAATGGCGATGACCTGGGGGGATTCGTTGGCCGCCTTAATCGGGCGTAAATGGGGCCGCCACCATTACGCGGTTGGGGGCAAAACGCGCTCTTTGGAAGGTTCAGCGGTGATGTGGCTGGCTAGTGGGCTAACGATTTTCCTCACGCTCTGGCTGGTTCCCAATTCTCCTCTAAGTAGTCAGAGTCCAGCTTTCAGTCTTGGAACTTGTTTAAGTGGCGCTTTGGTGGGCAGCGTAGTTGCGACTCTGGCGGAGGCCTTCGCACCCGCCGGGACCGACAACCTCAGTGTGCCCTTGTTAGTCTCTTTTGCCCTTTTTGGTCTAACTTCGTTCCTTCGCTAGAAAACCAGAGTTAGCTGTTCCGCCCAGACGCAAAACATTATTTGAAATTGTAAAATCCTAAAATTTAACGAGGGATAGAGGCTGGGCCTTTTTTCAAGAGTAAAGGAAGTAGTAGTAAGGTCTATTTTCATTTTTAGATAGATTTTACGACGTGAAAGTAGCATGTAGTGAACAGTCTTCGTATTCCTATTCTCAAGATCGGCGATGTCCTCATTGCTTCGATCCAAATTGCCCTCCACGATGCTTCGGCAGTGCAGTTCAAAGATGATCTCCTCCAGAAAATCCATGATACCAAAGCGCGGGGAGTGATTATTGATTTAACGGCCATAGATGTCGTAGATAGTTTCATTGGGCGGATGATCGCCGACATTGCCGCGATGTCCGGGCTAATGGGCGCACGCGTCGTCCTCACTGGTTTGCAACCCGCCGTTGCGATTACTTTGGTCGAGCTTGGCTTAGAACTAACTGGCGTGTTGACTGCACTCAATCTTGAGAAGGGGCTTGCTGTGATGCAACGCCAAACTGACCAAGCTGAGGAGAGTAGTGATGGCACAGGCTAAGGCAGCAGTCATTCGGAGCGACCTTGACATTGTGATTGCCCGCACCCTCGCCCGTGATACTGCCAAGGCGTTAGGGTTTGGCGCAATTGATCAAGCCCGCATTGCGACGGCGGTGAGTGAACTGGCCCGCAATATCTTCCTCTATGCTGGCAGCGGAAGTGTAACGGTGCGTGAAATCGAAAAAAGTGGCCGCAAAGGGATTGAAATTGTTTGCGAAGATCAAGGGCCTGGGATTGCGAATCTTGACTTGGCCATGCAAGACGGCTTTACGACCTCACGCGGCATGGGCATGGGCTTGCCCGGAGCCAAACGGCTTATGGATCAATTTGAGGTGAAAACAAAAGAGGGGGAAGGGACAACTATTACGTGTAGCAAGTGGCGAGCATAGAAAAAGTAGCGTTATTAACTAGGTTTATTTAGTTGAGAACGCTGTTTTTTCTTGCCCTTTCAAGATAGCCGAATCTGAAGCAAAATAAAAAAGGGCCAGGGAGACATTTTTGCCTCCTGGCCCTTTTTACTTTCAAAGCCTTAACTCACGTTTGCTTCACGTTGCTTCTGGAAGCAGTCGGAACAATAAACTGGGCGATCCCCACGGGGTACAAAGGGAACCGTTGTTGTTTTACCACAACTATCGCAGATAACCTCGTGTTGAATTTGTTCCCGACTGTGACTCCGGCCTCCGCCACTTCCGCCTCGGCGGCGGTCCCCGCCGGCTCGTTTGCGTTCACGGCGGCAATCGGGGCAGCGCACCGGGTCATGCACAAACCCTTTTTGGGCGTAGAACTCTTGCTCCCCTACCGTAAAGATAAATTCAGCGTTACATTCACGGCAATTCAGGGTCCGATCTGTGTAGCTCATCGCTTGAAACTCCTTAGAGATGGTGAAATGATGCACGAAACAAGCTCAAAAGCCAACTTATGCGATGTTTGGGCCTTTGTTAGCCCTATGGCTCCTGAAGCATTGTGTCGCTCCAGATCCGAGATGAAGATCAAAGGTTTTTTGACGAACCAAATTAGCTTTCTTTAACCTTCAAACTGGACAAGGCAGGGTCGGGAAAAGCGATGGCTGTGGAGTCGCGCTGGGGTTCCAGAGCCTTCCGAAGCTAAACGCGAGGCCAAACCCATATCCTGGTTCAGGCGTACCTAAACTTAGCTCAAGATTGCCAAAACCATGTTCAAAACACTGTTATGGCACTCTTGAAACTATAGCATATCTTCTACCTTTTTGCAAGCTGCTTTCCCGCTTATGTTTTTGCCTCAAAGAGATTGCACTGTTTGCACCTGGCCCACCATGTTTTGCCAACCCAACCACTTAGTGCTAGAATGACCAACGCATTGGCTTTGGTCGCTCTGGCTGATTCTGTAAAACCCTTTTTGAAGCTAGAAAGTTGTGTAAAAAGGATGTTTCGTTCATTTTTGCCCAAATTTGGTCTCGTCTGGTTATCTACAATTCTGCTTTTAGCCGCATGTAGCTCCAGCCAAAGTCCCACCTCTAATCTCCCAACCGTTTCGTCAACCACCGCGAGTAGCCCAAATCCTGATTCAGCATATACTTTTGGGATGCTTTTAGTCGGGCCTAACAACGATTTCGGTTGGAGTCAAGCCCATTATGAAGGTGCAAAGTATGCTGAGGCTAAAGTTCCTGGGACAAAATTCATTTTTGTTGATAAGGTGAATCCAGCAGATCGCCCTGGAATTAAGGTCGAGCAAATTGTTGATGATCTTGTCAACAAAGGCGCTAAATTCATCATTAGCAATTCTGATGATTTCAAGGATGGAACCCGCGAAGCCGCTAAAGCTCACCCCGACGTGCTTTTCCTCCATGTTTCAGGCGACGATCAGTTGACGGCCAAAGCCCCAAAAAACCTCGGCAATGTGATGGGCAAGATGGAATATGGCAAAATGATTGCGGGCTGTGCAGCCGCGCTGCAAACCAAAACGGGGAAAGTTGCTTATCTTGGCCCCCTTATCAATGATGAAACGCGAAGGCTTGTTAATGCAGCTTTTCTGGGCGCAAATTATTGCTGGCAAAACTTACGCGCCGATAAGCCGAGCGAGAAATTGGATTTTAGCGTTACCTGGATTGGCTTTTGGTTCAATATTCCTGGCACAACCCTCGATCCCACCGTGGTTGCAAACGAATTCATCAATGCGGGCCACGATGTTATCATCTCTGGCGTGGATACCACTGAGGCTTTAGTCGAAGCCAATAAAGCGACCAAAGCGGGCAAAGAGATTTTCGCTATTCCCTACGATTTCAAAGACGCTTGCAAACAAGCACCAGCGGTCTGCTTAGGCGTGCCCTATTTCAATTGGGGCCCTTATTACGTCAAGACTCTAACGGCGCTCAAAGCAGGTTCCTGGAAACCATCCTGGGAGTGGCTCGCGCCTGACTGGAAAAACCTCAACGACCTTGACACGACAGCCGTTGGGTTTTTGCCTGGGCCCGCGCTGGCTGCCGAAAATAAAGCTAAACTTGACGAATTCATTGCTAAACTGGCTGGGAAGGATTTTGACCTCTTCGTTGGCCCGCTAAACTTCCAAGATGGCACAGTCTATCTCAAAGCAGGCGAGAAAGCCGACGAAAAGAAGATTTGGTATATGTCTCAGCTTTTGGAAGGAATTAAGGGGAAAAGCAAGTAGGTTGTAAAGCCATAATGGATGTTAGCATCTTTGACTTAACAAAGACCTTTGGCAAAGTGCGAGCGAATGAGCAAATCCGCTTGCACTTTGCGGCGGGGCAAATTCACGGGGTGCTGGGCGAAAATGGCGCGGGCAAAAGCACCCTAATGAAATTGTTGGCAGGTTTTCTGCGCCCCGATGCAGGTGAAATTTGGCTGGATGGGCAACCTGTAAAGTTGCTCAATCCAGCCATTGCGCTTCGAGTGGGGATTGGGATGGTCGCGCAAGAGCCGCTGGTGATTCCAGCCTTCACCGCGCTCGAAAACTTCTATTGTGCCAGTCCCGCAAGCGCCATGCCCAATCTCGCAAGCGCTCGGCAGCGGCTCTTAAACTATGCTGAACAGTTTGGTTTTACGATTCAGCCCGATTTACCAGTGGCAAATCTTACGGTTGGGCAACGGCAACAACTTGAGATTCTCCGCTTATTAGCCTTGGGAGCTAAATTGCTCATTTTAGATGAGCCGACAACGGGAATCTCAGCGCTGCAAAAGAAAGCTCTCTTCGAGGCTCTGCGTAAATTAGCTGCTGAAGGGAAAACGATTCTTTTTGTTTCGCATAAGTTAGAAGAAGTCGCTGAAATCTGTACGACTGTGAGCATCTTACGCGCTGGTCGAGTCGCAGGTGAGGGGCAAATGATAATGCCTCAACCGCAAGATCACTTGCTTTCGCTGATGTTTGGCCAAGAAATTCAAACGAAAAATCCTTCTCTACCCCAAAAAAGTGAAACTTCTAGCGCTCAAAGCGTTTGGAAACTTGATTCAGTGACTTTGCGGGAAGGTTCGCGCAGTTTACCTAACCTCAACCTGGACATCCCTGCGGGCACAATTTTAGGTCTGGCGGGGCTAGAGGGCGAGGGGCAACAATTGTTTTTACGCCTTTTAGCTGGGCGTTTGCGACCTAAGACTGGGCAATTCTGGCTTAAAGACGTAGAAATGACAAATTCAGCGCCTAAAGCGTTCCGAGAAGCAGGGATTCATTATGTGCCCGCAGATCGGTTGGCCGAAGGGCTAGTTGGGAAGTTTTCGCTGGTCGAACATCTCTCGCTCCTGTCGAAAATGCCTGGTTTACTTATCAATCTTCGCTCTGCCCAAGCCCAAGCTGGGGCCGCGATTGCCACTTACGCTATCAAAGCGGCTCCCACAACGCCCCTGGCCGCTTTATCGGGGGGTAACCAGCAGCGAGCAATGTTGGCGCTGATTCCTGCTCATTGCACAGGTTTGCTTTTTGACCAGCCGACGCGAGGTCTCGATATTTTGTCGGCCCGCGCTGTGTGGCAACAGTTGTTGGCCCGCAAAGCGGCAGGCACAGCGATTGTTTTCGCCTCGGTTGATCTCGATGAATTGCTTAAATATAGCGATTCTATCCTTGTTTTCCATGGTGGGCGAGTCTCAAAAGCCTTAGATCGCACAGATTTGAGTGCTACACAGCTTGCTGAATTGATTGGCGGAGTTGGCTTCGTCGCTGGCGAATGATTTTTCCTCTATGCAAAAAATGCGCTTTTCAAGCCTAGCAGTTCAAAACTTTTTGCTTACTACGGCAGGAACTCTCTTTTTCACAACGCTCATCTTACTGATTTCTGGGATTTCCCCGCTCGCAGTCTATCAACTCTTATTCTTTGGTGCGTTTAGTAGCCCCTCAAAAATCGCTGATCTGCTAATGTTGGCTGCACCGTTGCTTCTTTGCGCCGCAGGACTAACGCTGACCTTCGCCGCAGGGCTTTATAACCTGGGAATCGAAGGTCAATTGACATTGGGCGCGATCTTTGCAATGTTGCCTCTGCGCCTCTGGCCCGATTTGCCGCCGCCATTGCTTTGGGTCTTGGCTTTTTTGGCAGGAGCCTTGGGCGGCAGTTTGTGGGCCGCAAGCACCGCGAGCCTAAAAATTTACGCCCAGGTCAACGAAATTTTTGCGGGGCTGGGAATGAACTTTTTGGCGATGGGGATCGCGCTTTATCTGGTTTTTGGCCCCTGGCAACGCATTGGGACGGCTTCGATGTCGGGCACTGAACCCTTACCCAACGAATTGTGGCTGCCAACGCTGCCAAATCTGCGGCTTGCACCGCTTGCACCGCTGCTGGCTTTGAGCGCGTTGGGAATCGTTTGGTTTCTTTTGGCTCATACCAAATGGGGAATTTCGGTGCGAGCTACAGGCTTAAACCCAATTGCGGCTGAAAATCTCGGCGTTCCAACGAATTTGAGGCTCTTTGAAACGCTGTTTGGCTGTGGGATTTTAGCAGGAATTGCAGGTGCAATTCAAATTTTAGGCGTTTTCCATGGGCTGATTCCTAATGTTTCCAGTGGAATCGGCCTGCTTGCCTTGCTGATTGTCTTACTTGTTCAAGCTCAACCAACTTGGCTTTTACCAATCGTCTTACTTTTTGCCAGTTTCGCCATTGGAAGTGTTCAACTTCCCTTAGCTCTAAATGTAGATAGCAATATCAGCGGGGTTTTACAAGGATCATTAGTGCTTTTTGCGCTGATGGCTCGTGGGATCCAAGAAAGAAGGCAAAAAAAGCATTGAATTTAGATCAATTTTGGGTTGATCTCGCTGCCGTTTTGGCCAGTGCCAGCCCTTTGATTTTAGCCACTTTAGGCGAAACAATCACTGAACGGGCAGGCGTAATCAATCTTTCCCTGGATGGCACAATGCTTTTGGCCGCGATGGTCGGCTTTGCGGTGGGCTTTCAGAGCCAAAATGTTGGGTTAGGCTTGCTGGCCGCAGCGCTAGTTGGCGGATTTATTGGGCTGATTTTGGGCTTTTTAAGTCTCTCCCTGCGCCAATCCCAAACCGCTGTTGGCTTTGTTTTGGCTTTGCTCTGCACCGATCTCTCTTCCTTTCTGGGCAATGCTTATGTGCGTGTCCCAGGAGTGGCTGTCCCTTCAATGCCAATCCCCTTTTTGAAAGATTTGCCTATTTTAGGCAAACTCTTTTTTCACCACGATCTCATCGTTTACAGCAGTTTTATCCTCACGCCAGCGCTTTCATGGTTTTTATTCCAAACTAGAAATGGCCTAATTCTGCGAGCTTTGGGCGAACAACCAACCGCAGCTTTTGCACGCGGCATCAATGTCATTCAATATCGCTATTTTTATACGATTTTAGGCGGGATGTTGGTGGGTTTGGCGGGCGCAGCTTATTCTTTAGACTTGAAGCAAGGTTGGAGTCATCGTCATATTGCAGGAATGGGTTGGATCGCGCTGGCAATCGTGATTTTTGGGGCCTGGCAACCGTGGCGAGTCGCTTTTGGGTGCTATCTCTTTAGCGCTTTGCAAGTTTTGGCTAGTCGTTCCCAAAGTTTGTGGCCCAGCGTTCCGACGCAAGTCTTTCAAGTTGCCCCTTTTGCCTTGATGCTTGGCTTTTTAGTGCTAGTCAATCTGAGCAACAAGCCCCCAAGCACGCCGAGGGAAGCACAAATTTCGCTTCGGTGGTTGAGTTTAGCGAAGTTAATGTTGCTAATGCAAGGACTATTACATTCTTTGGCCGCTTCGCCGCCCGCCGCGCTGGGCAAACCTTTTTACAACGATGAGCCGTGAGCTATCATTCGTTTCAAACCGACAGCAAAAGGAGCGTTCAACCCTTAGACAAGCTCAGGGAATGAAACGCTCCTCTTTTTAGGCCGATTTCAGCAAGCTGGACTTAGTAGGGACAGGCGGGCGATGGGCGTTGGAACCACCAACAACCATTGTGTAAGGTATAAACTGAAATCACAGAGGTCAGGAGGATAAAGGCCAAAAGGATTAACATCGCCAGTAATAGCCCCCAGCGGCCCATAAATTTGAGGAAATCGGGCGGAATCATAAAGTGGGCAAAGTAGACCGCCCCAAGGCCCAAGAAGGGATGGAGCATGAAAGGCCCAATATAGCGCCCAAAGTCGGGACTGCCCGTAAAGAATTTCCAGCCTAAGACGATGACCCCAGCCAAAAATTCTGCGTCTACCATGAGCGAGAAACCTGTAACGAACATGCTGCGCTCAAGGTCAGGCTTCCAAGTCGCAACAAACAGAAGCGAGGCCAACAACGTGATCAGGGGTAGAACAGGAAAGCCAAAGATGAAATGAAATTGCTCAACACCTTGCATAGAAAATCCTCCTAAAGTATAATCAGTTCTTCAAGTGAACTGTAGCCAACACTTGGCTTTCCTATTATACCACCCCAGGTCAAATTTTTTCGTTGCGCTTTAGCTGTTCATAAAGTTCAATTGTTTCAGGCAAAGGATCAATTCCCATATCATCTTGCTGGAGGGCTTGGACGTAGCGGGTGTAGCTTCGCATGGCCTGGGAACGACTGCCACTCCGCGCATAGGCCCGAATCAGAACTTGGTAAGCTTCTTCGTAACAATGGTCGCGGCGCAGAATCCGCTCGCAAAAATGAATCGCTTGCTGAATTTCGCCATGCTCCAGGAGGCGGTTGGCGAGGGATGTCGCATTGGCCAGATAGCGAGCTAAGAGCCGTTCACGCTCTTCCAATGTCCAAGAATCATAGAGCGATTCGGCGAGATAGTCCCCTTTATAGAGAGAAACTGCAATTTGGCTGCTCCGCAGGGCAAAATCGGGGTCACTCTGGGTCATGCTCGTGCGGAGTTCAAACTCATCCACGTCAATCCAACAGCCATAGGAAGGCGCAAAGCTATAGGCCAGGCCTTGGCGACGAATAAAAAAAGGGGCGATCCGTGGGGGGCGCAAAGGTTCTAAAGCGGCATTCAACGCATTAAGCGTGACTTTGAACTGGCGTTCGGCAGCGTCTAATTCGCTATCGGGCCACAACCAAGCGCAAATCTGTTCGCGCTGGAGCCATTGCCCGCGATAGGTCAGCAATAACTGGAGCAACTGGCGGGCTTTTTCGCGTTGCCATTCACGGGATTGGACTTCGTGCTGCCCCCGCCAGACGTGAAACGTCCCCAACATCTGCACCCGCAGGGTATAGCCAGGATGATAATTTTCAACAATTTCGTCGGTGGCCACCGAAGGAAAGGCTTGCCGCAACAAATGTTGAGCATAGGCCGAAAATTCGGGCAAGGCTCTTCCTCTAAGCAGGAGCGGAATTAACATGGCCAAGTCGCGGGGCCCAAAAAGGGTCGGGGAAGTCAGCAGCCCTTCATAGCCATACGTTTTGGCTAACCCTAAGAGTTTGGTAACTTGCTGAACCATCAAAGTTTCTTTACCAGAGAGAAGGAAAAGAAGCGCCAGCCACAGAGCCACAAGCGCTTGGCCATAGCTATCATGCCCCCGCGTAAACCGCTGTTGGGCTTGGTCAAGCCACTCGGCGGCCCGCTTATCATTCACGACAATGGCGGTGCTGCCCAAAGTCAGCCAGATCAGGGCGGACATCCACTCATCGCCCGCATCCTGGGCAATCCTTAGCCCTTCCTGCGCCAGAATCTCGGCGGTGCCAAGGTCGCCCCCATGGCCATTAAGCAAGGCCAAACCCATGTAGCTTTCGGCTTTGGTGCGGTCTACGCCCACCGCTTCGATCATCTCCAAAGCTTGCCGGTAGTGACGGTCCGCGGCGGCAGCATCAAGGGGTTTGATGACTTGGTAGGTGTGGCCGACGCGCATGTGGGCAATGGCTTCCGTAAAGCGCGAGCCACCTTGCTGGGCGGCGAGTAAACCACGCCGCGACATCGCCAGGGCCCGAGCATCATTGCCCAAAAGCGCATAAAGGAGCGCTAAAAGCAAAAATGGCTCCCGATGCCCTAAGACGGTTGTGGGGTGTAAAGCTTGTTCGGCATGGCCTTGGGGATCGAGACCGAGATCGGTCTCAATTTGGCGACGCGACTCATTCAGCCGCCCGCTCCGCAAGAGCATCCGAGGGAGCAACAAAGGAGCGGGGTCGACAGGCGTGATGGCGGTAAATTCGCTTTCCCAATAATCCGTTTTTTCGTTGTTTGTCGCCAACCGCTGGGCACAAGTCTCAAGGCACAAAGCGATGTCGGCGCGGCCCCGATTGGCCCAATTTTCAGCTTGCAGCCGCAGAATCTCCGCCCGTTCTGTCGCCATGGAAGCTGGCAGCAGCTTGAGGGCCCGCTTGAGCAAGTGCGCCGCTTGCGCTGGCTGCACCGTGTCCAGATAGACTTCAGCCCGCCCCCGCAAGGCTCGCGCTTGCCCCACCAAGTCATGCTGCTGCTGATAAGCGGCCTCCGCCTGTTCGTAGATCGCAAGGGCGCGTTCAAAATGCCCTAACCGCCGTTTGGCCATCGCTCGCGCCTCCAGAAGCGCGGCACGTTGCTGATAGGCGGCGGGAATTTGATCTAACCAACGCAACAAGGTCAACGAACGCCCTTGGTTGAGCCAATCTTTGGCGACTTGCTCCAGCACTTGCGCGGCTTGCAAAAAATCATTGATTTCTAAAAGATGATAAACAACACTTTCAAAATCATCTTGCTGCCGATAATAAACAATGGCTTGTTGATGCAGCACCGTTTGGTCTAACTGGCGTTGAGTTGCCAAGTTTTGCAGAAAGGCCCGAAAAAGGGGTTGATAACTTAACTGCCCTGTGGCCAAAAGCTCAAGGAAAAGATAGCGCCGTTCTAACTGTTGCCAAGAAGGAATTAAAGCGGCTAAAATTGGCAATTTAAGACAAATCTCGCGGTCTAGTTTGCGAAGATGAACGGAATGCAACAGAAAAGTTTGAATTTCAGTGGGTTGGGCATTAAAAACTTGTTGTAACAAATAATCATGGAGTAAAGGGCTAAGAATCTCAAGACAAACAGAACGCGAATCAACTTGGGTATAATTTGGAATCTCTAAAGCTAATTGGCCCGTATGCAATTTGGCCAACATTTGAAGGGCTAAAGGCCAGCCCCGACAAATTCTGGTCATTTCGGCCACATCGGACTCTGTTGGGAGCGACCATTCATAAAGCGCAAAGAGCGCAAACGCTTCTTCAGTCGTGAAAGCTAGATTACACTGCTCCACCTGATAGACTTCGCCACGCGCACGGGCCGTGGGCAGCAAAGCCATTAGCGGCTCGTAGCGGGTGGACAACAAAAGATGCAAGCGTTTTGGTTGAAGCAGAATGAAGCGTTCAATCAGGGCCAAAAGCTCTGGTTGCTGGTCAATAAAATGAAAATCATCCAAGACCAACAACGTTTCGTCATCTAACCGCTTCGCCAGTTCATTGACCAAACTGTCCAGAGCAGCCAGGGGCAAAGCTGATTCCCCTTGGGCCACTTCTCTGAAGATTTCAGCCTGAATTTTTACTTCCTCAAGCGCCACAACCGGGCGAAAAGCTGCTGCTAAGTGACTCAAGAGAAGAGCTGGGCTATCCGTAGCACACATCCGACACCAGACCGTCGGCCACCCACTTCGCAGCGCAAACCCCGCTAAGGCCGTGGTTTTCCCGCTCCCCGCTGGCGCAACCAAAAGGGACAGCGGGTAATCTACCACTGCCGCCAGGAGCGAATCAACTCGTTGGCGGGAGAGTAAGCGGGCTTGCTGGGGCGGAGGAGCTAACCGAGTCACCACTAAACCTTGTGATTCAGGGTAACTGAACTCATTTGTAACTCGTAGGTCTATCATAAACTATGAATGCGATACTTATTGTCTTTAGAAAATAATAAAACAAGAGAGATATTTTCGTTTCTGCTAAAATTTGTGCTGTAAAAATCTTTTTAGCTCAATAACAATTAAAAAATAGCTCAAAAATAAAACTATGTGAAACTAAGATCATTTGTTATCCTCATTTGAGAACCAAAGCGTAGAAGTAAAAACAACAAATAGGTGAACTAAATTGTTAAGAAGATCCGAACCCTGGCTCACTACAGAAAGGTTCCGTATGTCAGAAGAACAATTGCAAGAGCAAGTTCGCAAACCATTTCTGAGTGCCCAAGATTTCGCGCTCAAATCAATGCGGACCTGGAATGAACTCCTTATGACAAGCGCCGATATGGCCTTTGATGTAGTGCTAAAAAATTGGAACTACAACCGCAGCCTACGCAGTGCGGCGGATCAGGCCGTTGAGGATGCGCTCCGGACGCAACATCAGCTCAACAATGAGATGATGCAAGTCTGGCAAGGCTACACCAGCGATGTGCAAGAAATCGTTGGGTGGGCTGTTGATGATGGGAGATAGGCAGCGGGCCTATAGCTGACACGGTAGCCATGCTCTCGGTTAGGCGAGAACATGGCTACCTTTTTTATCCCTTGTAAAACAGACGTAGCGCGGGCTTCCAGCCTGCGAATGGCGGGCTTCTGTCCTGCGATTCTAGAGCCGTTCAAGGATGGCGGCTATGCCTTGGCCGCCGCCAATGCACATGGTGGCCAGGCCATAGCGCCCGCCTGTGCGTTGGAGTTCAAAAGCCGTCTTGACAATGAGAATCGCGCCGGTGGCCCCGATTGGGTGGCCCAGGGAAATCCCACTACCATTGGGGTTGGGGCGATCTTCGGCAATGCCCAATTCGCGCATAACGCCCAGCGCCTGGGCGGCAAAAGCCTCATTCACCTCAAGCAAGTCCATTTGATCCAGCGTCAAGCCCGCTTTGGCCAGCACTGCTTTGGTCGCTGGGACGGGGCCCATGCCCATAATTTTGTGATCAACGCCCGCATGGGCGTAGGCTACGAGGCGAGCCATTGGCTTGAGGCCATTTTTCTCAGCGTAACTGCGGTCAGCCAAAACCACTGCGGCTGCCGCATCGTTGATTCCTGAAGCATTCCCCGCCGTGACCGTGCCCGTGGGCTTGAAGGCTGGGCGGAGTTTGGCAAACCCTTCTAAAGAAGCATCGTGGCGCACGAACTCATCAGTATCAAAAATTCGGGTAGCTTTGCGATCTTTGATCTCGACAGGCAAGATTTGGGATTTCAAAACCCCATCAGCAATCGCTTTTGCGGCCCGCTGCTGACTCAACAAAGCCAGCTTATCTTGATCTTCGCGGCTGATATTGTATTTTTCAGCAATATTCTCCGCCGTGAAGCCCATGTGATATTTCTCAAAGGGGTCGGTAAGCGCCGCGACCATCGCATCAATCACTTGCCCATCGCCCATGCGTTGGCCCCAGCGCAGGCCTGGAACCCAGAATTGGCCCCGGCTCATACATTCAGCGCCGCCGCCAATTCCCACCTCAAAATCGCCAAGCATAATGCGCTGGGCAATCGTAACGATGGCTTCCATCCCGCTCCCGCACAAGCGATTGAGCGTCAAGCCTGGTGTAGTTTCGGGAATTCCAGCCTTAATAAGGGCCACGCGCCCCAAATAGTGATCCGCTGGCTCAGTATGAATGACGTTGCCAAAAGCTACATGCTGAATTGCGGCAGGCTCTAAGCCCGCTCGCTTGACCACTTCGGCAGTAACTAAGCCCGCCAGGACGGTGGGGGGATGATCCTTGAGGCTGCCCCCGTAACTTCCGATAGCTGTCCGCGCTCCGCTCAGGATAACGACTTCACGCCCTATGCTCATAATTCTGTTACCTTAACTTTCCTTACACTGCTAAAAAGTTTCTACGGCTTACTTCCCCGAAACCTCAGTTTGTGCTACTTCGGTTGTACCTGGGGCCTCTGACGAATCTTTGGGCAACCAAGCTTGCATTAGCTCGCCCTGGCGACGCAGGGTTTCTTCCATGACATTGCCCCACAAGGTCAAAACCTTTTGCGCTTCTTCAGGTTGGTTCATAACCGTCAAGCTACGCTGTTGTTGAATTACTTTTTCCGCTTTCTCCAGGCGGATGCGGAGACCTTCATTGCGCTCAAGTAATTCGAGATATCGATAACGGGGAACAACCCCCATTATTTTCCAGTATTGCTCCAGCCATTCTTCAAACAATTCGGGATGGAAGGGGCCACTAATCCCTGAAGCGGGCATAAAGCGGCTTGTCCAATGAAGCAACGCATTAGGAGTGGGCGAGCCACCTGTCAGCAATTTGAGAGCTTCTTGGGCTTCAGAATTGCCCCGGAGCGCATCATTCATGAGGCGAAACCAAGCTTCAACCATGGTTGGCGTGGTCATGTTGTCTTCACTTTCTGCTACTGCGGCCAAACCCTTTTGGGCTTTCGCAGGTAGCGCGAGACCCAAAGGGCTTTGGTCTTGTAGCCTTTGGGTCTCAACAAATCTCTGCTTAACCGCGAGCCTTAATCCAGTTGGCAATGGAGGGCGCGAGGTCTTTTTGGGCTTTCCCGCTGACATACATCCCAATATGCCCAACGGGGAACGGCATATCGGTATAATCTTTGCTGCCGACGACCTTTTCAAGGGCCCGTGAAGAGGGTGGGGGCACAAGATGATCTTTTTCGGCGTAGACATTCAAAACGGGCATCGTAATGTTGGCCAAATTGACTTTATCCTTACCAATCACTACTTCGCCCTTGATCAGTTTGTTATCTTGGAAGAAATCCTTGACAAACTGCTTGTAGGCTTCACCCGCAAGATCGGGGCTATCAAAAATCCATTCTTCCATCCGCAGGAAGTTGAGCAATTTAGCCTTATCGTCCACAATATCAATCATATCAGCATACTTCTGAACCATCAGCGCGAAAGGCTGAAGCATCAGAAAGCCGAAATTCATGAGGTCGCCAGGAATATTGCCCAAGCCAGCTACCATCAGGTCGGGGTTTATCCCACCGCCCCACAAATTGATTAGCCCTGGAGATCGGCCTGAGGCGTGAAAGTCAATCGGCGCGACCATCAAGATCAGGTTTTTGACCTTCTCAGGATGAATCGAGGTGTAACAACTGCTCATTGAGCCGCCTTGACAGATGCCCAGGAGGTTAATCTGGTCAAGACCATGCTTCTCCCGAATGAAGTCTACACAATTGTCAACATAGACATTGATATAATCATCGAGGGTCAGCCAGCGATCTGCATTGCTGGGGTAGCCCCAGTCAATCAGATAAACATCAATGCCTAACTTGACGAGATTGCGGATCAAGGAGCGGTCTTCTTGGAGGTCGGCCACGGCGGGGCGATTGACCAGCGCATAGACGATAAACAGCGGAATCGGGAAGAGCTTGTCTTCGGCAACCACGGGCTTGTAGCGGTATAAGGTGATTTTATCTTCAGTATAGACGGCTTCACGGGGGGCCGTCCCAACTTGGACATCAGAGTGTTTGAGTCCCGCAAGGGTTTTGATGCCCCCAAGCAGCTTTTGGTTGATTTCGGTTACTTCCCTAAGCGTATCTTCGGGGTTAATCTGCAAGGGAAAAGCTTGCACCTGAGTAGATCCTTTCAGTTCACGCAATTTGGGCTAACGCCCAGCTTCAAAGCAACAAACGCCAAGCCTAAGCCTTGGCCTTCAAAGCCTTTTTGAGAGCCTTGATCTCTTTCCGCAACTCGTAGATATTGCGATGCGCTTCATCCATCTCTGTGCGGGTCGGAAAATGCCCATATTTCATCGTTTCGTCAACGATGGCCCGTTCAGAAATCCGATATTGCATTGTCGCATTGACAAAATTCCCCTGCACCTGGGCATATTCTGGGGAACGGAAGATCGCATCAAAGCTCTTGTCGGCGGCGCTCGTCCAGAGGCTCATCAATTCGCGCATACTTTGCACGGGTTTGCCTTGCTCCGTGCGTTGGATCATTTCGCGCATTACCTGCTCAAACACGCCCGCCCACGCATCCGCAACGAGAAGCTGATAATCATCCATTGCCTGGCGAGAAGCACGCCAGTCTTCAAAACCTTTGGCCAGCTTTTCTTCAAGCTCACGGGTAAACCCAACACTTGGGGAGCCACTCATGCTCCCAAAAGTTCGGTCAAAGGCTCCCCAATAGAGCTTCGTGAAGTCCAGCATTTCGGCATTACTCCCGCCGACAAAGCCTGGCGCAACCTGCATAACTTCCATCCAAGGGCGATTGAAAGCCTGGATTTGGGAAGTATAAGTTTCCCAAAGTTGATTGAGGCCTTGCGTTGCCTGGTTCATTCCCGCGACATTGGGAGTCATTTGGCGGCGCATCTGCTCGGTATAATTCGTAATTAAGGCTTGCCAATCTTCGCCAGCTTCGACCTTGGGCGCAATGGCTTTCCAGGCACTGATGGTCAATTCCATAAAGCGCATCATCGCCGCTTGGCTGGCAACCATCTGGCGCGAAGCGTTTTTGGAGGCTGGGTCCGCGCTGGCGGTCCAGGTCTCTAAGCTCTGGGACACCATCTTCTGCCATTGGTCAATCATGCCCGTATTCGGGGTCATTATGTTGGGGGAAGCGAAGGATTGCATCGTTTCAAACCAGCCGCCCCACATCTTCTTTTGCATTTCAGTCCAAGCACTCATCGTGCTTTCAGCTTGTTGGGTCCAGGTCATAAAGTGTACGGTCAAATCGCTCCCGCTGAGATGCGCGAGGAATACCGCAACTCCTTTCTGTTGCAAGCGATACTATTTTGGCATAAACCATCGTGCTGTTAGCTTTTGAAGCAGTTATTTGAAGCTGCCTCAGCGGCCAGCAGCACGATTAGATTGTTAAAAAGCGCTCTGTCCTAAGCCCGTGAAGGCTTAAACCCGCATCAATCCGCCATTAACCGCGATAACTTGCCCCGTAATGAAGCTTGATTCATCAGAAGCGAGGAAAAGGTAGGTGTTGGCAATATCTTGGGGATCGCCCAAGCGGCGGAGCGGTGTTTTCCCCCGAATATCGTCCAGGACTTTTTCGGGCACGGTAGCCAACATTGGGGTCATCGTGAAGCCTGGAGCCACAGCATTGACGCGCACCCCTTTTGGCCCCAGTTCAATTGACCAGGTGTAGGTCATAGCAATTACGCCGCCCTTCGTGGCAGCATAGTTGCTTTGGCCAAAGTTCCCATATAGCCCAACAATGGAACTTGCGTTCATAATCGAACCGCCGCCCTGCTCGGCCATAATTGTGCCAACGGCTTTGCCGCAGAGCCAAACACCTTTGAGATTGACATTGATGACCGCATCCCATTGGTCTTCGGTCATTTTCTGCAACCGTGAATCTTTGGTGATCCCGGCATTGTTGACGAGGGCATCAATGCGCCCGCCGCCAAATGCAACCGTCGCCTTTACCAGCTCGTCAACCGAAGCCGCGTTGGCTACGTTCACTTTGACTGCCAAAGCTGAACCGCCAGCTGCTTTGATCTTCTCAACAACCTGCTTGGCGGTCTCTTCGTTCATATCCGCCACAACTACTTTTGCTCCTTCCCGAGCAAAAGTCAACGCCGTAACCTCACCGATCCCTTGGCCTCCACCAGTAACGATAGCAACTTTGTCCTTGAGCCGCATTACCAAAAACTCCTTTATACCTATGGCAGGCAAGATACCTGCGCTCCGAGTTGATGAATAGCATGAAAAACAGTTTGCTCAGGCTTGGTTATTGAGGTTTATTAGCCTTCGCCGCTTGAAGTTGTTGGACTAAGAACGGGTGGTAGATCGACTCAACTTCGTGCGCCGTAGATTTTGGAACTCTTCCAACAGCTTTTCGGTTTTCTTATCAAGGGCTTGAATGCGTAATTCAAGTTTGGCCAGATCAACATTTTGGGCCACAGGATCAACTAATCCAGCAGGCTGGTTCTGGTCCGCTTGAATCATGGCTGCCAATCGATCTATTTTGGCATTCAGAGCTTGAAAGCGCGTTTCAAGATCAGCGATTCCTGTACCTTGATCGCTATTTGTGACTTTTACTTCGGCTTGCAACGCCTTAAACAGCTTCAATAATTGCTTATCATTTGTGGCAAGGGCTTTAAAACGAGCTTCAAGGTCAACAATGCCCGTGCTTTGATCGCTATTGGTCGTTTGCACTTCGGCTTGCAACGTTTGAAACATTTTTAACAATTGTTCATTACTTGCGGCGAGGGTTTGGAAGCGTGTTTCAAGGTCAACAATGCCCGTGCTTTGATCGCTATTGGTCGTTTGCACTTCGGCTTGCAACGTTTGAAACAACTTTAACAATTGTTCATTACTTGCGGCGAGGGTTTGGAAGCGTGTTTCAAGGTCAACAAGGCCCGTGCTTTGATCACTATTGGTTGTTTGCACTTCGGCTTGCAACGTTTGAAACAACTTTAACAATTGTTCATTACTTGTGGCGATGGTTTGGAAGCGCGTTTCAAGATCAACAAGGCCCGTGCTTTGATCACTATTGGTCGTTTGCACTTCGGCTTGCAACGTTTGAAACAACTTTAACAATTGTTCATTACTTGCGGCGATGGTTTGGAAGCGCGTTTCAAGATCAGCAATACCAGTACTTTGATCACTATTGGTCGTTTGCACTTCGGTTTGCAAAGTTTGAAAGAGCTTCAACAATTGTTCATTGCTGGTCGCAATAGCCCGAAAACGCGTTTCAAGATCAACAAGGCCCGTGCTTTGATCACTGTTTGTCGCTTGCACTTCGGCTTGCAGCGCTTGAAAGGTTTTCAATAATTGATCATTGTTTGTTGCGAGAAATTGGAAACGGGTCTCAAGATCAACAAGGCCCGTGCTTTGATCACTATTCGTCGCTTGTACTTCAGCTTGCAAGGACTGAAAGGTTTTCAACAACTGCTCATTACTTGCGGCGATGGTCTGAAAGCGCGTTTCAAGGTCGGCAATCCCAGTACTTTGATCGCTATTTGTGGTTTCAACCTCAGCCTGCAACCGTTGAAAATGCTTGACCAACTGCTCTGTACGCTCAAGCGACTCAACGAATTTGGTATCTAACCCCTGGATTTTTGTTTCCAACGTAGTGATTGAGCCATTTTGGTTGGGTATTCCAGCGAGGGTTTGATTTTGGCTCTGAAGGATGTGCAAAATATCATCCGCTTTAGTTCCAAAAGCTACCAGGCGAGCTTCGGCTTTCGCGGTTTGCGTGGCTAACCGTTTAACTTCTTCGCGGGTTGGAATATGTAAGCTGGTCAAAAGCCCCGTTACGGCTTGCTCCAGAATGCGGCGGAGAGCGGTTGAAGATGCAAGGTAGGTATCAAGATAGGTATTCATCGCCTGTGAAAAGATTTCCATATTTGCCTCACTGAATGAGTGCCAAGAACTCACTGGCTCGATTGGATCAGGCTTGCTTTGCTGATTCATAGCACAATGGCAAGATATTCTCCCGCTGGCCTGGGAAAAAATTCGCCAAGCTCCTTTCCTGAATCCTAACTAACATAAGCTACAAATGTAAACAATCCCAATTCAACAAAATTGGATTTTTAGGGACTTAGCCCAGGTGGTTTAGGCCCCCAGATTACAAAAAGGAAAACCGCTCAAAGCAACAAAACTCGGCGGAACTTTACTTCAACTTTTCGCAAATGATGGTAGCATTAAAACGCTTTGATGTCAAACGTGATTAGGCTTAGGTATAACTTTAATGGTCAACGGTTTATCTCAAAGCAATAAATAGTCTTAAAAGCAGTTTTAGGGTTTAATAAATAGAATTGCACTCTAAGTGTAGCTTTACGACTATCACAAGAGATAGATGCACAGTAGTAGCTAGTTAAGATTAAGAAGTTACAAAGTAGTTACAAAACCAAAAAATATGCGGTTAGATAAGCAGTCCCTTAGGCCTCTGGTTTCGGCAAGCTCAACCAACGAAAACGGCCCCTGAGCTTGGCGAAGGGCGACTGGCAAGCCGTTGCTTCTATATCAAAGCGGAGGTTTCGCCCTCGGAATCCACGGCGGTTGCTGAACTTGCTGAAGCATAGCCGTGGCCCAACAGCTAAAGCTGTTGATTCCGAGGGAAAATACGCGCTTAGAAGACAATTTTGCGCCAGCGCATCGTGATGCTTTCTAAAAGCCCAATTGCGGTTAAAGCTGTTATCGTGAAGCTGCCCCCATACGAAATAAAGGGTAAGGGCAAACCTGTCACGGGCAAAATGCTCATCGCCATGCCCACATTGACCACCAAATGGGCTAAAAACATGCCAAAAATCCCTATGGCAACGAGCCTTCCAAAGGTATCGCGGGCCCGATGAGCAATGGAAAGGATTAACCAAAGCAAGAGGCCTTCGAAAGTAAGTAAAACAAGGCCGCCAACAAAGCCCATTTCTTCGCCCACGACAGCGAAAATAAAATCTGAATACTGTACAGGGATATAATTCCCTTGACTCAAAATGCCATGGCGCAGACCTGCCCCAAATAAACCTCCTGAACCAATAGCGTTCAACGATTGAGTGATATTGTAACCTTCATTTGGGTCGACTTGACTTGGATTAACAAACATCCAATAGAAGGTTAGTAAGCGTGATTTTTGTTCGTTGTCAAGAATTTTCTCCCAACCGATGAATATAATGGGTGTTGCCACAACGGCCAGGAGCAAAAGTTGTTGCCAGCGAATCCCTGCACACCAAGCCATTGTGAGCCAAATTGTGCCCACGACCAGCGCCGTGCCAAAATCGGGTTGAATGAGAATCAGCAAGAGCGGAATCCCAATGATCAGCAAACCGCCAAATTGCACATTCCATGCTTCAAGTTGATCTTCAAACCGTGCAAAATAGGTGGCTAATGCCACAATAATGATAAGTTTAGCAACTTCAGAAGGCTGAAAGGTCCGAGTTCCCACTTCAATCCAGCTTTGAGCGCCTTCGCTAACCTTCCCAGCAATTAAGACAACAGCCAAAACCCCAATAACAACGAGGTAAAAGGGAAGCGCCAAACCCGAAATCAGGCGATAATCAAAAGAGGCAAAAGCAAACAGCATGCCCAAACCAAGGAGGATATTGACGATATGACGCGGAAAAAGAATATTTAACGGCGTGCCATAAGCTGTAACCGCATTGAAGGTTGCACTATAGACACACAAACCGCTGATAATTAAAAGAACAACGACGCAGCCCAGGAGAAAAAGATTAAATTCGCGCCAGATACGAATTTCGAGTTGCAAAAGTAGCTTCCTTCCAAAGCAGCCCTGAATGTCTCTTTTAGAGCCATCCGTGGAACTGAAACCCTCGCGGATTCCACGGCTTTAGCCGGGGCTCCACCAGCTAAAGCTGTTGATTCCTAGGGAAAATAAGTTAGGTTTCATACTAGTAACGAACTAAAGTTTACCAGATAGCGCGGTGCTGTCAAGCCCTTTTTCTTGACAGCTTGGGCCGCAAGAGGTAGAATATATGCACGATGACAGATATATCCCTTGAAGAAATTATCACTGTGCAAAGTGCCTTAGCGGATAGCTCACGGGTTCGGATTATCCGCCTGCTGCTGGAGGGCGAACTTTGCGTCTGCGAATTGATGCGCGTTCTTTGCGAGCCGCAGTCGAAAGTTTCGCGGCATTTGGGCATTCTGAAACGGGCGGGGCTTGTGCGTTGTCGGCGCGAAGGAACATGGATGCATTATCAAATTGCGCCAACTCTGGCTAATCCCTGGCAAGCCGCTTTGCAAAGCCTCAGCCAAGTTTGGGATCAAAGCGCCGAGATTCAAGCCGATTTGGTGCGGCTCCGCAATGCAACAATGCAAGATACGGGCGAAAGCGTTTGCTGGCGCTAATTTTTTTGAGACTTTATATCTGTCTATCTGCATAAATCTATATTCACCCATAAAGAAAGGCTGAATAGTGAAAGAGAACATCGTAGCCAAATTACCGTGGCTGGAGCGGCTTTTGCCCCTCTGGATTTTCCTCGCTATGGGCTTGGGAGTTGGTTTGGGCCACTTCTTTCCCGCTATCGGCCCCGCGCTTGAAACTATCAAAATCGCTGACGTTTCGCTGCCTATTGCAATTGGTCTCCTCTGGATGATGTATCCTGTTTTGGCTAAAGTGCAATATGAGGCATTAGGGGAATTTTCGGCGCATAAAAAACTCTTTACGCTCTCGCTTTTGCTCAATTGGATTCTGGGGCCAATCTTAATGTTCCTTTTAGCGTGGCTTTTGCTCCCTGATTTGCCCCATTATCGTACAGGACTGATTCTCGTTGGCCTCGCTCGCTGTATTGCAATGGTGCTAATTTGGAATATGCTGGCTAAGGGAAGTAACGAAATCGCAGCGATTCTCGTTGCTCTTAACTCAGTCTTTCAAATTATAATGTATTCTGTGCTAGGGTACGTTTTCCTCACGCTTATCCCAAGTTGGTTTGGCGCAGAAAGCATGGTAGTGCAAATCTCAATGGGGCAAATTGCCAAAAATGTCCTCATTTTCTTAGGTATTCCCCTCTTTGCAGGATTTCTTACTCGTACAATCCTCACTCGAAAGTATGGTTTACCTTGGTATGAGCAAGCTTTTCTGCCAAAACTGGGGCCAACAGCTTTGCTTGGCCTACTTTACACCATCGTTTTGATGTTTTCAATGCAAGGCGAAAAGATTGTAACGTTGCCTTTCGATGTTGTTCGCATCGCGCTGCCACTGTTAGTCTATTTTGGGCTAATGTGGGGCTTCGCTTTT
>DCSM01000139.1:0-710 GCA_002325605.1 Chloroflexaceae bacterium UBA1466
GTCAGGCGATGGTGGGGACGTAAGTGGGACTTCTCTGGCCTACAGAAGCAGTTGCAAGCGTAGCACAAGCGCCCTTGCTTCAGCAGATCAGCTTGCGGCAGGCAGCGGTGCTTTCCTGGCAGGCATACATAGTGGCAGAGGTTGCAGTGGTAATGCAAGCGTCCGCTCAAATGGTCAAGTCTCTAGTAGTGGAGGTATCAGCACAGGGCGAAATCTTCCCGTTCGTCTAGCTGCGAACCTCACAGCCAGCACCGCCGGGAGTGATGAAGGAATCCTTCAGATTATTGCCCCTGACCTGGCTTTGAGCGGGAGTAAAATTAGCGGGAACGGCGAAGTACGGCTTACAGGAGTAGCTCCAAGCAGCAGCCTCCAACAGACTGCGGGGGGGATCAATCTCTCAGGGAGCGACACCGTCATTGAAGGTGGAAGTATAGAAGTCTCTGCCGGGCCAGGGATGAGCATTAACCTTGACGATATGGCCCCTGGTGCAATCAATTCGGCTACGGGAGTCACCATCGCAGCGGGGCCTGGTGGCTCAGTTAGTATGCAAGGCTCAACGGGAGTCATCAGCGCGACTAAGGTCACGCTGGCCGCCGATAAGGTTGAGACGGGTGGCGTTGACCTCAGTGCTGTTGTGGGCAATAACGTCGAGCAATTGCCAGCCCAAGTTTTGGGGCACGTAAGCTTCAGCCAACCTGCGGCGCTTCAGA
>DCSM01000139.1:845-3247 GCA_002325605.1 Chloroflexaceae bacterium UBA1466
GCTTTAGCCCTGGGTAATCGACTAGTGGCTTCGCTTCGGCAGACTTGCAACTAATTCTCAACCCACCCAGTATAGCCACGGCAGGGGAAACAACGGTGATCACCTTGACCTCGCAGGCTAAGGAAAATCCCAACTTAGTAACCTCAACTTTCCTCAATGTTGCACTGGAGGTTCCTGCCACTAACCCAGCGGAAGTTGAGCCTGTACCAACTCCAACCCCAACTAATGTCTACACCCCAACGGATACATTAACGAAGAAAGTCTACTTACCCTTAGTGAAAAAGTAACAGGCTTTTGGGGTTCGGTTGAAGAAGGAAGGTCTGAAGGCTCCTTGAGTTGTTAAAACCCAAGGAGCCTTTCGTTAGGGTTTTCTGGCCGCAGGCTAGAAGCCCGCGCTACGCCATGAACAGTCGTAGGACAGGCATCTTTGCCTGTCTTGCTTTCGCAAGCCGGAAGCCCGCACGCCAAGTTCCCCTTAGGCAAGCTCAGGGAACAGGCGCAGGCTCGAAGCCCCTGCTATGTGAGACCCGTTGCTGGCACTTGCTGCGTCAGGCAGTGAAAAGTCCCCAAACCCCAGACCAAATCCGTGCAATCGAGGCCCACAACTTCGCGGGAAGGAAAGAGCTTTTGGAGCATGGTCTGGGCCTTTTGGTCATTCGGATGGTTGAAAAAGGGGACTAAAACCACGCGGTTGGCAATGTAGAAATTGGCGTAGCTGGCGGGCAAACGTTGCTCTTCATAGCAAACGGCGGGGGGCATCGGCAGCGGAAGAATCTTTAGCGGCTGGCCTTGCAAATCACGCATGCGCTGAAGGCGGGTGAGGTTTTCCTGTAAGAGCGCATAGTTTTCATCTGAAGGGTCATCTTCTACGACGGTCACGATAGTATCGGGGGCCACGAAACGCGCTAAATCATCAACATGCCCATCGGTATCATCGCCGACAATCCCTTCCCCCAGCCACAAAATCTTTTCAACCCCAAACATCGTGCAAAGCCGTTGTTCAATCTCAGTTTGGCTCAAATGGGGATTGCGGTTAGGGTTGAGTAAACAAGCTTCACTTGTCAAGAGCAAACCCTTCCCATTCACATCAATTGAGCCGCCCTCTAAAATCATCTGGCCCTCAAAACGGGGAACATTCAGGGTTTCAGCCATCTTTTTGGGAATCTGATTATCCAAATCAAAGGGTGGATACTTATTTCCCCAAGCATTATAGCCCCAAGTGGTAGCCACTAAATGCGGTTCCGCAGGGCGAGTCACGAAGATTGCGCCGTGATCTCGACACCAAGCATCGTTGGTGGGGAAATGCTGAAAGCGAATGTCACCTTTTGCGCCTGCGGCTTGAAGGTATTGTCGCGCTTGAGTCTCCATTTCAGCATCATTCACATTGAGATAGACCGTTTCAGACCGAGCTAAAAGCGCGACCATTTGCGCGTAGACAGGCCAAATCGCCGCGATCTTACCGGGCCACGAGTCCTCCTTGTGGGGCCACGAAAGCCAAGTTGCCTGATGAACTTCCCACTCAGCAGGCAACCGATAACCTAATTCTTTGAGATTCATAAGCCTTTATTAATCAATATAACGCCGTTTGAGTTCCTCATAGGCCTCAATTCGGCGGTCCCGCAAGAAGGGCCAATGCGTCCGAACCTTATCCAGTTGTGCTAAATCGCATGGCACGACGAGAATCTCCTCTTTTTCAGCAGAGGCCCGCGCTAAAAGCGTGCCATTAGGGGCCGCAACAAAGCTTTGACCCCAAAATTCTATCCCCTCACCAGGCTTACCCTCGTAGCCCACGCGATTTACGCTGACCACGTAGCAACCATTCGCAATCGCATGCGCTCGTTGCATAATTTCCCAACTGGCGTGTTGGGCTGCACCTTCTTGCGCTTTTTCGCTGGGATGCCAGCCGATAGCCGTGGGATAAAAGATGATTTCGGCTCCTTTTAAGGCCGTGATGCGAGCGGCTTCAGGATACCACTGATCCCAACAAATCAGGACCCCCACCTTGCCAAAGCGCGTTTGAAAAGCCTGAAAACCCAAGTCGCCAGGGGTAAAATAGAACTTTTCGTAATAAAGCGGGTCGTCAGGGATGTGCATTTTGCGATAACAGCCCAAATAGGCCCCGTCAGCATCGAAAAGTGTGGTGGTATTGTGATATAAACCAGGGGCCCGCTTTTCAAAGAGACTGGCAATAACGACCACGCCCAATTCGGCAGCCAATTGCCCCAATGCGAAGGTACTGGGGCCAGGGATCGGCTCGGCAAGAGCGAAAAAGGCGTGATCTTCGCTTTGGCAAAAGTAGCGCGAACGAAATAGCTCTTGCAAACAGATGATTTGGGCCCCCTGCGCTGCTGCCGCCCGAATTTGATCGCACGCTTTTTGGAAATTGGCTTCGGGTTCTGGAG
>DCSM01000141.1 GCA_002325605.1 Chloroflexaceae bacterium UBA1466
TTTGGGGTTTTGTTGCTCTTAATCGCTTCTTTTCTGTTTTTTAAAACTGACTCTAAAGAGCAAAATGAAGAAATGACTGAGCGCGAAAGGCTTGAAAAGCTCACACCAAAGCACTATATCTTCGGAATAACCTTGAGCGTAACGGTTGGGATTATTTCGAGTCTCTTTGGCATCGGCGGAGGATTTGTTTTAGTTCCCGTAATGATCTACATCTTTCATTTCAGCGTGCATAAAGCAACCGCGACTTCGCATTTTATCCTCGTGATCATGGCTTTGACTGGTACAATTAGCCACGGAATCAATGGAACGCTCCTTGCGGGCCTACCCCAAATCGGAACGCTTGCCCTTGGGATAATTGCGGGGGCCCAATTAGGGGCCCATCTTTCCAATCGAATTCATGGCCAATGGATTATGCGCGGTTTAGCGACAGCCCTCTTAGTTGTTGGGCTTCGCTTCGTTCTAGCTGCTTTTAAGTGAGGCTAAAAGTGCAATCAGAACTAAGAATTATCTTCTTTATCTCAATTGGCGCGATTCTTGGGGCAACCTTACGCTATTACACGACACTTTGGACAATAACCCACCTTGGAATGAATTTTCCTTACGGCACAATGCTTGTCAACGTTGTAGGCTGTTTCATTTTGGGGGCTTTTTTGGCCGTTGCCGACGGGCGTTTTCATGCCAGTTCGCCTATGCGCCTCTTTATCGCCACGGGTTTTTGTGGTAGTTTGACAACTTTCTCAACTTTTAGCTACGAAACAATCAATCTTTTCACTAATGGCAGTTATCTCCAAGCCTCTCTCAATTTGGGGATTAGCCTTGTGCTTGGTTTTCTAAGCCTCATGCTTGGAACAAGTATTGCACAAGGGATTATTTCTGCATTTTAATGCTTCATCTCTATTTTCACATTCCTTTTTGCCGCCAACGCTGTGCCTACTGTGATTTTGTAACTTACGCGGGCATGGAAAACCACTTAGATGCTTATGTCGCAGCCCTTTGCACAGAATTAACGATGCTTGCCGTAGAACATGCAGCTTGCCTGGCCCTAGAATCCCACCCTTCCCAAATAGCGAAAAACACTATTTTCTTTGGGGGAGGCACACCAAGTATCCTTTCCCTGCAACAAATAGAGCGAATTTTAGCGGCGGCGGCTGAGTTTATTGCTCTGGAAGAGGCTGAAATCTCGCTGGAAGTAAATCCAGGGACACTTCTTGGGGGAACAAAGGCTTTAGACTACTTTCAAGGCCTAAAAGCCTTGGGGGTCAATCGCTTGAGTCTGGGCATCCAGAGCCTTGACGATTCGCTCTTAAAACTTTTAGGGCGAATTCACACGGTTGCCGAAGCAAAGGCTTGTTTTGCTGCTGCTCATCAAGCTGGCTTTACGAATGTTAATGGAGATTTCCTTTTTGGCTTACCTGGGCAACAAATTGCATCCTGGGCGCAAACGCTTGAAACACTTGTTTTATGGGGCTTTGAGCATCTTTCGCTCTATAGTTTGACTTTGGAAGCTGAGACTCCTTTGGCCCAGCGAATTGAGCAAGGCGTTCTCGCGCTTCCCTCAGAAGATGAAACCGCAACAATGTATGAAATGGCTCTGGCTTATCTCGCTGCGGCAGGTTACGAAAACTATGAAATCAGTAATTGGGCGAAGAAAAACGCTTCGCAAAATAACGAAAACTTACTGCTTGCTTGTAATCACAATCTGGCTTATTGGTTGAATCAAAATTATTTGGGGCTTGGGGCTGGAGCGCATGGGCAAATCTTTCCCAAACGCTATAGCAATCAAGTAAAAATAACTGAATATCTTGCAAATCTTCAAGCTGGCCAGCGGCCCGTGGCGGAAGAAATTGAAATCAAGGCTTCAGAGCGGTTTGGCGAAACGGTCTTTTTGGGCCTGCGCCTGACCAAAGGGCTAACTTTTGCCCATTTTTACGAACGTTGCGGGGTTGACATGAGGACGATTTATGGCATAATGATAGGCCAACTTGAGGATAAAGGTTTGCTCAAAATTACGCCCACCGCCGTGCGGCTGACTCCACGGGGGCGGATGCTTGGGAATCAGGTTTTTGCCCAGTTTGTCTAAGAATTTGCTTTATAAACAACGAAAGATAAAGGTTCTGTTAAGTTTCCCGAAAGGAGAATTCTGACCAAATCTAGGTTAGTAGATTTTCAGTTTAGGCTTTGGGATGCCAAATTTGCCTCTCAAACCAACCGAGGTAAATGGGCTTCTGAAAGTGTTGTTCGTTTGTTTGACAGGAAGCGCTCTTTGACTATAATGTTAGAAAATTGTCCAATGTGCAAAAAGAGAGTTTCTGCTGGTTTTGTCGCAGTCGCCTCGAAGAAAGGGTAACCTACTCGGATGCAAATCTTTCGCCCTCGTGCTAACACGGTTTTCAAGGTGAGTGCCTTTGGAGTCCTCTATGTCGTTGCGTTGCTGGTCTGGAGTCTGGCGATCTTGGATCGGTCAAATTACACGCGGCGGGTCAATGAACCCATTGCCCAACCGATTCCCTACAGCCACGAACTTCACGCAGGAAGCCTCGGCATGGATTGTCGCTATTGCCATACGGCAGTAGAAGACTCCGCGTTCGCTAACGTTCCGCCGTTGGAGACCTGTATGGCTTGCCACAACGAAGTTAAGGCCAACAGTCTCCTCATTCAGCCGCTGAAGGAAGCCGCTCAAACGGGTAAAGCCTTTGAATGGACGCGCGTCCATGATCTGCCAGACTTTGTCTACTTCAATCACAGCATCCATGTCAATAAAGGTGTGGGATGCTCGACGTGTCATGGGCCCATTGATAAGATGCCCACGGTCTGGCGGGTGAAGGACTTGACAATGGGGTGGTGTTTGGACTGTCATCGTGCGCCGGAGAACTATCTGCGGCCCCGCGAAGAAGTCTTCAATATGGAATGGCAGCCTCCCGCAGAGCAAGTTGCGCTGGGGCGGCAATTGATGCAGAAGTATAATGTTCCGTCGGGCCGGTTGGTCTTGACCCATTGTAACATTTGCCATAGGTGATGACTACGAAAACGCACAAAGAACACCTCGATTTGGCCGCGATCCGGGCCCGTCTTGCTGAAGGCAATGGCCAGACCTTCTGGCGTAGCCTTGAAGAATTGGCCGGCACCAAGGACTTTCAGGAGTTCTTGCATCGCGAATTTCCGCAGGGGGCTTCAGAATGGGAAGACGGCGTAAGCCGGCGCAACTTTCTGAAGTTGATGGGAGCTTCCCTGGCTTTAGCGGGCTTAAATGCTTGTACGCGCCAGCCAGCCGAGAAGATCGTCCCCTACAACGTTCCCCCTCCCATTGAAGAAGTTGTGCCTGGCAGGCCGCTCTTCTTTGCCACGGCGATGCCGCTTGGGGGGTTTGCCACGGGGCTTTTGGTGGAAAGCCATTTGGGCCGCCCCACCAAAGTTGAGGGCAATCCCAATCATTCCGCCAGCTTAGGCGGGACGGATATCTTTGCCCAAGCTGCGATTTTGACCCTTTATGACCCTGACCGTTCCACTGGAACCACAACGGCTGTCGAGGCAAATTGGAAGGCCTTTCTGACGGCAGTGAATCCGCAAATCGCCGCCCAGCGAGCAACGCAAGGGGCCGGGTTGCGGATTTTGACCGAGACCGTTACTTCGCCGACCTTAGCCAAGCAAATTGAACAATTGTTGACCACCTTCCCCCAGGCCAAGTGGGTGCAATATGAACCCGTCAACCGCGATGCGGTGCGAGCGGGAGCCGAAATGGTCTTTGGGCAAGCGGTTGCAACGCACTATCAATTGGCGGAAGCCGATGTAATCCTTTCCCTCGATGCTGATTTCCTGGTTTCGGGCCCTGGGAACGTGCGCTATGCCCGCGATTTTGCCAATCGCCGCCGCGTGCGCGAAGAAGCCAAAGAGATGAATCGGCTTTACGTGGTGGAAAATACCCCTTCCCTTACGGGGGGCGCAGCCGACCATCGCTTACCTTTGCGGGCCAGCCAGATTGAAAGCTTTGCTCGTGCTTTGGCAAAAGCACTTGGGATTCCAGATGAGACCAACCCTCCGCTCACGCCTGAAGTTACCAAGTGGCTTAATGCGGTGGCCAATGATCTCAAGAACCATGAAGGGAAATCCTTAATCATTGCGGGGGAATATCAGTCGCCTGCCGTCCATGCTTTAGCTCACCTTCTGAATCAGAAGCTAGGCAATATCGGCAAAACGGTAGTCTACACTGCGCCGATTGAAGCTAAAGCAACGAATCAAAGCAAAGACCTCCGCGATTTGAGCAACGAAATGGCGAGCGGGAAGGTCGAAGCGCTCTTTATCCTGGGGGGCAACCCTGCTTTTGATGCCCCGACGGATCTTAAATTTACGCAAGCCTTACCCAGTGTCCCCTTCTCTGTCCACCTTAGCCTCTATCGCAACGAAACGTCGGAGCTTTGCAAGTGGACGCTTCCCGAAGCCCATTTCCTGGAAGCTTGGGGCGATGCACGAGCTTACGATGGGACGGCTTCAATCATTCAACCCCTGATTGCACCTTTGCATGCAGGGAAAACAGCGCATGAAGTCCTTGCCCTCCTTCTGGGCCGTTCTGATCAGACAAGCTATGACGTTGTGCGGGAATATTGGCAGAACAACCTGACAGGGAATTTTGAAGCTGCTTGGCAGAAGGCCCTTCAGGATGGCTTTTTTGAGGGTACAAAGGCGGAGGAAAAGGGTTTTGCAGCCCAGATCAAGTCTGTCCCCGCCAGCCCTTCTATCAATGCAGGCGCAGGAAACTTGGAAGTTGCGTTTCGGCCTGACCCTACGATTTGGGATGGACGGTTCGCAAACAACGGGTGGTTGCAAGAGCTTCCCAAACCTTTGACCAAACTTACCTGGGATAATGCGGTTTTGGTCAGCCCCGCCACTGCTGAACGGTTCAAGCTTCAGCGCGGGACGGTGGTCGATCTCAGTTACTTAGGCAAAACTGTAAGCGGCCCAGTTTGGATTATGCCCGGCCACGCCGAGGATTGTGTCACGCTTTGTTTAGGCTATGGGCGCACTAAAGCGGGGAGCGTCGGCTCAAATCTGGGCTTTAACCCCTATACTTTGCGGACCGCCGATGCCCCTTGGATCGGCTTGGGCCTAGATTTGGTCAAGACCAACCAAGACTTCCAGCTTGTAACGACTCAAGAACATCGCAACATGGAAGGTCGGAACCATGTCCGGGTCGGTTCCTTGGCCGAGTTTATCAAAGACCCTGAGTCTACCAAGCATTCCGAGCATTCCGGAGGCGCAGAAGGGGAAGGACATGGTAATCTTTCCCTCTACGAACGGTTCCCCTACGAGGAGCAAAAGTATGCTTGGGGGATGACAATCGACTTGAATAGCTGTATCGGCTGCAATGCCTGTACTATCGCTTGCCAAGCCGAAAACAACATCTCGATAGTGGGCAAAGCGCAAGTGGCCAATGGGCGCGAAATGCACTGGATTCGGATTGATACTTACTATGAAGGGGGCCTGGATAATCCGAATACGTATCAACAACCTGTAGCTTGTATGCACTGTGAACTGGCTCCATGCGAAACCGTCTGTCCGGTTGAGGCTACGGTGCATGATGATGCAGGGTTGAACCAGATGATCTATAACCGTTGCGTCGGGACGCGCTACTGTTCCAATAACTGTCCTTACAAAGTCCGCCGGTTCAATTTCCTTCAGTTTGCGGACGAGACCACGCCAAGCCTGAAGCTGGCCCGCAACCCCAACGTTACGGTGCGGACACGGGGCATTATGGAAAAATGTACCTATTGTGTCCAGCGGATCAACGCGGCGCGGATCGAAGCTAAGAAGCAAGGGCGGGACCTTCAAGATGGGGAGATCGTAACGGCCTGTGAGGCGGTTTGCCCCACCCAAGCCATTGTGTTTGGGAACATCAATGACCCCAAGAGCCGCGTGGCCAAGCTCAAGGCCGAACCGCACAATTATGGTTTGCTGGAAGAGATCAATGTCGTGCCCCGTACTTCGTATCTCGCACGGCTGAAAAACCTCAACCCCGCCTTAGCCCCTGAGGAGAAAGCTCCTGAACATGGCGAACATGGCTAAAGCATGGGGAACGCCCGTAATGGGTGAAGGTGGCACAGTCTTGAGTACAGAAAGGGAGCCGTAGCATCTACTATGCAGTCTGAACATCTGGTAAAACTCACCCCTGGCCAGTCAATTGAGACCGAGGCAGTTATTGGATCAACCGAGACGCTGCGCTCGATTAACCAAAAGATCGGGGGCATTCCCTTAGCTCTCCGCACCCCTAAAGGGTGGTTTGTGGGCTTTGGGATCGCCTTCATGCTTTTAATGCTAATGTTCTTTGCCATTAGCTACCTGCTTCTCAAAGGGACTGGGATCTGGGGCCTCAATATCCCGGTAGGCTGGGCGTTTGCGATCATCAACTTCGTCTGGTGGATCGGGATTGGGCACGCCGGCACGCTGATTTCAGCGATTCTCTTGCTCTTCCGCCAGGATTGGCGAAACTCAATCAACCGCTTTGCGGAAGCTATGACCCTTTTCGCAGTAGCTTGCGCGGGGCTAATGCCAATTCTCCACATGGGGCGACCTTGGCTCTTTTATTGGCTCGTCCCCTATCCCAATACGTTGGGGTTGTGGCCGCAATTTCGCAGCCCCTTGGCCTGGGACGTATTCGCAGTCTCAACTTACGCTACCGTCTCCTTGCTCTTCTGGCTGATCGGCTTAATCCCCGACTTTGCCAAGCTCCGCGATAAAGCGACAACCCAACCGCAGCGCTTCATCTACGGGGTCTTAGCTTTAGGCTGGCGGGGTTCGGCCAAACATTGGCATCGCTATGAGATGGCCTATCTCTTGTTGGCCGGTTTGTCAACGCCCCTCGTGGTCTCCGTCCATAGTATCGTGAGTTTAGACTTTGCCGTTTCAGTGATGCCAGGTTGGCACACGACGATCTTCCCGCCCTACTTTGTGGCGGGCGCGGTTTTCGCCGGCTTTGCGATGGTCTTGACCTTAGCGATCCCAATCCGCAAGATTTACGGCTTAGAGAACTACATTACCCTCCGCCATATCGACCAAATGGCGAAGATTATGCTGGCGACGGGCCTCTTTGTCTGCTACGGTTACTCCATGGAGGTCTTCTTCGGCTGGTATAGTGGCAACCAGTATGAATGGTATATGATCCTCAACCGCTTTGGGGGGCCCTACGCTTGGTCTTATTGGGCGCTCATCCTGTGCAACGGGATCGTACCGCAGCTAATGTGGTTCAAACGCTTCCGCATGAATCTCCCCTTACTCTGGGTCGTGACGCTCTTTGTGGGCGTGGGGATGTGGCTAGAGCGGTTCGTGATTGTGGTCATCAGTCTCCATCGGGACTACCTTACCTCGTCATGGGCCATGTATGCCCCGACGATTTGGGACTGGGCCCTCTACATTGGGTCGTTTGGCCTCTTCTTCTCCTTGCTCTTCCTCTTCATCCGCTTCCTCCCGATGATCAACATCTTCGAGATGCAAGTCCTGTTGCACGAGGAAAAGCATCGGGAAATCCGCCAGGAAGCTACAGACGCAAGGAAAGTTGCATTAGCAAAGGCTGCGGAATAAGCACTCTGAGCTACGAGGAATAAGACTATGGCAAAGGCTGAAATCTATGGCCTGATGGCCGAATTTGAAGATTCAGATGCGTTGCTGGCAGCAACAAAAGCTGCCCATAAGGAAGGGTATCAGGATTTAGATACTTACTCGCCCTTCCCGATGGAAGAAATTGCTGAGGCAATTCATTTTCACAAGACGGGTGTGCCGCCGATTGTGTTGATTGGGGGGCTTTGTGGAGCCTCAACGGGGTTCTTGCTCCAAAACATTGGCTCAATGCTAGATTACCCCCTCAACGTCGGTGGGCGACCTTTGTTCAGTTGGCCCTCCTTCATTCCCATTACGTTTGAATCAGGGATTTTGTTCGCGGCTTTTAGCGCGGTTTTAGGGATGCTGGCCCTCAATGGGCTGCCCCAACCCTATCACCCAGTCTTCAATGTTCCAGGCTTTGAGCGGGCCACAGATGACCGTTTCTTCCTGTGCATTGAGGCTACCGACCCTAAGTTTGGGCAAAATACCCGCTCCTTTCTGCAAGGTCTGGGGCCCAAGCGGATTACGGAAGTCGAGTACTAACGAAGGAGCCTTGCAAGCTATGCTACATGGGATTCAACCCCTGACCCGCAAGATCATGAGGATTAGCCAAGCCAGTTTGCTCTTCTTCGGTCTACTCCTTCTGTCGGGCTGTGGGTTTCGCCAGTTTATGTTCAACCAACCAAAGCAAAAGGCCCTCACAGGCACTACTGTCTTTGCCGATAATCGAGTGGCTCGCCCGCTTGTGCCAGGCACGGTGGCGGTTGGTCATAGCCGCGTTGATGAGCAATTCTACACGGGCAAGGTCGCGGGGAAATTGGTCGATACCTTCCCCTTTACGGTTACGACGGAAGTTCTCCTGCGGGGCCAGGAGCGTTACGATATCTATTGTGCCCCCTGCCATGACCGCAAGGGGCGCAGCGTGGGGATGGTCGCTAAACGGGGCTTCTCGCCTCCCGCTAATTTCCATGCCGAGCGGTTGCTGTCCCAACCTGCGGGCTACTTCTTTGATGTGATGACCAACGGTTTTCGCAATATGCCCAGCTATGGTCTTCGCATTCCGCCTAAAGATCGCTGGGCGATAGTGGCCTATATCCGAGCGTTGCAACTCAGCGAAAACGCGACGCTGAATGATGTGCCAGCGGCGGAGCGAGCTAATTTACAGGGGACACCGAAATGAGCCAAACCGAGACGCTTCCTTCGAGCTTTGACCGTTTCCAAAAAGCGGCGTTTGTCATCGGGGGGGTTGCCCTGGCACTCTGTGGCTTAGGTGCGGTACAACAAGGGTCGACGCAGTTCCTGCAATCCTACCTCTATGCCTACCTTTTCTGGCTAGGCTTGGCCATGGGCAGCTTTGCCTTCATGATGATTGGCCACCTTGCAGGCGGGCGCTGGTCGGCGATGGTCTTGCGGATCCTTGAATCCGCCGCTCTGACCATTCCCCTAATGGCCCTGTTAATCATCCCGCTCCTGCTGAAGCTGCCTAAACTCTATATCTGGGCCCAGCCCGAAGTGCTATTGCATGATTCGATCTTGCAGTTTAAGCAGCCTTATCTCAACCCCCAGTTCTTTATCTTGCGGACTATCTGCTACTTCCTGGTCTGGATTGTCATCTCGCGGGTAGTCATTGGGCTTTCGCATGAGCAAGATCGCACAGGCAAATCTTTATCTGATAAGATTCGCTCGATCTGTGGGCCTGGGGTCGTTCTCTATGTCCTGACGATGTCTTTCGCCGCCTTTGATTGGGCAATGTCCTTAACCCCTCACTGGTTTTCCTCAATCTACGGGGTTATGTTCATGGTCGGGCAAGCCCTTTCAACGCTGGCCTTCTCCATCATCATTGTGGCGGCGCTTTCGCATCACAAGCCCTTTAGCGAAGCTGTTTCGCCTGACCGTGTTCACGACTTAGGCAAGCTTCTCTTTGCCTTCGTGATCTTGTGGACTTACGTTTCTTACGGCCAACTCGTTATCATCTGGTCCGGGAACTTGCCTGAAGAAACACCTTGGTATCTAGTGCGGACGAAGCACGGCTGGGAGATCATCTCTGTAGTCCTGATTGTCTTCCACTTCGCCGTACCCTTCTTTGTCCTGCTCTCCCGCCATCTCAAGCGCCGCATCGAAATCCTTTGGAACGTCGCGCTCTGGATTCTCTTTATGCGCCTCGTTGACCTCTTCTGGATTATCAAGCCAGTCTTCTCGGAAAATCTGGCGCTTCATTGGATGGACATCGCAGCAGTCGTCGGGATTGGGGGCCTTTGGCTCGCCGCCTTCATTTGGCAACTCAAGCGGCGGCCCTCGCTTTTGCCCCTCCATGATGACCGCTTAGAGTTGGCAATGGGCCATCATTAGGCTGGCTCCCAGCAAAGGTAACTATTCTATGAGCAGAAGTTTTCAATCGGCTATTAGTAGAAGCTACGACGAGCCCGAAGGTGATGAGGGTTTATGGCGAGCATGGCTGACGGTGAGCAGCATCTTCCTCGCTGGCCTGATCCTGATTAGCTGGCTGGGAGCGCTTCCTGGTGCGCCTATCGTCCTCAAACCATTGCCTCTTGACGAGCGTATCACGTTGCAGCAAGAGGAAAACAAGCTCCTTACTACCTACGGCTGGATTGACCAGCAAAAGGGTGTGGTACGCATTCCCATTACGCGGGCCATCCAACTGACCGCCGAGCGGGGTTTACCTGTCAGGGAGCAACCTCCCGTTCCGGAGGCAACTGTAAAGCTGCCGCTCAACAGCAATTGAGCTAATTCGACAGACTAACGTGGCAGAGGACTTTGTGGCTTTTCAAGCCGCAAAGTCCTCTTTGTTGGCCCTTCTTTTTTAATGCCCCAGGTTCTCAACCCTCTGCTCTCCCCGAAAGGCTGGAAAGGCTGGCTCAAACTACGGGTTGAGGCTCACCGCTGGCCAAATGCAAGCCTTCTCTTGGGGAATCACCTTGCGTGAAATGCTGACGTAGGTTATCATAGTGATGGCATAAAATAAACGGCCATCTGGTCTTTAAGGTGGGCGGCATTTGGAGAAAGAAAGCTATGCTGATCCCCAATACATTACTTCAAGAGCGGTATTTGATTGAACGTCAAATTGGTCAAGGGGGGATGGGAGCGGTCTATGAGGCGACTGATACCCGCCTGAATGCAAAGGTAGCGCTCAAAGAGATGCTCCTTACTGATGACTCTTCGCGGCGTTCCTTTGAGCGCGAAGCCAAGTTGTTAGCACGGCTGCGCCACGCTGCCTTGCCCAAAGTCATTGACCATTTCATTGAGGCCCAGGGGCAATTCTTGGTCATGGAGTTTATTCCAGGTGATGATTTAGCAGCGCTTCTGGAGAAGAGCGGGGGTAGCTTTCCCCCAGCGAAAATTGCTCCCTGGATCATGCGTTGGGCCGATCAACTCCTTGATGCCCTTGACTACTTGCACAATCATACCCCACCTGTTATTCACCGCGATATTAAGCCTCAGAATATGAAACTTACTGCTCGACAAGACATTATCTTACTAGATTTTGGTCTGGCGAAGGGCGGAGTTGCTGATAAATCAGTTGTTTCGGGGCGAGGAAGTGAGAGTATTCTGGGCTATACGCTAAACTATGCTCCGCTGGAGCAAATTCAAGGCTCAGAACCCGATCCCCGTAGTGATCTCTTCTCCTTGGCTGCTACGTTATACCACTTAGCGACTGGGAATAAACCGCCTGATGCTATGAATCGGGCCATGGCAATGCTGAATGGGGAGGTAGATCCGCTAGTCCCAATTAGCACCCATAACCCGCATATTCCACCTGCGGTAGCCGATGTGCTTTATCGGGCCATGGCTCCCAATCCTGAATTGCGCCCCCCAGATGCGAAAACGATGCGCCAATGGTTGAAGCAAGCCAATCAAACCCGTAACCTTGCAGGCCCAACTGAGTTCACGGGGGATACAATGCAGATCACGCGAGCATTACCGCCGCATGTGCTGGCCATCCCAATAGGAGGTAGTCCTCAACAGCCTGCTGTGCAAGCCCCGTCTGCGCCTAAAATTGGTACGTTGCTACAAACCTTTTCGACCAGTTTCCCCCTTCTTTGTCTCTCAATTAGCCCCGATGGGAAGACCATTGCAGTTGGGGGTGAGGAGGAAGATGTTGAATTGCGCCAGGTCAGCGACGGTAGTCTTTTGAAGACCTTGGAGGGTCATACGGCTAACGTGCATGCGCTGACCTTTAGCCCCGACGGGAAGATGTTGGTGACGGGCAGCGAAGATAAGACCGTTGGCTTATGGGTGGTGAGTGATGGCTTGCTGGCGCATCGCTTCACGGAGATGGAAGACCCTGTTTATTGTCTAACCTTCAGTCCCGATGGGAAGATGCTAGTTGCTGGAGGTTGGGGGCAAACCCTTTGCTTATGGCGCATGAAGGACGGCAAGCTGGCTAATCGGCTGCCCCAGGGTGATTCAACCTATTGTTTAGGCTTCAGTCCCGATGGGAAGACCTTAGGGGTCGGCTGCTATGACACGACGGTGCGCTTATGGTGGATGAGCGATGGGCATTTGCTTCACACAATGGAGGGCCATGCCAACATCGTGTTGAGTCTTGCCTTTAGCCCCGATGGGCGTTTAGTTGCCTCTGGAAGCGGGGATACTCAGATCAAGCTCTGGCAGGTCAAAGGGGGCCGTCTGCGGGATACTCTTAGTGGACATACCAACTTTGTACGGAGCCTAGCCTTTAGTCCTGATGGGCAAACCTTAGCTTCAGCGAGTGAGGACAAAACAGTCTGTCTCTGGCGAGTAAGTGATGGTACGCTCCTTCAGAAGCTTTCAGGAGCTACGGAAGGTGTAACTTGTCTAACCTTTAGCCCAGATGGGCAAATGGTAATTGCAGGCAGTCGGGATGGGAAATTGCGTTTCTGGCAGAGCGTCTAACGAGGTTAGCAGTAAAGCTATGGCTTTAGAGATTAACATGCGGGAAGTTTGTGGCTGGGCCCGTGAAAGCGGAGAAGTTGCACTGGCTTATTTCAATACGCTTCAAGGGGAGCGCAAGTCTGATCATAGCTTAGTCTCAAGAGCCGACCTTGAAATAGAGCAAATGCTACGGGAGCGCATTCAGAGTCGCTATCCAGAACATGGCATCTTGGGTGAAGAGCAAGGTGGGGAAGGGCTTGAAAACGAATATGTCTGGTGTCTTGACCCTATAGATGGCACAGAATGCTTCTTAGCAGGGCTACCAGTCTGGGGAATCTCGATTGGTCTCTTAGCGCGAAAGCAATTCTATCGGGGAGTAGTCTATCTCCCCACAACTGACGACTGTTATTGGAATGAAGCTGCGGATCGAGCCTACTGGAATGGCAAGCCGATCCATGCAAGTAAAGCTGAAACCTTAACCGTCGATGATTGGCTGCTTATCCCTTCACGAGCGCACGAACAATACACCCTTTCCTTCCCCTGCAAGGCGCGATCTTATGGCAGTTTAGCGACGCATTGTTGCTATGTCGCCCGCAATGTAGCACCTGCGGCGCTGCTTGGCAGGCCGAAGTTGTGGGATATAGCAGCGGGCTTGGCGATCTTAGGGGCTGCTGGGGGGGCGGCGGTTTTACTTCCTAGTGGGCAGCCGCTTGACGTTGCAGCGCTCTTGGCTGGTAAGCCGCTCAAAGAGCCGCTGATTGCTTGTCCACCAGCCTTTGTGGGCCAATTGACCACTTGGATTCAGGAACGGTAGAATAGGCAGCTGTCAGGCAGCACTGAGATAGGCATCTTGTCTGTCAGCACTGAACATTTCAGCTATCCTTTGGCAAAATAAGCGAACATGCTCTATAATAGGGCTTGTTTGGGGAGTAGGATAGGCCGCTTGCCTGTCATCTTCGCTTGCAGTTCCGCTTGCAGCTTATCTTGCCTGGCTTTGCCTAAAGGTAACACACTCTATGAAAGGAGGGTGGCGGCAATTCTTCACTCCCGTTGGAACGGGTAGTCTCTGCCGCCTTTCGCTATGAACGAAGTGGTCATCGTTGGTGCAGCCCGCACACCAATTGGAAGATTCAAAGGGGTTTTCGCAAAGGTTCCCGCCACCCACTTGGGGGCCGTGGCAATTCGGGCGGCTCTGACGCGGGCCAACCTTGACCCTCATGAAGTCGCTGAGTGCCTGATGGACAATGTGGCGCACGCGGGTATGGAAGAACTCCTGACCCAGCGGGCCGCGCAACGGGCGGGCTTACCGCCCAAAATCCAAACAGGAATGCTCATTAACAAAACTGGGGGTTCAAGCCTCAAAACGGTGGCCATGGCGATTGCCTTAATTCGCAATGGCGAAGCGGAGGCGGTGGTCGCGGGGGGCATGGAAAATATGAGTCGGGGTTCGCAGCTTGTGGCCCGCACGCAGAGTGGGAATCAACCGCCGAGCGAAAACGAGGATAAAAGCCATGAGGCTGCTTTCTGGGCCTCGGTTGAACAGCA
>DCSM01000044.1:0-9328 GCA_002325605.1 Chloroflexaceae bacterium UBA1466
TATTGGGAGAATCGAGTTGCTTGCAAACCAAGTAACGACGAGAAGCGCAGCCAGCCAGAAAAGTTTTCTTTGTCTCAAACTCCGCTTGAGTAAAGGCCAAAGATCGGGGCTGTTCCAGAGCAAACCACTCAAACCAGCCATAGTTAGAAGGGCTAAAGCACGCCAATCCACTGGAAACCAAAGCTGCCAAAGTTGTAAAAAGGCAATGCTCCCAGCCCAACCGAGCCAAAATGCACTAAACCACCGCTCGGCAGACTGAATTCTAAAGCCCCACCAACGACAGAAATAAAAACCCAGGCCACTGAAAACCAGAAACAGTCCAGCCCACGAGACCAGGACAAAACCCATTGCAAGACAAAGTTCTTTCACGCCAATCCTCAGTCGCTATTCTTCTTCAAATTCTCCTCAATTCTCGCTGCCGCAGGTTGTTCCCCAGGGCTAAAGTCTTTTCCCGTAAGTCTTTCGTAGGCTGCAATATAGCGAGCCGCGACATTAGCGATAAAAGACGGTGGCATAACTGGTGGTTGACCTTCGCCACGATAACCTTGCGCCGCAAACCAAATACGGAGATATTCTTTATCAAAGTTTTCTGGCTCTTGACCTTTTTTGTAAGAATCCTGCGTCCAAAAACGACTTGAATCTGGAGTGTGAATCTCGTCAATCAAGGTAAGTTGCCCATCCACCAAGCCAAACTCATATTTAGTATCCACCAAAATCAAGCCCGCTTGCTTCGCAACAGCTTGCCCATAAGCGAAAAGTGCTAAAGCAACCTCTTCAACCTGCGCCCAAATCGTTTCAGGCACAAGACCTTGCGCTAAAATCTCTTCGCGGGTCAGGCGTTCGTCGTGCGCTCCTCCAGTAGCTTTAGTCGTCGGCGTAATAATTGGCGTTGGCAAGGAAGCATTCTTCTGTAGCCCGTCAGGAAGCGGAATTCCATAAGGCTGCCGTTCACCTTGCGCGTAAAGATACCAAAGTGAAGTTTGCGTTACGCCCGTGATGTAGCCGCGCACGATAACTTCTACAGGCAAAGGTTCAGCTTCTCGCGCAATTGTCACGTTTGGATCAGGAATTGTAATGACATGGTTAGCAACAATCGCTTGAGTCTGTTCAAACCACCAAGCACTCAGTTGATTAAGCACTTGACCTTTGAAAGGAATCGTTCCAAGTACGCGATCAAAAGCAGAAACGCGGTCTGTAGTGATCAGAATTTGCTTTCCACTTTTTTGATAAAGATCGCGGACTTTTCCTGTTCGTTTTGCCCCCCAAACCGCAGGCAAATCTACCGTTTGGAGAGCCATTGGAATGAATGTTTCTAGTTCGTTGAGCGTCATTTTAGCCATATTTTAACCCATTCTTAAACAATTGCAAACCTAGCATTCCAACCTCGCCGCGCTGCCAGCGCGGATGTTGCCAAAAAAAGATATGGTCTTCGGGATGCGGCATTAAACCTAAGACATTCCCTGCTGAATTACAAATTCCTGCGATGCCAAGTGATGATCCATTAGGATTCGCGGGATAAAGAGCTTCTGTACCATCAGCATTCACATAGCGAAGCGCAATGAAGTTAGCTGTTTCACTATTTTTGAGCAAATCAGCATCAGAAATAATGAATTTTCCTTCTCCATGCGCGACAGGACAATAGATCAGTTCGGTCAAATCCTTCGTAAAGAGCGAAGGGCTTTGCGGATTGGGCTGGAGATAAACCCACCGACACTCAAAATGGGCCGAATCATTGGGGGCCAAGGTTGCGGTTCGCAAAGTTTTCTCTGGCTTACCAGGGAGCAAACCTGCTTTAACCAACGCTTGAAAACCATTGCAAATGCCCAAAACAGGCTTACCAAGCGCCACAAATTGCTTTAGATCATTGCCTAAACGATGATTTATATCTAAAGCCCAAAGTGTACCCGCCCCAAGATCATCGCCGTAAGAGAAACCACCTGGCAAAACGAGCATTTGATAATCTAAAAGTTTACGTTCGCCCGCCAGCAATTGATTGAGATGCACGATTTCGGCTTTTCCGCCTGCCAATTCGCAAGCTAACGCAGCTTCCCGATCTCGGTTTGTGCCTGTAACGTGCAAAATCAATACTTTTGGCTGTTGCGCTAAGTATTGAGCAGCAGAGAATGAGCGAGAATGCAGGTTAGGCTTTTCGACCTTTGCCTCTTCGCCGCGCCACGCCTTTTCTAGCGCAACAACTTTTATTTTAACGATTTCATTGCCCTTACGGCCCCAGACATGCAATTCTTTGCTTGCTTTAACTTCCCCGATCTGGGCAAAAGGCAGATCAACAAAGTGTTTTTCAAACAGATCGCTCTGTTCGGGAGCTACTTCCACGATAAAGCGCGTCAGCGATTCAGTGAAAAGCAGAATGTCATCGCTGAAATTTGCTGATTGAGGCAAACTGGCTAATTTAACTTCTGCGCCTAATCGCCCTGCAAGACACATTTCGGCCAGCGCAACGCCTATTCCACCTTCAGAACAATCATGGCAAGATTTAACAAGGCCCGTAATTATCGCCTGATGCAAAGTCCGCAAGGTTTTAAGAGCATTTGGCCCAGGCTGCGGCGGCGTTTCGCAATCCTCATTTATCATCAAAGCATAATGACTACCGCCTAAATCACCTTTTGTATCACCGATAAGATACAATTTGTTCGCTGGCTGCTTCAAATCCATCGTTACGGCTTGTTGCACATCGGGCACAATGCCTACCGCCGAAATCAGCAGCGTCCCTGGAATAGCGTGTTTTTGCCCATCCGCACCCGTATATTCATTGTTCAAACTATCTTTTCCAGAGATGAAAGGCGCATTATAAGCAATTGCAGCATCATAGCATCCCTGGACAGAACGCACTAAACTGCCAAGTCTGTCGGGTAAATTAGGATTGCCCCAACAGAAATTATCAAGTAAAGCAACTTGATCGGGGTCGCCACCAACCGAAACGATATTTCGCATTGCTTCATCAATCGCAGCCCAAGCCATTGCATAAGAATCGCGCTCGCCATATAGAGGACAAATCCCATTTGCCAGGGCTACGCCCCTGATTTGTTGCTTATCATTGAGCGTTTCAAGGGGAACTAAGACCGCCGCATCGCTTGGCCCGTGATTAGCTACCCCGACCAAGGGCTTTACGGCAGTTGCGCCTTGCACTTCGTGATCATAGCGGCGGATAACGGCTTCTTTGCTACGAATGTTAGGATGCGCGAGGAGTTTTAATAGACTATCGGTAAGATTAGCAGGCACAGAATGCAGAAATGAAGTTTGAGCAGGTTTTGGGGAAGGAGAAAGCGTGGCTTGCAAATGACGTTGAGGAATGCCATCGTGCAAAAAAGCCATTTCTAAATCGCCAACGAGATGATTTTCAGAGAAAACTTGGAGCCGAGCAGTATTTTCAAACGTTCCAATCGAAACCGCTTCAACTTCCTGCTCTTGACAAAGCGCCTGCAATTGCGGCCAGCTTTCAGGCGCAACCGCTAAAACCATCCGCTCTTGGGCTTCACTAAGCCAAATTTCCCAAGGCCACAAGCCAGGATATTTGAGCGGGACAGCTTCTAATTGAACCTTAACCCCTAGCTTTTTGCCCATTTCGCCCACCGCCGACGAAAGCCCTCCAGCGCCACAATCCGTTATCGCATGGTAAAGTTTGGCATCTCTGGCTCGCAAAACTACTTCCAACGCTTGTTTCTCATGGATTGGATGCCCGATCTGAACGGCACTTCCAGCGATTTCGCTCGTGGTCTGATCCATTTCCATACTTGAAAAGGTCGCGCCCCGCAACCCGTCGCGGCCCGTGCGCCCGCCAAGCACAATCACCAAATCGCCAGGTTGCGGCACAAATGGGTGACTATCCTTTGGCAACAAACCTAAACACCCACAAAAGACTAAGGGATTCGCCGTATAACCTGGATGATAGAGGATTGCGCCATTAACCGTGGGAATACCCATCTTATTCCCATAGTCTTCAACCCCGTGAATCACGCCCGCAGCGATTCGACGCGGATGTAAAACCCCTTTGGGCAAATCTTCTTCAGCTAAATCAGGAGGGCCAAAACATAAAACATCTGTATTCGCAATGGGCCTTGCACTTACTCCTAAAACATCGCGGACAACTCCGCCTACGCCCGTATTTGCGCCCCCAAATGGCTCTAAAGCTGAAGGATGATTGTGGGTCTCAACCTTAAACGCCAGATCCCAATGCTCATCAAAAGCAATAATTCCTGCATTATCTACAAAAGCTGACCGAACCCACGGTTTAGCAACTTTTTCTGTGGCAGCCCGAATGTAAGAATTCAGCAAACTATTGATTTCTTGAGTTTCAGCGCCAGAACAGGTAATTTTAGCCGCAAAGGTCTTGTGAACGCAATGCTCACTCCAAGTTTGGGCTAAAGTTTCCAATTCAAGGTCGGTTGGCTCCCGCTTCTCATTTTGAAAGTAGGTTTGAATGGCCTGCATTTCAGCTAAATCTAAAGCTAAACGCCGCTCTTTGCTGATTTGAACTAATTGCTCTGCATTGGCCGAACGAAGCGCAATGCTTTCTACAGTTTCATCTTTCTGTTGAAAGGGAATAAAAGGTGGAGAAATAGCTTGATTCAAAGTAAAGCGTTGAATTACAGGGTTAGAAAAGACTTCGGTGGCTAGGCGCTTTAACTCTTCTTCGCTCAAATTGCCTTGAAGAAGATACCGTTGCCCCGTCGCAGCCCGTTCTAAAGCTGTTTGGCCAAGTAACGCCGCCGCCCGCACCAGGTTTTCAGCTATTGGATCAGTTACGCCAGGCAGCAATGTAACTTCTACAGTATGCTTAAACTTTTCTGGCAAGCAGATCTGTTGCTTTTCGGCAAAAAGCGTAACCGTAAAAGTCTCAGTTACAGGATCAGCAAGTAATTCTTGAGCAAGTTTCTGGACATCGCTCAAAGAAAGAGAGCCAGCGATAAAAAATAAGCGTTGAATATGACAAGCCGTGAGGTTTAGAAGCCCTAATTGCTGCGCCGCAGCGACTAAATTTGTTTCACCTTGACCGTCTAAGCGATTTTCGATCTCAATCCGAAAGATTTGAGGCTCATTCATAATGATTTCTGAAACTATCTATTGAATTTCGGCGGTAGGCCCCACAATCGTACCGTTCCATCGTTGCTGCCCGAAGCGATAAACCGCCCGTCGGGGGAAAAAGTAACACTTTTCACATCGTCGGTATGCCCATTGAGAGTTGCAAGCTCTTTCCCATTTATGGCATCCCAAAGCCGCAAAGTGTTATCCTGCGCCCCTGAAGCGATCACTTTACCATTTGGTGAAAAGGCTACGCTTTGCACCCAGCCAGTGTGTCCATTGAGAATTAAGGGCGGTGAATTCTCATTTACACGCCACAAACGCACTTCTTTAAGCGATGCTGCCGCCAGCGTTTCGCCATTGGGCGCGAAGGCTAAACCCCAAACAATAAAATTGTGCCATAAGGTACGTAAAAGTGCGCCGTCACTGATTTGCCAGAGATTTACCGTCTGATCAACCGAAGCCGAAGCCAGTTTTTGGCCATCGGGCGAGAAAACTACTTGCCAAACCTTATCTTTATGTCCTTTTAAGGTACGGATAACTTCGCCATCGCTCACGCGCCACAAATAAATTGTTCCATCTAAGGCTCCAGAAGCTAAAAATTGGCCATCAGGCGAAAAACTTACACTCTGAATCGAGCCAAGATGCCCTTTTAGAAGATTAAGCAGAGTCCCATCAGCTACTTGCCACAAGCGAATCGTGCTATCTAAAGAAGCTGAAGCTAATTTTTGCCCATCGGGAGCGAAAGCAAGACTTTGGATGGCTGCGGTATGCCCTTTGAAAGTTTGAATGAGCGTACCATCCTGCACGCGCAAGAAGCGAATCGTTTGCTCCCAGCCCGCCGCCGCTAAAGTTTGCCCGTCGGGAGCGAAAGCTACGGTAAAAACCTGCGCGGTTTCGCTAAAAACTTGCCAGTGAGCAAGTTGCTTGACTTGGTTGGCGGTTGCAGAAAGAATAGCGGTTGGGGGTTGCGGGAGCGGTCTACCTTCTTGCACGGGGAAGGCCGGCGTGGGGGTCGGCCAAAGTGGGGGCAAAGCTGCGGGCCCGCAGGAAACGAGAAGGCCCAAGAAAAAGACTACTCCCAAGAGAGGGAGAAAGCCCCAATGAAGTGTAGGTTGCGGCATAGAGGTAGGCATGGCTGCTCACTTGCCCAATGAAGGCTCTTTATTATAACAGCTTTTTGGGAAAGATGAGCAGTTTAGGTTTTCGGGCCAGCGAGCATTTTTCGCGGGCTTAAATGCACTTTGCGCCACCAGAAAAGCAGAAAACTAAGCGAAATTAGCCCCACAGCGCCAGCAAGAAACTGCCGTTGTGCTAGATTGACCAGCGTAAAGAGACCTAAATTCAGGAAATACAAAAGTATTGGCAACCAGGGAAAGTCCTCAGAACTTGAAAAATTCGTTGTAGAAAGCTGAATTGATCTATTTTCCAGAAAAAAGAGCAAGAGCAAAGTAAGTAAAAAACTTAAACCGCCCCAAGCAAGAAAGTTTTTAAGCGGTACACCATAGTAAAAACCTGTTTCGTGCCAAATCCAATACTTACTAATGTGAAAAGCAACTGGCTCAATAGTGGTATCTAAAAGAAGCGCTAAGAACGCCGCGCTTAAAGCCTTCTGAAAGCAGCTTACGAGCGAGGTCGAGGTTTGGGGAAACCAAAGGTACTCAGCAGTCGCAAGAGTAGCGGGAACAACCAACAACCAAGCAAAGGGAATGGGAAGGGGGACAAGGTCAAAGACCTTTGGCAGGAGAACGGCAGTATAAGTATACTTCCCAAAGGGCAAACCTGTGGTCGTCCCAATCTGTTCGGCGGCCCAAGAAAGGAAGAGAATGAGCAGGCTGGCGGGAATCATTCGGGGGCCGTGGTTAGCCAGAAGCCAGAAGACAAGGAGCATCCCTTGCAAGATAAGTAAGGCCCCGCCCATCCAAGTTCCCCAAGCGGGAATGCAATTCAACGCGAGGAAGAGAAGCGACCAAGGGTAGATAAAGAAGTAGAGTCCCAGCATGGTCAGAAGGATGGGACGCAGCCTAAGAAGCAGCTTGCTTTTGCGTTTCTCTGCTCCCTCAGCAAGATCTTCACTTAGATTTCTTTGAAATGGCCCCAGAAGGTTATCCGACCTAAAGCCCTTCCGTCACCGCCAAAGAGCGATGACGGAAGACTTTGCAGCTAAATTTAGCACCCGTGGAAGCGCGAAGGAACATTCCTTACTTAGGCCGATCTTGCGAAATTGGGGAGGTAAAACCTTCAATGAAAGGTCTGACCAATTCAATGGGAAGGGGGAAGATAATCGTGCTATTCTTCTCCACCGCGATCTCCGTCAAGGTCTGCAAGTAGCGGAGTTGAATGGTCGCTGGCTCGGTGGCGATAACGTGGGCCGCTTCGGCCAGCTTCTGCGAAGCGAGAAACTCCCCTTCGGCATGGATAATTTTGGCCCGCTTTTCCCGCTCGGCTTCGGCTTGTTTAGCCATCGCCCGTTGCATTGTTGAAGGTAACTCAACATCCTTTATCTCGACAATCGTGACCTTAATGCCCCACGGTTCAGTTTGTTGGTCAATGATCTGCTGAAGCTTCTCGTTGATTGCATCCCGTTCCGAAAGGAGTTCATCCAAGTGGACTTGCCCAACCACACTCCGCAAGGTAGTTTGGGAAATTTGCAAGGTTGCCAGGTTGTAATTGGCGACCTTCACAACCGCCAGGTTAGGGTCAAAAACTTGGAAGTACAAAACCGCATTGACCTTAATGGTCACGTTGTCTCTGGTGATAACTTCTTGCGAGGGAACATCCATTGTAATCACACGGAGGTCAACCCGCATCATCTTTTCCAAAACGGGAACGACAATGAAGAGGCCTGGCCCGCGTGCGCCCATTAACCGTCCTAAGCGAAAGATAACGCCGCGTTCATACTCATTGACAATTTTGAAGGCGGAGATAACGAACATTACCGCGATGAAACCGAGGGTTAGACAACAGGAAAATTCGTTCATAGCTTGCTTTGTCCCTTTCGTGCTTTCGTACTTCTTCTCAAAGATGGTGGATACAGAGAAATTCTACGAGATCAAACCTTCAATGCGATTAAGGAGTAGTGGTTTCTTGCTTGGTTTTAGATTCAAGACGGCGGACAACCAGGCGTAACTTATGGACTGCGACGATTTGAACTAACTCGCCAACCCCAAGTTCACCTTGCTCGCTGACCGCTTGCCAAAGCGCTCCCTCAATAAAAATTTGGCCTTGAGGCGCAAGCCTTTGGCGAACTTCGGCTACTTGGCCGATTAGTGCCTCTGCGCCGCTGGCAAAGGGCTGGTTGCGGGTGTTGAGATAGAGCCAGATACCGACGGCTACAAAAGCTGCTAAAGCTAAGATCACCATCACTAGCACCCAGATGGTTACGAAAAAGCTGGGGAAATGATTTGTCATCATCGTCAAACCTGCTACTTTCTCCATGATCACAAGTGATCACTGCTGAAATTCATAGTATGAAACCCAAGCTATTTTTCCTCTGGAGTCAACAGCTTTAGCTGTTGGGCCACGGCTAAAGCCGTGGACTCCGCCTTGGAAGCAACGGTTTTGGCTGTAGTGAAAGGGTTTCCTTGCCACAGATGGCTCTAAAAGAGGCATTCGTGGCTGCTTCGACCTGCGCGGCCCCCAAAAGCGAAGGTCTTACACGCAGGCCACAGGCGGTTTTCCATCCCATTGTAATTTTATCTTCTTGGCAAGTTCTTGAGACCAAAACTTCATGCTCATTTGGATTATTTCACGGCCTGTTTCAGCCGTTTTAGTTGTTTCAGCCATACGGTCAACAATAATATTCGTCATATCCTTTCTCCAATAAATAACTTTGTTGCATAACAGGTTCAGGTGGAGGACAATTAAGCCACAGCATGGCACTCTGGCTAATATTTTTCCAACTGGTAATTGCTTTTTTAATTAACTCAAGATAAGCAGGGTTAAGCTCAAACAACACAAAGCGGCGGTCTAGTTCAGCGGCAGCAGCCCCCACTGTGCCTGACCCTGCAAACGGGTCCATAACGGTATCCCCTTTGAAGGAATAATAACGAATGACCTTTTCCGCTAATTCTTTGGGAAACGCGGCGGGATGTTTTGAGTTTAGCGCGGGGTTAATTTTCCACACATTGGTACGTTCATAATCATCGCCAATTTTCGATTCCGCCAGGGTTTGTTTATCAGGATAATTACGAATATGCCAATCAATCAGCAAATCGGTTTGTTTCCGATAAACTAACAGATATTCGGTCACAGGGACGGCTTTGTATTGCAACGGATTACGGTCAGC
>DCSM01000044.1:9435-14820 GCA_002325605.1 Chloroflexaceae bacterium UBA1466
GTCATCAATAAAATCATAGCCCTCTTCAATGAAGATACGATGTAGATCAAAAGGAACGGCTATGCGCTTTGAAGAGGTATTGCGTGAGGCCCGCCGTAATAAAACAGGGGCAATATTGATCACAAAAAAGCGCCCTTCACTTAATACACGGTGACTCCGTTTAATAATTTGCCTCATTTTGAACAGGTATTGTTCGTAAGCTTCATATTCAGAATATTCAGGCCGTGCGTTAAAATAGGGGGGCGACGTAAAAATCAAGTCCACGCTTTCACTCGGCAGATCATGAATGAGGTCTACAGAATCACCCAAACCCACCGTATTTCGTAACGAAGACAGTTTATATTCTGCTTTACCTTTTTTAAGAGCCGTCACTTTAGTTTCAGCTTGGTTCAGTAAACGCGCAAGAATGAGGTCTATTTTGGTGGTTTTCGTCAACACAATTTCGGTTGAATAAGCGTCTATAACGACTTCACCGACTTTATCTCCATTCTCAACACACAAAGGCACGCGCCATTGATGATAACGGTCATCTACTTCGGGCAGACCAAGTTTGAGCGCGTTGGTTAGGTCTACCTCAGCTAACCAATTAAAGCCAATTTCTTTGGCTTGAGCAACGGTTAAGACTAAATATTTTCTTTTTTCTGAAATAAGTTCGCGTTTGGGGTTCATAGCTTTTAAGTTTAGATCACTTCTTGCTTTGCTTCGCTTCGGCCCACAGGCGATCTTTCTCGCCTCTGGATAGGGTAGCGAGGTCTAAGCCTCGCTTTTGAACATTCTGCTCCAGAAAATTGAACCGCCGCCGATATTTAGCAATCGTGCCACGCAGACTACTCTCCGCGTCCAAGTTGAGCCAAGACCCTAAATGGGCCAGGGCAAAAAGCAGATCGCCATATTCCGCGCTCAAATGGGCTTGATGCTCAAGCGTTGCTTCGCGCTTTGCAATTTGGAAAGCTTCAAGGAATTCGGTTAATTCTTCATGCAATTTTGCCCAAGCTTCGCTAAACATAGCATAATCACAATTCAGTCGCGCTGCTTTGCCAACTATTTTCTGGGCGGTGGCTAAGGCCGGTAAGCCTGGCGGAATGCCATCCAACGCGCTGGCCCGCTGCCGACCTTTCGCAGCCAATTCTTGGTTCTTAATCTGCTGCCAATTTTGCAAAACTTCGCTCGGATCAGTGACCTTAAAATCCCCAAAAACATGCGGGTGGCGACTTACAAGCTTAGTGCTGATTTGCGCTAAAACATCGCCCAGATCGAAAGTTCCTGCTCGCCGCGCCAATTCGCTGTGAAAGATAACTTGCAACAGCAAATCGCCTAATTCCTCCGCCAAACCAGGTAAATCGTTGGCATCTAGGGCTTCCAACACTTCATAAGTCTCTTCCAGCAAGCCAGAGCGCAAGGATTGATGCGTTTGTTGCTGATCCCAAGGGCAACCGCCAGGCCCAATTAGGCGCATCACAATCGCTTCCAGGCGAGCAAAGCTGGCCTGATTTTTGGCAATTAGCGAATCAAGGCTACTTACTCCAGGGATAATCTGGAGCGTTTCGTCGGCCAGCGCAAAGGTCAAAGGATGATTAAAAGGGGTATCCGCAAGGGCACAAGCCACATCTTTCCCCAAAGCAAGTTGTTTTTTGAGGATTATACTACTAGCTTGCGGGTCGTTGGGGGGTAAAGGTTGGATGCGTTCGGCGGGGAGATAAGCGAGAGCGGGATGCGTGGGCGTGGGTGTATAGAGGAGGACAACCTGCGCGAGGAAGTCCCAGGCAGCACGAGTAAGAAGGTTAGGGTCGCCAGGGCCCAGACCAAGAAGGGTTAAAGTTGGCATAGTTCATGGGGAACGCGCACTGCCAGCAGCACCTGGGAGAGCTAAACCCTCCGGAGCTTGGCCGACAGCAAGCAGTAATCCGCTGGCATCAGAAGGAAGATCAAACAGGATTGGAACGCTAAACATTCCCCCGCCAGAAGGTAAGGTTTCGCCTAAGGCAAGGTCGCCCCGTTTGCCGCGCCCATAGACTGCTAAGTAGTTGGCCGAAGCTTGGGGATGGGGTTGATACCAACGACCTTGGGCATCTGAAAGGGCAAAAAGCTCTAAGGGTAAGACGCGGGAAACAGTCGCTGTGTTGCCAATGGCGGGTAGCACTAAAATCCATTGCCCTTGTGGGGGAAGATACCCTACAGTTTGGCTGATGACCATTGCATACTCCGGGCGATTCAAGGTAACTTGCCAGTTCTCAAAGGTAACAACGTTGCCCAGCTCTAAAGGCCGGGGGCGAGGGCGAGCGGTTGGGGAAGGGAGAATGGGCGTTTTAGTGACTGCACCAACCAGTTGCTCGCGCTGCTTAACTGCGATTTGCTGATCTACGACATTTGTAAATTGCATCCAAAGCAAGATTCCCAGGGATAAAAGGGCAATTAGCGGCCCAAGCCACGATACAAAGCGCAAAAGGAAGGAGGAAAATGAAGGTTTGCGCGGCTGTGAAGGAAAATCTAGTTTGCTGGCATGCGCTAAAGCCTCTTCGCGCTCAACTTCATTGGTAGTAACTTCTGCTAAAGCCAGCCAAGCTGACCCTTCAGTTGGATATTGCCGCGTCAAAAAGCGAAAGAGCGCTTGGGCTCCCACTTTATTCCCTGCCTGCGTGGCTCGCTTTCCCGTTTTCAGGAGTAATTCAAATTCCTTGGTCTGGGCCTGCTTTGTTTGCGGAGTTTTAGCGGACACTTCCGCGTACTAACCAGCCTTGATCGGGCTTACTTGGAGCAAAGAAAACGAGGTTTGTGGCATCAGGAGCAACATCAAAGATGATTGGTACGCCATAGGTAATGCCATCCGCAGGGACTGATTGTTCCTGGGATACATTTCCTCCGCTTCCATAACCAAACCGATTAAGATAGGCGGTAGAAGCCCAAGTCAACGGATGATAAACCCGACCTTGGGCATCCTTCAAGACAAGGAAATCGGCGGGAAGCGGTTGAGCTTGGCCGGTTCGATTAACCGTCATCGCAAAGATAATTACAAACCTTCCTTGGGCGGATTTCCCTGCTAAAGGGGTATAAACTACATTTGCATGGCTGGGGTTGTTAAAATCATAGAGCCAGCCATTGCTCTCCAACGGCGTGTTAGCGGGCAAAATGCTAGGGTTAGCATTCGCAAGGTCAAGTGGTTGCGCCGCTGGCGGGGGTGGCGGAACGGGAGTTGGGCCCGAAGTAGGCTGGACAACTTCCGCTTCCCCTAAGGGCGTTGCTACCGCATCCAGGTTGACAACCTTTTCCTCAGTTGGGGTGAGCGTTGGGGTTGGAGTAACCTTGTCATTGGTCTGTTGATTATTCGCGCTCGAAGTTGCACTAGGGACCGCTTTATTAGCCTTTAGCACGCCCCCCACGAGCGGAACTACAGAAATTGCGAGGACGATAATCAACAGGACTCCCAGGATAATAATGAAAACAGGCGTAAGCTTCTTCACATCAAACTGAGATGGATTACCCTTCTCCTTTTGCAAGGGCTGCTTTGGAAGCTTTGCTTTTGGGGCCGGAGCTTGCTTTGCCATTGAAGAAGCTTTGGTTGGGGAAGGAGCTTGCTTTGTTGTTGAAGAAGCTTTGGTTGGGGAAGGAGCTTTTTTCGGCCAAAGTTTCGCAAAAAAGGCAGGAATTGTAACCTTTGGCCCGTCCTTTGCCGCAGACTTGGCCGAAGAGGAACTTGCTTTCCCAGGCGTTTTTGGTTTGGGCGGCGGAGCCTTCTTTGCTGGCGAGGAAGATCTGGCTTCTGACTCGCCATCTTTGGTCCGCCGAACTGACCCAGGGGATTGGTCGAAAGCTGCGGAAAGGTCGGCAAAGGGGTCGTCAGCGTCAAATTCGGTCTCCGGTGAAGGCTCGCGGCGCACGGCTTTGGGGGAGCTAACGAAAGCTGCGGAAAGGTCGGCAAAGGGGTCGTCGTCCTCTTCAGCTTCAGCTAAGGTAGTAGGGGCCGAAAGACTGGGTGATTCCGCAAGCGGGGAAACAGGCTTTGGCGAAGCATGGGAAAGATGAGCTTCACTTTGGGTTTCAACTTCTTCCGCAAGCTTGGTCGTTGGTTTAGCCCCAAGGGACTGGAGGCCCCGCAGAGCCAAGTCGTTGGTGGGGGCAATTTCAATCACCCGTTCCAAAGCGGCCCGGCGCTCATCACGGTTTTCAGCTACGCCTGCTAACCAGAGCCAGGCCCGCACATCGTGGTTATTCTGGCGGGTCAGGAGCCGAAAGAGGTTCCGCGCCTCTTCATTATTGCCTTCACGAGCAGCTTCAATTCCCAACTGCAAAATGCTATCGGGATCGGTCATACAGTCCTGCTACCTTCTTTGTCTGCGCTTAGTGATGCTTTACCAATAAGGGCCCTCCTTAGGTTTGGTTCTGGGTTCACCAAGCACCACCTTTGAAAGGGTCTAACTTACGGTCTACCAAATTCTGGGGTTGGTCTTGGTAGACTAAAAAACAGCGAAAACCTATAAGTTGCCCCCTTTGGGGTGAGGCAACCCAACCACTTACAGCCGCAATGCTACCACAGATTGGCGCTTATCGCAAATAAAGAGCGCCAAAAGGCTTCAAAGGCTCTCCGTTGCAGATCAAAAAGCCTCGTTCCTAGTCAAGGTAGCCCCGCAATTTCTTGCCGAGATGCGGGTGTCGCAGCTTCCGCAGCGCCACAGCTTCAATTTGACGGATGCGTTCGCGGGTAATGCCAAACTCGACTCCAACTTCTTCCAGCGTGCGATAGCGCCCATCTTTTAACCCATAGCGCAGCTGAATTATTTTGCGCTCGCGTTCGGGCAGTTTTTGCAAGACTTCTTCAATCTGTTCCCGCAACATCGAGGCCGCAGCGGCTTCGGCGGGAGTCGCCACCCGGTCATCTTCGATAAAATCGCCCATCCGCCCTTCACCGTCCTGGCCGACAGGCATTTCTAACGAAAGTGGGTGCATCGAGGCTTCAAGCGTCCGCCGCACTTTGCTAGGGCTAATTCCCATCGCATCGGCTATCTCCTCCGGAGTCGGTTCGCGCTGCATAGATTGTTGTAACTTGTGGGAAGTTCGTTTAACTTGGCTAATTGCCTCCCCCATATGCACAGGTAAGCGAATGGTACGGCTCTGATCAGCAATGGCCCGCGTAATCGCTTGCCGAATCCACCATGTAGCATAGGTTGAAAACTTATGCCCTTTGGTGTAATCAAATTTTTCGACGGCCCGCATTAGCCCAATGTTTCCTTCTTGCACCAGATCCATCATTGTCAAGCCATAAGAAGTATATTTCTTCGCAATGGAAACGACTAACCGCAAATTGGCTTGAATCAAATGCTGGCGAGCATCACACCCCAGCGCATATTGCCGTTCAACCGTCTCTTGCTCATGCCAAGAAGTACATTCTTT
>DCSM01000044.1:14933-21533 GCA_002325605.1 Chloroflexaceae bacterium UBA1466
ACCTCTTGTTCAGCCGTAAGAAGCGGGACTTGACCGATCTCCTGGAGATACATCCGCACAGGGTCGTCAAGCGCAATATCGGCCAAGTCGGGAAATTCGGCTAGGACCTCTTCTTCATTTGTGGTCTGGTCACTTCCCAATTCAGCCACCGACTCTACGACCTTGATCCCTTCGGCCTGAAGTTCAGCATAGAGTTGGTCGATTTCGGCCACATGTAATTCGGGCTGGGGAAAAGTCTCCAGAATATCGCTGTAGGTTAGATAACCCTGGGCGCGAGCTACCTCCAGCAACTGGTCCATCATTGAACCAACCTCCATTTTTGATCTAACGCCTAGAATTACAGGTGTAGGCATGATGCGGGTATGCTGACCGTTTTGCTGATTAAGCATAAGGGTGAAGGCTCCTCTGTTTCAGTAGGGGTTCGGCTGCAATTTCTTCCATGTACTCAACAGGTTTCTTCCCGCTACAGCCCTTCTTTGGGCTTTGCTTGCGAATGTGGAGCTAAGTTGCGCCAGCTTCCAAAGACCCTTTTTGGCCCCAAAAAGAGCAAAGAGGCAGGGAGAGCGAACATTAAAAATTCTCTTCTCTAGGCCCCTCGACTTTGAGGGAAGCCTGCTAAGGCCCTGAGCTGAGATTCGCATCCCTAACCCTGTGCTACTTCATAATTGCAAAAACCAATAGCGCAACAAGTATATGTTACTATATCATTAAGCAGTGGTTAAAGTCAACCCCTTTGGCAAGATTTTTTCGATGAAATTGGGTCTTTAGGGCGCGAAATTTTCTAGGGACGTAAGTAGCGTTGAAAGGTTTTAAAAAATGTACAAATGTAGAACGATCTGGCATCAACCTCGGATCGTCATAATTTCGCTACTGCCACTGGCTTGACGAGAAAATAGAAAAAGGCCGTGATCAGGCCCACAATAAAGAGGCTCAAAGCCCCAAAAAATGTGAGATAAGGCAATAAATGCGCGTAAGATTGCAAAGGAAGCGGAGTCGCTATTGGTTTATTCGGTAAAGCAGTTGGCTTGAGAGGCAGAATTTACTGCAAAGATTGCTTAGTTGGGGAGATAGGCGGAGGAATTGTTGCAAAATAGCTATTTGGCAGAAAGAATTTGGGTGTAAACGCAGCTTGCGGCGCAAGATTCTTCTTAGAAACATAGACTGAAAGCCCGACTTTACCTGGACTTGCATCAATAGAACTATAAGTAGTCTCCTGGAGTGAGAGAGCAAGCCTAAATCATTTGGAACTCTTCGCACATACGCCCTAGTTGTTGTTCAAACAGCTGGATGACCGATGAAAAGGTGGGGGCGGCAAGACGCTGATGATGGCCGTCTTGCCTTGCCTCTAGACCTCCTCAATCGGATTCTGTGCGGGGGGCGGGCGTTTCACCTGACCCTTTTCGCCCATTTCACTGCCGTTTCGCGGGTAAAACAAGACCTTTACCTATCCAATAGATCTTTTCAGTCTCAAATACAAACTCGGTTCCGACCTTCAGACTTAGCCTTATACAACGCCAGATCTGCCTGTTTCAATAACTCGCTCATAGATAAATGATCTTCATGCAAACATGCGATTCCGAAAGAAGCCGTAACCTGGAGCGATGATGGTATGTCAGAATGATTGAAATGAAATTGAGCGATCCCTGCCCGCAACCGTTCGGCAATCTCAAGTGCTTCGGAGCGATCTGTTTTGGGTAACAGCACGACAAACTCTTCGCCACCATAGCGGATAACAGATTCAGTGGATTGCACCAACTGTTTTGTCAATTTTGCAATTTGTTTGAGTACAAGATCGCCTACTAGATGACCTAAGTTGTCGTTTATCTTCTTAAAGTGATCCAGATCTAACAAGATAATAGAGAGTGGTAAATTATCCCTTTTACATCTGGAAATCTCAAGGTCTAATCTTGTATTCAAAGCCCTCCGATTAAGCAAGCCTGTTAATTCATCAGTGCTGGAGAGCGTTTCAAGCTTCTGATTCGCCAGCGTAAGATTTTTTTGGACTCCCATAAGGTCAAGAATCGGAAAACAGAGAATCTGAGCATCAACACAAATAACATTAAAATACAACGCCACCATCAACAGTTCGTTAATTACAACTTCAGTCATAAAACCTGGGCAGAACCATCCGAGCGTCAGGAGAAGAGACCTCCCTATCAAAACACCAGCGGTCAAAAAATTCAGTCCTATCATTGTCCATACAATGGCTTGTTTAGGATAAACAAGTTTAAGTAGCAGAAAGCCTGGAATAGAATACAAGATTCCGTTTAGAATTGAGGTACAGATTCCAGGCAGCCACTTTTCATGCATCCACCATGTGAGAAAGAAGAGGGTAAAGACAAGCCCAAAAAACGTTGCTCCTAAATATAGCGTTGAACAACGAATTTGCAGAAGGGAGAGAATAGAAAATACTAAAGAAATGGGCAGCAAGAGAAGTAAAATATTCGCTATGGACAAGCTGATCAGATTTAGACCATATTTAAATCTTAACGAGAACAATAACCAGCCTAATGCAAAAGATAAGCAACCATAGGTCAACCATTTAAGAAACAATTGACGGCGAATTCTGAAGATAAAGAATAAGAAAAATCCTTTTAACACAAAAGTTGGCACTGTAAATAGAATCAACATCTTTAAATCAATTGAGGAAAGGATGGAAAACATGGCTTCATTGCTCCCTTTAAGCAAGCTCATCTGGCTCAAGGAAAGTGGCTTCAGGCGCATTGGCGTTGAACTGGGTCACAGAGAGGCATAAGAACCCCAAGCGGCGACCAGACCGTTATTCCTAAACCAAGATCATCGATACGAAGACCGTCTATAACTTCATAGCGGTTGCTGGCATTCTGTTCTTGTTGTTCTTGCTTAGTTTTGGCCCTTCTCTCTTCCTTGAGAAAATAGATTATTTAGGGCGATTCTTTGGGCTTTCAGCCCAAAGAATCGCCCTTCCCTAACCTTCTTCTTTTCCCTTCCCTTTCCTGCGCTACTTATTCAGCAACTGGCGCAGGACGTAGTGCAAAATCCCACCGTGCCGATAGTATTCAATCTCATTGGGCGTATCAATCCGTACCTTGACCTCAAAGGTGAGGGAAGTACCGTCAGCGCGTTGCGCTTGCACCTTTAGAGTACGGCCATTTGCAAACCCCGTTGCAATCGCTTCGGCCAGCCCAACAATCCCAAAAACCTCTTGCCCCGTCAGGCCCAAAGAATCTACGTTTTGCCCAGGCAAGAACTCCAGGGGAAGAATACCCATCCCCACCAAGTTTGAACGATGAATCCGCTCATAGCTTTCGGCGATCACCGCTTTAATGCCTAGCAAGTAGGGGCCTTTAGCGGCCCAATCGCGGCTGGAGCCAGACCCGTACTCTTTCCCCGCCAAGATTAGTAAAGGTACTTTAGCGGCCTGATACTTCATGGAAGCTTCATAGATCGAGGTTACTTCACCCGTGGGCAAGTAGGTTGTGAAGCCCCCTTCTGTACCAGGAGCTAGGCGGTTGCGGAGGCGTACATTCGCAAAGGTTCCGCGAACCATTACTTCATGGTTGCCGCGCCGCGAGCCGTAGGAATTGAAGTCGCAGGCTTCTACCCCTTTCTCGATAAGGTATTGGCCAGCGGGGGAAGCAGCTTTGAAGTTGCCCGCAGGCGAGATATGATCCGTCGTGATGCTGTCGCCCAAAACGGCCAGCACCCGTGCCCCTTGAATCTCGTTTACTTTCGCAGGAGCTTCACGCGACATCCCTTCAAAGTAGGGAGCTTGCTTGACGTAGGTCGACTCCGCATCCCAGGCAAACAAAGCACCCGTGGGAACGCTCAATGAATTCCAAAGTTTATCGCCCTCGAAAACTGAAGCATAGACCTTCTGGAACATCGCCGTTTGCACCGATTGCGCTACAGCTTGCGCTACTTCTTGCTGCGAAGGCCAAATATCGCGGAGGAAAACAGGCTTCCCATCTTTACCTTGCCCCAAAGGTTCCTTTTGTAGATCAACATCTATGCGGCCCGCTAAAGCATAAGCGACCACCAACGGTGGCGAAGCAAGGTAATTAGCTTTGACTTCAGGGCTAATGCGACCTTCAAAGTTGCGATTGCCCGAAAGCACCGCACAGACGGTAAGTTTTCCTTGCTCAATCGCTGCTGAAACTTCAGTAGGCAAGGGGCCCGTGTTTCCAATACAAGTCGTACAACCGTAGCCGACGGTATGGAACCGTAGCTGATTAAGGTACGGGGTCAGACCTGCGTGGTCGAGATACTCCGTTACGACCTTTGAGCCAGGCCCAAGCGAAGTCTTCACCCAGGGCTGAACCTCCAAACCGTGTTCGACGGCCTTCTTCGCCAACAAACCTGCGGCCATTAAAACTGAAGGGTTGGAAGTATTGGTACAACTGGTGATGGCCGCAATGACCACTGAACCGTGATGCAAGGTATACTCTACCCCATTGGCACTTACTTTGGTCGCCGAGGGCAAAGTTGCAAAATCATCCTGCGCGGTGGCTTGCACCCCAAGCTTCGTCACGGCAGCTTGTTTGAAGGAAGCCTTTACATCGGGCAACCGCACCCGATCCTGCGGGCGGCTCGGCCCAGCTAAACTTGGCTCCACCGTGCTTAAATCTAAGCCCAAAGTATCCGTGTAAATGGCTTCGGGCGAATCGGGCGAATGGAAAAGTCCCTGCGCCTTCATATAGGCTTGAACCAACGCGACTTGCTCTTTTGAGCGATTGCTGGCTTCCAAATAACGGATGGTTTCGGCATCCACGGGGAAAATCCCACAAGTCGCGCCATATTCGGGGGCCATATTCGCAATTGTGGCGCGATCTGCGAGGGGCAAATCGGCTAAACCAGGGCCATAAAACTCAACAAATTTGCCAACCACCCCTTTCTTCCGCAACATTTCCGTCACGGTTAGCACCAAATCAGTGGCGGTTGTGCCTTCAGGCAGATGGCCTTCGAGCTTGAAACCAATAACTTGCGGAATCAGCATCGAAACGGGTTGGCCCAACAACGCAGCTTCCGCCTCGATGCCCCCAACACCCCAGCCTAAAACCCCTAAACCATTGATCATCGTGGTATGAGAATCTGTGCCAACGAGCGTATCGGGGTAAGCCAAACCTTCTTCAGAAGTGAAGACTACACGAGCGAGATATTCCAAATTGACTTGATGCACGATTCCTGTGTCAGGAGGCACGACTTTGAAGTTTTTGAAGCCATCTTGCCCCCAACGCAAGAAGGCATAGCGCTCTTTATTGCGGTCAAATTCCAATTGGGCATTGATGGCGAAGGCTTCGGGAGAGCCAAAAGCATCAACTTGCACTGAATGATCAATTACCAATTCGGCAGGCTGAAGCGGATTAATCTTGGCTGGGTCGCCACCCATTGCCGCCATTGCATCGCGCATCGCGGCCAAATCAACTACCGCTGGCACGCCCGTGAAATCTTGCAGTAAAACCCGCGCTGGGGTGAACGCAATTTCGCGGTCAGGAGTCGCTTTGGCATCCCAATTGGCCAAAAAGCGAATGTCATCCGCCGTAACCGCTTTTCCATCTTCAGTACGCAGCAAATTCTCTAAGAGAATGCGTAAAGAGAAGGGTAAGCGTGAAATGTCCAGACCTGCTTCTTCTAAAGCACCAAGGCGAAGAATTGTGTACGTGCAATCACCGACTTTTAACGTTGAACGAGCCTTGAAACTGTCCATAGTTGCCTTTCCCTTGCGCCGGTTGGCGCTGACCATCCCGCGAAAATGTCAAAAATTCCACCGCGTGGAGGTTATTATAACGCATTGCGCCAAATTCATTGACAGGCCGGCCAAACTTGCCTATAATTCTGCTAGATGGGTAGATTTGCCTAGAATTATTATGAAAAAGCAACCCTCAAGTTATCTTTCGCTTTCGGCGGCCAGCCAGCTTCTGGGCGTACACTGTACGACTCTGCGGCGCTGGGCTGACACGGGCGCTGTGCCAGTCTACGTGACTCCTGGGGGCCACAGGCGGTTTGCGTTGGCCGATATTGAGGCGTTGGCGGAGCGCAGCCTAAATTCAGAGGCTGCGTTGGTGATGCACAATCCGCAATCTTTTCAGCACGCCCAAGCCCGCAACTGGGTGCGGCGAGCTTTGGAACAGGCGCGGAGTGAATTAGAACAAGTTGACCATTTACCAGCGTGGCTGGTCAAGTTTGATGAGGAGGATCGAGCCGAGTGGCGGCATGTGAGTATGCGCCTGATGGGCGTTGTCTTGCGCTTCGTGAGTATGCAGGACGACGATGTTGCATTGCTGAATGAAGCGCGGCTGATTGGCTTAGACTATGCGCGGAGCGCTCAGTTAGTGGGGATGTCGCTTACCAACGCCCTGGAAGCTGCAATTTTCTTCCGCGATTCGTTGATTGAAGCCGCAATGGCCCTTCCCCATAGCTCGCCCGTCTACCCCGAAAACACTTCCCACCTGCGGCGGCGGATTGGGCGCGTTCTCAATGCGGTGCAGATTGCCGTCGCCGAAGGGTACGAAATTGCTAAAAATTGAGGGCCACCGAAACTGCCTCAGACTCTTCCCCAAAACAGCCAAAAATTCCTTCTAAAAATTGTGATACGTTTTTCAGCAAGCGCGCTCTTTCTTT
>DCSM01000044.1:21664-32382 GCA_002325605.1 Chloroflexaceae bacterium UBA1466
TTTTCGCTACTAATAAAGTAGCAGGCAATTTCGCTTTTTTGCTCAGGCGAAACTGGACTCAAAATCTTCGGGCAAAGAGAGAATTTTCACAGGGGTTTTCGCTACTAATAAAATAGCAGGCAATTTCGCTTGCAGCGGATCGAGTTTCTAGGAGGTTTCAAATGGTTCGTCAACGAATTGGTCGGGGCTTGATGGTTTGGTTGATCGTGGTTGGGTTGGCTGCTCTTATCTTGGTTGCTCCAGGAAATACGACACTTCAAAGTAATCTTGGCGCAGGTACTTGTATTGCTAGTAGTTTGAAGCAACAGGCCGGCTGTTGTACTGCTGAAATGAAAGCGGCGCGTATTGCCTGTGAGTTCGCTACTCCCTTAGATTCTTTTAATCCAGGAAACTGTGGTTCTGGTTATGGCGAAGAAAATCGCGGGCTTTTTCTAGGAAAGCTTCATGCTGGCATAGACTCGTGCGTGGCCGAAGGATCCACCGTCAGGGCTATTGCAGCAGGAGAAGTTGACGCTGTCTACAACGGAGCTAATTGGCCGGGTGCTGTCATCGTTATCCGCCACACAATGCCCGATAATTCGATTTTTTACTCATTTTACGGGCACGTCACTAGTAACAGTGGTCTTGAAAAGGGACAACCTGTTAATGTCAATGATTCCATAGCTACGGTTATTTATCAAGAATATGACGGTAAACCCAATTCACACTTACATTTTGAAGTCCGAAACTTCCCAGGTCAAGCTCATCCCAATGGATTAAATGGTTACACCCCAAGTCTCTCTATTCACCCTGATTCGTTAGGATACCGAAATCCCGTTACTTTCCTTGCAAGTCAACCTTGTAGCGTCCACTCTACCAAGCCTGGAGATTCTGGGTCTGGGAGTAATCCTTCTCAACCTTCTCAACCTGGAGATTCTGGGTCTGGAAGTAGTCCTTCCCAACCTGGCAACTCTGGCTTCGATAATTCCAAATTTATCAACGATCTCAACTATTTTGACGGGACACCTGTCGAAACTGGGCATACTTTCTTAAAAGGTTGGCAACTCTATAACAATGGGGAAACAACATGGGGCGAAGGTTACACAGCAGTCCGCACTAGCGGGAGCTATGGCCCCGCATCCTTTAAGATCCCTGCGACTGCGCCAGGAAAACTTGCTGATATTGGCGCATCCTTTACGGCTCCCAGCACCCTTGGGTTGAGTCGAGCGACCTACTACCTCCGGAATCCAAGCGGGCAAACCTTTGGGGAACCCTTCTGGGTCGAGCTTGACGTGCAGGATTCAGGTTCGCTTAATAAAATTATCGCTCCTGAAACTGGCACTTTTAAGATCCTCTTTAATAGCGTCAACTCTGGCTGTACCGGAAACTTCGGCTTCTATTCGCCTATAAACCAAGTAATCTTCAAGAACTACAAGTATAAGAAGGGTGGAACTTATTATTTACCCCTTCTCTTTTTGGCAGGAGAACCGGCCATCTTCTACCTTCAGCCACTCGATTTCTGCACGGGGCCGACCCACCTCTCCACCAACCCTAAGCAGGCGATAATTACGCACCCTAGTAAATATACATGGAAAATTTGGTGGGAAGATATGCCCTACGCGAAGGCGGATAGGGACTACAATGACCTTGTAGCAAGAGTGGATTTCACCCCTCTAGGTGGCCCAATTGTTAGCTCACCCGTCGCCGGGTCAGGTTTTGTCCAAGCCCAGCCGACGGTTGTGGCCCAAACCCCCAAACCAAGTTCCCGTTCCTTCCTAATGGATTTGTTCAATCTTGTTAAGGAGCTATTCCGCCCCCGCGCTCCTTCGCCGGCCCCCATGAAACAAGCTGCGTCAACCTCTCCTCAGATCGTGGGCTACTTTGATCATTCCAAGCTCTACATGCAGACGGGAACGGTCTACACCAGCACGCTTGGGGTCTATACTTCTACGCTCAACTATCTAGGGCATCAGAGTAAACCAAAGGCTTCGGGTTCTACCTACGGTGATCTGACCGATTCCAGTTCCCCTTATGCCCTCACCGCTAATGGGAATGACGGGACCGACTTCTTGCTGAAAACTGGCGATTCGATAGTCGCGGGGGTTGAGGGCGTAATCACGGCCACGGGCCAAATCTCTACTTATTGTACCTTGACCAAGCACTATACCTTCACGAACTTTGTCAAAGTCCAACATGCCAGTGGTTCGACCCTTGAATATCAGAACTTAGGGAAAATCAAAGATAGTTTGCCCATTGGGACAAAGGTTTTGACAGATACCATCTTGGGCTATGCGGGCCCGACGAATTGCACCAAAGAACCGATCTTCCATTTCGTAATCCGGAGTGCAAAGGGCCTCGCACTTGATCCCTTTGGCTGGCAACCTTCTGCTGACTCAGTCTGGCAGAATATACCTGATCCTTCCCAACCTTTCGAGTTAGCCCAAAGCTTTATCACGAAGCGCAAACCTTTATGGGTCACTCCTGCCGAAGCAGTAGCCATCTTAGAAACTACGGGGACGACAGTCATTACTTCAACCTCAAAGCGCATTCTAGTAAGTGCGCCCAGCACCGTCTACAGTAATCGGCCCTTACGCTTGGAATTAGTAGAAAATCCAATGCCTGCTTCTGTGCCAGGTGAGGAGACGAAGCTTTCCTTCTCCCTTCAAGGCTATGGCGCGTGGGATCAGCTGGTGAAGCAACTCAATGGCTTGGTGACGCTAGATGTAACGGTTCCCGCAAGTCAAGCAGCTAACCCTGCGGTGCAGAAGCTGGCCTCTTATAAGCGGGGAGAAGGTCAATTTGCGGCACTGCAAGGTTCCCTTCAGGCCGCAGGTAGCACGTGGGCCATTCAACGGTGGGATGAAACTAAGGGAAGCTGGCAACCTTTGTACACGACCTACGATGCCAAGACGGGGCACGCGCAAGCGCAAACTTATCAACTTGGAACCTTCACTTTGGGCACGACCAGCAGTATGCCCAGCGCGGCCCCCAAGCTACCGACCAATACTCCTACCCGAACACCGATTGCCCCCGAACTCACAGCAACGGCAGGAGGTGCGACCCTTACTCCTGAAATTGGGAATGTCACGCCGAGCGTCCCTGAACTAACCGCCACAGCTGGGGGCGAGACCTTCACTCCTGTGCCAACTTCGGTTCCTTCTCCGGCCCTTACAAATACGCCCAATGTCCCAGAGATAACCGCGACGGCGGGGGGCGCAACTTTGACTCCTTCGCTCGCTAATACGCCCAATATCCCAGAGCTAACCGCAACGGCAGGGGGCGCAACTTTGACCCCCGTTTCTACCAATGTACCTAACGCTCCTGAACAAACCGCGACGGTAAGCGGCAAAACCTTAACCCCCTCTCCCACCAACACGCCTAATGTTCCTGAGTTGACGGCTACTGCGGGCGGCCCAACCTTGACCCCTTCAGCCACCAACACGCCTAATGCTCCTGAGTTGACGGCTACTGCGGGCGGCCCAACTTTGACCCCTTCAGCCACTCCTACGGGTACACCGTCGGTGGCAGGTAAAGGTAAGGAGGTCTTCCTACCCTTTGTCAAGCGGTAACGAAAGGCCCTTCAGTTACTAAATGGGGAAGGGGCGGGGCGCGTTCACAAAGTGAACGCGCCCCTTTGCATCTAGCAGGTCGGTCTGAACTTAGCTTTGCATTGAGACCTTAAATCGTAAAGGGTACGCCCCTATCTCCTTGCCAAAAACCTGGCTCTGGGATTTTTTATTAGGGCCAAGCCTAGAAGAACGGTCTATAGATCAATTACCAAAGCTTTAGCCTTAGAGAAACTTTGGAAAACTCAAGTCGTAACTTGAATCCCCAGATTCCGCAAATCCTCCGCAGCCGTATCGCGCAGGGCATTGAAGATCAACACCGTCAGGACCCCTTCGCTAATCGCTAAAGGGATTTGAGTAACAGCAAAAATCATCCCAAACTTGGTAAACGAAGCAATAAAACCGCCTGTAGCATCGGGGTAAGCCAACGCAAGCTGCATAGAAGTCGAGACGTAACCGAGTAAATCAGCAAGGGATGCGGCTAAAAAGACTACAACGTTGAGCGGCAACTTGTCTTTGAGCAGTCGCCAGACCCCCACCGCCACGAAAGGCCCCACAATTGCCATACTAAAAGTATTTGCGCCGAGGGTCGTTAAGCCTCCGTGAGCAATCAATAATGCCTGGAAGAGCAAGACAATCGTGCCCAAAATGCTCATGGCGAAGGGCCCAAAGAGTAACGCCCCCAACCCCGTCCCCGTTGGATGACTGCTGGCTCCCGTGATACTGGGGATTTTAAGCGCACTCAAAACAAAGCAGAACGCTCCTGCAAAGCCCAGCAGGAGGCGGGTTTCGGGCTTCTGCTTCACAACCTTCTGAAGCTGGCGAAAGCCAATGATCCAGAAGGGTAACGCCACGCCAAACCAAAAGAGAGACCAAAGGGGTGGTAAGTAGCCCTCCATGATGTGCATCTGAAGGGGCTGCGCCCAAGCAACCTTTGCATTGAGCAAAATCAAGGCCCCCACACCCCACGCCAATTGTCCCCACCGTTTTACCCGCTTCACCTTTTGCACCATCTTATTTTTTCCTTTATGAAAAGAAGCTTTAGAACACCGCTTTATTATACCTCAGATAACAAAAGACCTTTGCAGTCTTGAAAAACTACAAAGGTCTAAAAGGAGAGGAGCTTATGGATCTTGCCTAAAAACGTTATTCTTTGGGAGAAGCAGACGGCGGAGTTTGGGCCGCTTCGGCTGGTTTCTCAGCACTGGCCGTCTCGCTCTGTTGCTTAATCCGCGTCGTAAACTCGCTGATTTGAGCATTCAGATAGGCTAAACCCCGATTCATCACTTCCTGAAAATCTTTGGCGGCAGGGCTTTCCTGCACCTGCTGCAAAGCTTGTTCCCCCCGTTCTGCTAACTTCTGGACTTGGGGGTCTTTTTGCACCGTTTGCATCGCATGGTCGACTTGTTTCCCAACTTCTTGCATCCCCGTGAGCAATTCGCGCTGAATCTTCTGTGCTTCTTCGCTCTTGAAAGCTTCCCGCATCGCTACTTCAAGTTGGCCGCCTAGCTTCCGTAATTCCTCAGCGAGATCGTGGACGGGAGCCGCGACGTGGGTTTTTTCCGCTTCCGAGGCTTCTTGGGGTTTTTTTGTTTCTTCGCTCATCGTGTTCTTTCCTTTAGCAAATTTCTGTCGCGCAACACTTCTTGAGACGTTCAATTTGGGCGACAGGTTGCAACTTATCACCGATAATTTGGCTTGCGCCAAGCGTTCCGTACCAGAGCCAGCAATCCCACCCCAACAATTACTTTTGGCAGCCAGGCTGGCCGAAGGGAAGGAGAAATGGACAAATTGCCCAAATCGCGGAGAAAAGCAAGCTCTAGATAACCTGGCCACCTTAGCGCAGGCTTTTTTGAACCAGAAGATTTTTGAAGACCGACCTGAATTGTAGGAAGACTTTGTTTGCGAGCAAAATGATATATTTCAGGATATGCTAAAATCCCAGAGGTTTGAATTGTTAAGTTCCGAACAGCATCACCGTGAAAGAGCGCGAATTGAGTAGTTAAATCGTGTAAATCTAAGCCTAAAAGCTGATTAACCAACTTAGTCGCTAATTTCTCGCCAGGAAAAGGTTGATTTGTTTGCGCCAGCCGATAGCCCAAAATCACAGGATATTGGGCATGATAGGGCAAAAAACGAGCCAATTCCCCGATGTGAACACTGCTTTCCTGCGCCGTAGCCAACACGTAATCGCCTCGTGCATTTCGCATGCCCGTCGCCAAAGCCTGGCCATAACCTTCATTCTGGCCACAGCGCACGACCATCACAGGTGCGTGAGTTGCTGCTAGATCATTCAGAAGCGCAGATGTTGCTTCTGAATTCCCATTGTCCACTAAGACAAGCTCAAAATCAGTGAAAAAGTGTGGGACAAGTGCCAAATACTCTTCCACCAACTCGGCAAGTAAGGCATCAGAACGCCAAATAGGGAGAACAATAGATAGAGTCGCAGCAATCACAAATAGACTCCAAACTCACGGCACGAATAGCTAGACTTATTATAACACAGTTTTGAGATTACTCGCTTGGCCAAGGATAGCGCTCTCCTGGCAATAATTGCAAAGTTTCATCGCCTAAGCGCCCTAAGCTAATTTCGCCGCCCGTAAACGACTTTTCTACGCGAGCGAAGCGTGTCCATTGCACAAGTTTAGCATTTAGACGGATTTCCCCACTGATTGGCAAACCTAAATTTGCGATTCCACCATATTTTTCTTCAGCCGCTTGAAAATTTGGGCAAAGTTTCGCAGGAAAAGTAGCTATTTTATCGAGGCAAATGGTGCTGCGCTGCGTTTCAGCAAGATAAAGTAGCTCACCAAGAGGTCTTTGGCGAATCTTATTTCCTTGCAATTCAAGGCAAGTATATTCAAAACATTGCAAAGTTCCCCAAGCAAAGGGCACAGCGGGCATGAGCGGATAACCGATTAAACGCAAACCACCTAACTCATTCCAGGCTTTAGCAAATGGCTCAGGTGTGAAATACTTTGTTTCTTGAAAGAAATAACCACCTTTTGGCTCGACCAAAATCTGTGTCAGCGTTTGAGGCATTGTCTTTTGAGCAAGATCTGTTTGCAGAAAGACGCTTAAAGTATAGACCTGCGAAGGTAAAGCTATGGGAAGCGCAAGGGGCTGAAGATGTTGCACCCATTTAGCTGTGGGCCAATCGTTTGGGGGCAAAAGATCGTAGAGCAGAGGTCGCTTCGTTTCTTGTACAATTTGCCCCGCTGCATTTGTAAGTCTCAGACCAACCTCAATCTTTTTGAAAGTTACAGGTGCTAATCTTTGCCATTCTAAAGTAAGAATAAGCGTTTCGCCCGCTTGAAAAGAGCGTAAAGGGGCAATTTTAGCGCTGAAAGAAGGATTTGCTGGCGCAGCTAAATGATAGCCTTTTAGCTGCAAGCTATCACTGAAAACCAATTTGGTCTGGATGAGCGGGCCAGGGTCAATTGGGCGAAAAAGTTTATAATTTCCTAGCGAACCGTCACGGGCATAACGCTTTTGCAACAAAACAACCGTTTCTGGCGTTAGCCAATTGCCTAAATAATCAATTGCGGCCAGAGGAATTTCACCATTCGCTAATTCAAGCAAAAAAGATTGCTGCTTCCACAGTTTCTGATCGAAAAGTTGCCGCTGTTCAAAGACTTGCAGCCGCGAAGTTGCTTTAGTTGCCGCAACGATTCCGGGCATATCAGTGAAAATCGGCGTTCCCTCGAAAAGCGAATGAAGCTTCTCATCTATGCGCTGCTGCGCGGCCAAGATCACCTTTTCGCGCTGAAGGTCAGCCCAAAGCCCATATTTGCCAAAGGCCAGCCGCAAAGGATTCGGCTCTAGTTGCCCCGCTCGGTGGAGGCTGGTCTGGCTCCAGGTGGGGAAATAGTAGAAGAGATTATTAAACAGAAGGAAGACAATGATGCTCAAATAGCTAATATTTACGCTTGCTTCGGCAGAGTTGGGCTTTTTGCTTCGCTCGACTAACGCCCCTACCGCCAAAGCTATTAGCCAAACTAATCCTGCGTAAAGCTCTAGGAAATAGTTTGTGTAGGCCCCAACTTTACCCACCCCTAGCGCTGTTAGCAATCCCCCAAGCGTATACAATCCCGCAAGTTTAGTTTGCTTTTTGAGCAAAGGGCTGGCAGAAGGTAGGCGAAGAAGAAGGATTAGCGCGAAGCTCGCCGCCAGAAAGAGGCTCCAGTGCTGCCGCAACTCCTTTGCCCAAAAGGTTCCCCCTAACGCCCCTTCCCACCGATTCGCATTGGCTGCTACTACATGTTGCAGAAACCAACCCCCCGTCGCCCACTGCCCAAGGAGTAGGAAAAGACTACCACTTAGCCCAAGTGAAACTACTAAGCGCAACAGAAGCTTCTGCGAAAACGGCTTTTTTTGACTCAGGAGGGAGCCAAAGATCGCAAGGGGCGCAGCTACTAAGGAGGGTTTCGTGGCTAAGGAAAGGAATAAAAGCAGGCTGGTAAGAAGCGCCCAATGCCATTTCTCGCTCTTCACAGCCCTTTGGAAGGCTACAATTCCCCACAAACCTAAGCCCAGCCCAAGCAGATCAACGCGCAAAACGACAGCCCATTCCCGAACAATTGGAATGGTCAGGAAGAAAAGACTAAAAGCTGAGGTTGGCGAATGAAAGACCTTGCGCTGAGGTACAACCTTGGCAAGGTGGCAAAGCGCTAGAAGCACACCAAGGGTTGCGAAGAGCGAAATCACGCGCCCCGCTAGGAGCGCATTCCCTATAAGGTGGCTTAGAAAGGTCGTGCAAAGCAGGTAGACTGGAGGATAATTCACGATGACGTAGGGTGGCCCAGCAGGATCACCGTATAGCTCCCAAAGCCATTTTCCCCCCCGCAATAGCTCAGTTTGGGCTAATAAGGGCCCTTCTCCGTAGTCGAGCGGGAAGGGATAACGGAGGATCAAACAGGCATGGATGATAAAGACAAGGAGGTAAGCGCAAACCGCAGGCACGAGGGACAGAGGAAGGAGGAAGATTAGGCGGGATTTAAGGGGTTGAAGTAAGCTTCGCATCGCCCTATGCTATCGGCAAGGTGAAGTAGAAGGTGCTTCCCGCTCCCTCTTTACTATCCGCCCATAAACGTCCCCCATGCCCCTCTACTAAATGCTTCGCTATCGCTAGGCCTAACCCCGTCCCGCCCGTGTTGCGCGTCCGCGAGCGGTCAACCTTATAGAACCTTTCAAAGATCCGTGGTAGCTCTTGGTCCGGGATGCCGATGCCTGTGTCCTGGACAGAGACCAACATCCATTGCCCAGACGGGTGATCAAAGGGAAAACTAGGCTTGACTACTTTCCCTTCAACAAGCTCAAGCAACAAGCTATGGGCCGCCGTAAACCCTAAAGGTACTGGCTCATGCGCCTCATTCAGCGTGATTTCACACGCCCCTACCCCGATCTTTCCCGCGTTTGAAGTGAACTTCACCGCGTTATAAAGCAGGTTGATCAGAACTTGCCCGATCCTATCTGCGTCCATTAGAACGGGCAGAAAGGTCTGCCCTTCCGTATGAGCTACTACTTCAAGCCCTTTCCGAGCGGCCAACGTCTGGATGCGAGTAAGGGCCTTCGCTATGACCTGCGTAAGCTCGCCCCGTGAGAGTTGCAATGCGACCCGTCCCGACTCAATCTGCGAAAGCTCATGAAGCTCATCCGCTAATTGCGTGACCGTGTCAATCTCTTGGGCTACTTGCCCCAGCATCCGCTGGGCTACTTCAGGCGGTGGCTCGGATTGCAACGTCTCGACCAGGAGCTTGAGCGAAGCTAAGGGAGTCCTCAACTCGTGCGAGACATTGGCTACTAAGTCCCGTCTTGCCCGCTCCAGCATACTCATCTGGGTGATGTCGCGGACAAAAATAAGCGCCGCCCCGAAGCTAGGAACAGGGCCATGCGGGATAAAGGTCGCCCGTAAGCGCAATGTTCGCCCACTTAGCCCTGCCTGAATCGTCATTTCACGCGGCTCACCATCGCTGAGAACGTCTTGCACTAAGGCATCGGCTTGATGATCACGCAAGAGAAGAATTAGACCGTGCCCTTGCACCGTTTCCCCCTGCACACCCAGCAGTTCTTGCGCTTGCAAGTTGAGGAAATTGATGTTACGCTGGGCATCTACGACAATCAGCCCTGCGTCGAGAGCCATCGTAACCGCCATGAAAGGGGAAGAGGTCGAGGTTTCAAGGGGATGCGAAGAGGCTGGTTGAAGGTTGCGAAGATGGTACAACTGAAACCAAAGCCAGATGCTAAGGCCCAAACTTACGGCAAGCAAGCCCAAAGCTATCTGCAACATGACTCAAACCTTGGGGGGTAGAGCTTTAGGCTCAGAAGGCATTTCAAAGCGGTAGCCGATGCCTCGCACCGTCTGGATATAGCGAGGTTGGCCAGGGCTAGGCTCGATCTTCTCCCGCAGCCAGCGGATGTGAACATCCACCGTGCGGCTATCGCCGAGAAAATCAAAGCCCCACACGCGCTCCAGCAGAAGGTCACGAGTGAGGGCCATGCCTGCATTTCGCATCAGGCAAGTCAGCAGATCAAACTCTTTTTGGGGCAAGTTCAGTTCAATTTCCCCGCACCAAGCGCGGCGACTCCGGGTATCAACACGCAACGGGCCCGCTTGAAGCAGATCGCGGTGGCCGCCCGTCGGCTGCCGGTCAGTGCGCCGTAAGATCGCCCTTACTCGCGCCAGCAGTTCGCCCAAGCTGAAGGGTTTGCTGACATAGTCATCTGCCCCCAACTCTAAGCCCGCGATGCGGTCAACCTCGTCCTGGCGAGCAGTCAGCATGATAATGGGCACACTACTCTCTTGCCGCAGGATGCGACATACCGAAAAGCCGTCTAAGCGGGGCAACATAACGTCTAAAAGCAAGAGATCGGGGGTTTTACTGCGAGCCAATTCTAAGCCTTGAATGCCATCCGCAGCACAAAAAACACCATAGCCCTCGCGCTCTAAGTTGTAGCGCAACGTTTCGGCTAAGGTGGGATCGTCCTCTATCAACAAGATTTTGGGCATAAAGGCTGGTGGATTCGCTTTGGCACTTGAAGACTTGGGGAAAGCTGAAGAAGAAATGGTCGGGGCGGAGGGATTTGAACCCACGACCCCCGCGTCCCAAACGCGGTGCGCTACCAGTCTGCGCCACGCCCCGACAAGCTGTTAAACCAGTGCTTTCTGCACGA
>DCSM01000168.1:0-512 GCA_002325605.1 Chloroflexaceae bacterium UBA1466
TGGCGAAAAGGCAATGCAACACGACGCTACCCTTTTTTGCTTCTGGTAAAGGGCTCCTAATTTGCAAAAAACCGCATTTTATCTGATAATAGCCTGGGTTGCTTGATGGACATTTGAAGACTTTTGTAGCTTGCGAGACCGCAGAGGTTTTCAAATGTTTAACCTGGAGACCTTTAGCGAATAAAGAGCAGAAAGTTAGAAATCGTGGCAAAAAGGCTACTAATTGAGTTAGACAACTTCCCCTTTCAAGAAATCTCGGAAGAAGCAGTGCGGGAGAAGTCTATTCACTGTGGACATATCTCAACTCTGCATGTTTGGTGGGCCCGCAAACCGCTTGTCGCTTCTCGCGCCACCGCGTTGGCCGCTTTGCTTCCCGCAGGCCCCGATTCAGCGCAGTTGTTAGAGTTAGTCAAGCAAATCACACCGTGGAAAAAATCCTTTGACTCTAGCTTGTTCGCCGAAGCGCAAGCAAAAATTTCGGCAACCTTTGACGGTCCACCTCGCGTCCTCGA
>DCSM01000168.1:619-27895 GCA_002325605.1 Chloroflexaceae bacterium UBA1466
GAATCCCACGCGCTAGACTACAACCCCGTTGCGGTTTTGCTCAACAAAGCGGTTTTGGAATATCCCCAACGCTTTAGGCAAGCAACTGGGGAAACCAAAGATAGTTCCCTACTTGACGAAGGAGCAAAAGTTAATCCCCTCCTCGACGCTGTTAAGAAGTGGGGAAAATGGGTTTTAGCCGAAGCCCGCCAGGAACTTGCCTCCTTCTACCCTCTTGAACCCGATGGAATAGCTCCCACCGCCTACTTATGGGCCCACACGGTTCCATGCGGCAACCCCTCTTGCGGCGTTCAAATCCCTTTACTCACCACCCTTTGGTTAGCTAAGAAGCCTAACAAAAAGGTGGCCCTCCGCTTGCATCCCGATCTTGAAACCAAACAGATCACCTTTGAAGTAGTACAAAGTGAATCCATAGATTTTGACCCTGACCAGGGAACTATCAGTACGGCTAGAGTTACCTGCCCCCTTTGCCACACAACTGCTATTATGGATTCCAAAACTATGCGTCGCCTCTTTCAGGCGGGCAAAGCTGGCCAACGCTTACTTGCCATCATTTTGTCACAAAAGAAAGATAAGGTCAAAACTTACCGCCTTGCTACTTCTAGCGATTTAGAGACCTTTCAAAAAGCCGAAGCTGCCCTGGTGATCAAACGGCAGCAACTTCAGGATGCTGACCCTTGGGGTATTGACCCCGTCCCTAATGAGAAACTACCTGACATTGATGTTATGAGTTTCTTTCCTGAAGCGCAAAGAAATTGGGGAGCGCTCTTTAATGCCCGTCAAAAACTGGCCCTCATTACCTTTGCGTCTAAGGTCAAAGAAGTTTATCCCTTTATCCTCAAAGAGAGTAATGACGCAGAGTTTGCTAAAGCTGTAACTACCTACTTAGCTCTGGTCGTTGATCGCCAAGCTGACTCCAATTCCATGTTATGCCAATGGAATAATATAAGTGAGTCTATAGAGAATACCTTTGGTCGTCAGGCTTTGCCAACTGTCTGGTATTATGTTGAGGTAAATCCCTTCAGTGGGTCAACGCGGGATTATCAATCGGCCCTAAACTGGGTTATCAAAGTACTTGACCATTGTTGCCAAGTTCCCCCGACTATTCCAGGGAAGGTCGTGCAAGGTTCGGCAAAGGTCGGGCAAGGGTCGGCAACTGCTCTGCCTTACTCTGCGGAATACTTTGATGCGATTTTCACCAACCCACCCTATCACGATAATGTATCCTGTAGTGATCTCTCTGACTTTTTCTACGTTTGGCTCAAACGCACCGTCCGCGACCTTCACCCTGAACTTTTCATCACGCCCCTTACCCCTAAGAGTTTGGAAATTGTGCAAGACTCAAAGCGGCAAGGGGGCAAAGAGCAAGCAAAAGCCTTTTTTGAAGCCGAACTTAGCAAAGCCTTCAGCGAAATCTATCGAGTTCTCAAACCTGAAGGAGTTGCGCTTGTGGTCTTTGCCTACAAGAAAACTGAGGAGTGGGAAGCCATTATCAAAGCTTTACTAGCAAATGGGTTGTATCCTACTGCTTCTTGGCCCATAAATACCGAAATAGCGAATAGGCTGCGGGTGAAAAATATAGCTTCAATGACCCCTTCGATCTACTTAGTGTGCCACAAGCGCAAAGTTAGTGCTGAAGAGGGCGATTTTAGCACCGTGCGGGACACCCTTAGAGCGAATCTGTCTACTAAATTAGAAAGCTTCTGGGCCAATGGCATTCGAGGCATAGATTTCTTTCTGAGCGCAATTGGGCCTACCATTGGTGAATTTGGGCCCTACGCCAAGGTAAAGAAGATTTCGGGCGACGAAGTTACGACAGAAGAATGGCTCAAATTAGGCTACCAATTGATCACTGAGTTTGTGCTGGAACATATCCTAGAAGGGGTAAAGCTGAGGGAAGTAGACACGGCCACGCGGTTCTACTTGTTGGGGTGGTGGCTGTATGGGCAAGGAACTGTACCCCTTGATGAAGCCAAAAAGTTGACGCAGAATAAGGTCGGGGATTTAGGGTCGCTTGTGAAGCAGAAGGGGGGCCAAGTGCAGCTTTTGGGGCCCATTGAGCGAGCTAAACTCAAAGCTTTCCTTCTGAGCAAGCAGGATGCAACTTTGATCGACCTTATTCATAAAGCTTGCCTTTTATTGGAGGCGAATAAGCGCGAGGATTTAGCCACCTTCTTGAAGGAACAAGAAAGAAAGCGCGAGCTTCTGAGGCTGATCGCGCAAAGGTTGGTTGACCTTCTTCCCACTGACAATAAGGAAAAGCAGTTGCTCCAAGAGTTGCTCCAAGAGTTGCTCAAAAAGGAAAAGGTAAAATCTATGACTAAAAGGTTGATCGAATCCCTTGAATTCCCCATTCAAACCATTGCGAAGTCAGCAAGCGAGATACCTGTGCTTTCGTCGCTACATGTCTGGTGGGCCCGTCACCCATCGGCGGCCTCACGGGCGGCTATACTTGCCATGCTGCTTCCCATAGGTCGTGATAAAGCTAATTTGTTATATTTAGTCAAACAAATCACGCAGAAGAAATACTCCCTCGACCAAGGAATGCTCACCGAAGTAAGGCAGAAGATCAGCATAGCCTTCGCGGGCCAACCCCCCCGTTTCCTTGACCCCTTTGCAGGCGGGGGTACAATTCCTTTGGAAGCCCTACGCCTCGGCTGTGAGGTTCACGCCCTAGATTACAATCCCATCGCAGTTCTAATCAATAAGGCCGCTTTAGAATATCCCCAGTGTTTTAGGACAACAACTTCGCAGCGAACGGGGCCCAAAACCAACCTCTTGCTAGAAGCGGTTAAGAAGTGGGGAGAATGGGTCTTAGCCGAAGCCCGCCAGGAACTTGCCTCATTCTATCCCCCAGATCCCGATGGTGCAACTCCCATTGCCTACCTTTGGGCCCGTACCGTTCCCTGTAGCAACCCAACCTGTGAAGTTCAGATTCCCCTCTTGCGCCAACTTTGGTTAGTCAACAAATCGACCAGGAAGTTTGCTTTGCGCTTATGCCCCGACCCCGTAGCTAAAGAGATCACCCTTGAAATAGTGGAAGTAGTGAAAGGGAGTAACATTGACTTTGATCCCGACCAAGGAACTACCAATGGAACTAGAGTTACCTGCCCCCTTTGTCACAATTCCATAGGTGCAAAAACCACTCGTCGTCTCTTTCAGGCGGGCAAAGCTAACCAACGCTTGCTTGTCGTTGTTTTGTCACAGATGAAAGGTAAGAAAAAAATCTATCGCCTTGCTACTCCTAGCGATTTAGCGACCTTTCAAAAAGCCGAAGCTGCCCTGGCACTCAAACGGCAGCAACTCCAGGATGCTGACCCCTGGGGCATTGACCCCGTCCCTGGTGAGCCAATGCCCGATGGTGATTCTTTCACTTACAACTGTGGTATGACTACTTGGGGTGATCTATTTAGTGCCCGCCAAAAGCTGGCCCTCATTACCTTTGCAGCCAAGGTGAAGGAAGCACAAGGACTTATCCAACAAGAAAGGAACGATTCAGAGCTTACCAAAGCTGTAACCACCTATTTAGCCCTGACCCTTGATCGTCTAGCCGATTACGACACCATGCTGTGTATTTGGAAGAAAGAGGGAGAAACTTTAGGCGCTACCCTTGGTTTTCCAATTTTACAAATGTCCTGGAATTACTGTGAGGTAAACCCGCTTAGTGGGATAATTGGGGATTATCAATCAGCACTAAACGGGGTAATCAAAGTGCTTGATCATTGTTCCCAAATTCCCTCGACCACTCCAGGGAAGGTCGTACAAGGTTCGGCAACGGCTTTGCCTTACCTTCCAGACTACTTTGACGCAATCTTTGCTGACCCCCCCTATTACGATACGGTATTCTATAACAAAATCTCAGACTTCTTTTACGTCTGGCTCAGGCGCATCCTCCGCGACCTTCACTCTGAACTTTTCAGCACGCCCCTTACCCCTAAGAAATGGGAAATTTTGCAAGATGCCAAACAGCATGGGGGAGAAAAAGAGGCCGCGAAAACCTTTTTTGAAACTAACCTCAAGGTAGCCTTTAGGGAGATCTATCGGGTTCTCAAACCTGAAGGTTTGGCGCTTGTGGTCTTTAACTATAAAACTACCGAGGCTTGGGAAACCCTTATCACTATTTTACTTGAGGTGGGGTTGTATCCCACCGCTTCTTGGCCGCTAGATACCGTAGTATACTTGGTCTGCCGTAAGCGGAAAGAAACCGCCGAGGATGGCGACTATAAAGTTGTGCAAGACAACTTGCGTAATCGAATACGGGACACCTTAATTAGCTTAGAAGGACAAGAGCTTCGGGAAGCAGATTTACTTCTGAGCGCGATAGGCCCTGCCATTGAAGTCTTTGGGATCTACGCCCAGGTTAAAAAGGTTTCGGGAGAAGTAGTTTCGATAGCTGAATGGCTTGGAGTTGTGCAACAATTAGTCGCCGAGGTTGCTCTGGAGGAATTTTTAGAAGGAGGAACAACCCTAAAATATGTAGATAAACAGACTATCTTCTACTTATTGGCACGCAGGAATTATAAGCAAGGGGCAATCTTGTTTGGGGAAGCAAATAAGCTGGCATGGAGCTTGGGCGTAGAGTTCGATGACCTAAAGCGAACAAATGGGATTGTGAAGCACAAGGGAGGTAAGGTACAATTGTTGGGGCCCAAAGAGCGGGCCAATATTAACTTCAGCAAGATCGATTCCCCCACCTTGATTGACCTTGTCCATCAAGCTTGCATCTTGTTGAAAGCAAATAAGCACGAAACTTTGACCGCGTTTTTGAGAGAGCAAAAAGGGCAGCGTGAGCTTCTGCGCCTCATAGTGCAAACTTTAGACAAAATTCTGCCCCCAGGGAATGAAGAAAAACGCTTACTCCAGATGCTCTTAGAAAACCTGAAGGCTTAGATCTGGTTTGTTTGATGAAAGGGAACAAAGTATGAAACCGTGGCGTGAAGTCGCAAGACCTCATCGGGATATTCGAGAAGGAACCTTTGACGAAAGTTCCTTCATGGTGGATTTTTCGAGTGTTATTGCTGGGCGGGGAGCCGATGAATATCAGAACGCCCAGACTTTTGCGGAACGGACCTTTCTCACAAAGGGGCTGATAGATTTACTGTCGGCGGTAGTGAGGAAGTTAGAGGAAACACGGACTGATGAGGGTAAGGCCGTTATTCAACTTCTTACCCCCTTTGGGGGTGGGAAGACCCATACCTTAGTTGCACTTTATCACCTCTTTAACAAAGAGAGCAAGCTACCCAACGATTTCCTTGCGCCCATTTTGCAACAGAGCCAGGCTAAAGTGATCCCCCAAGCACGAGTCGTTACCTTTGTGGGGCAAGAAGAAGATGCCTTGAAAGGGAAGACTCCCTGGGGCCAAATTGCCGAACAATTGGGGCGTTACGACCTGGTCAAAGACCAAGATACCAAAAGGATTGCTACAGGTAAAAAGTTGCTCCGTGAAGTGCTTGGCACTGAACCAACGCTGATTTTAATGGATGAGATTCTGCTCTATGCCATCAAAGCCGAACGGTTCGGCGACCAATTGATAGCCTTCTTCCAGGAGTTGACCGAAACGGTCAATGAACTGCCTCATTGCGTGCTGGTCTACTGCGTGCCCGAAAATCCTCAATATGGGGATAAAGGAATCCAGACTATAAGAGGAATAAATCAAGTTCTGGCGCGGGTCAAAGCTACCTACGTACCCGTGAAAGGACTAGAGGTCTTTGAAGTTATCCGCCGCCGCCTCTTTGAACCTTTGGACAACGCCGCCGAGCGGGAACTAAAGCAGACCGCTGAGGATTACTGGGAGTTGTACCGCAAAGTGAGCGATGATCTGCCCGATGAAACGATTGAAACAGAATACCTTGAGCGGATGCAGAAGGCCTACCCTTTTCATCCTCAACTGATTGAACTGCTCCGCGAACGGTGGGGTAGCTTCTATGACTTTCAGCGCACGCGGGGGGTTTTGCAAATTTTGGCTCGAGTCGTTGCCGACCTTTATCAAAGGGAGCATAAGGCCCCCTTGATTCAGATTGCCCACCTCAACCTAGCTAATTTTCAGATTAGGGAAAAACTGATTGAACATGCAGGCTCTGAGTACAATGCGATTATCGACACCGACATCGTTAACGATAAGGTCCAGCGCATTGATGACGATTTGGGTTCAGAGTATAAGCCCTATTGTATAGCTTCTTCGTTAGCGACGGCGATCTTCTTTGGCTCCTTCGGTGGGGGGGAGCGCAAAGGGTTGAATAGTGCTGAATTGTGCTTGGCCCTTTTACGCGATGAATTGCCTCCTCCCATAGTAAGGAAAGTTCTGAGCCAGCTAGAAGATAAACTTTGGTATCTTCACAAGGATCAAGACCTCTACTTCTTCAAAAATGCGCCTAATATCGTGCGGGTCATTTCGGACCGCGAGGCTGATGTTAAGGAGGAAGATGTTAAGACGGAGATCGAAGCGCGACTCAAGCGTTTGGCAGGAAGCAAGAAGTTAAAATTCTACTTCCCTAGTGAGCAAGGTGCTATTGAGGATAAAGGCACGTTCCAAATAGCCCTTTTGAGTGGAGATTACGCTTTTGAGCTTCCCGACACGACGGAATTTGCGGAAAATTTGTTGAATAAACATCGCAACGCAGGGCGGGTTTATCGCAACACCTTGCTTATCCTGGCCCCAGATGCCGAGGTGCAATTTGCCAAGAATAAATGTAAGCGACTTCTCGCTTTACGAACCGTAATAAATTCCAACCTTATGGAGGGGTGGTCAAAAGAAGTTACCCGCAAAATCAGGCAGGATGAGAGGGAGGAAATAGGGAAATTAGATGAACTATTGCTTAAAGCCTATTGTCATCTAGCCCGCGCTGGGGCCAATAGTAGTAAGTGCGATTGGAATGATCTGGGTATGTTGTCCAAAGGGATCAAAACTACTTTGGAGAGCCGCGTGTTAGACTACCTCAAAGAGGAGGACATCCTGGCCTCCAAATTGGACCCCAAATTGCTTCTCAATCTGTTTGGCCAAAATGACGAGGTCTCCTTCGATGATGTCTATAGTTTGTTTCTCACGTTACCTGAACATCCTATCCTCGAAGGGCGCGATGTTTTGTGGCAAGCTGTGCTAAAGGGTCTAAGTAAGGGTTTGTTTGGCCTGCGGGTGGGCCCAAAACTCTTCTTCAAAACGAAAGCCCAAGATCTTCCCAACTTTCAGGAAGAGACAAAACTTATACGGGCTGAAGTAGCCGAAGCAGAGCTAAAACCCAAGGTAGATTTGCAGTCCCAGTCCCAAGAAGAGACTATGGGGAATAAAGGGAATGCGGGCCAAGTAACAGATCAAGATCGGATAACTTTTGGAGGACAGGGAGGCTCACCAAGCGACGACATCACTATCGCTGCTCCCCGTCCCCCGCGCCCAGAACCCACGTTGCCCCACGGCGATCAGGTTAAGCACTTGACTTTGCGGTTGCGCGTGTCAGCGAGCAACATAGCTGAATTTGCCATGGGGATCTTGCGACCTCTCACAAAAGATGCTGAGTTAGAAGTGAGCATCGTTGCTGAGGCCAATTCTTCTGAGGGCATAACGCGCACGACGTTGAATAACATTGAAGAAAGTATCACTCAAAATAAAATTGAGGTACTTGAACGGCGTGAAAAATAGGGACACAAGGGACTTATAAGGTACGAACAACGGTTGGGATGCGAAGACAACGCGACTGCTTCAGGTCTGACGCGCTTTTTGAATGAAACCCTTTCACCACAGCTAAAAAGGAGGAGAATTTGCGCTCGGAGCCGTGGCCCAAAAGCTAACGCGGTTGTCTCCGAGGGAAAATAGCTGGGTTTCATACTAGAAGGGGGAAGTTTATCCAGCTTCCCCTTTCAGAAAGCTTTAGCCCCGCTTAAAAGCTATGGAGACCTCGCAGGATGGGTTTGAATTAGCGCAATTAGACTTAGAGATGCGAGGGCCAGGCGAGTTTTTTGGCACGCGCCAAAGTGGTACGCCCGACCTGAAGGTGGCCAATCTGGCCGATTTGAAATTTCTAACCTTTGCCCGCCAAGAAGCAGAGCAGATTCTGGCTGCTGACCCTGAATTAGCGCAGCCTGAAAATCGGCTTTTGGCCGCAAAAGTCAAGGCTTTTTGGGAAAAAGCCCAAGGTTCAAGTTAGGTTTCTGTTTTTGCAATGTAGAAAGGCATTCAAGCCATGCGTTCAATCTATCAGCAACTGTTGAATCGTCGTCAGTTTTTGCAAGCAATGACTGTTTTTCTCTGTAGCTGTGCCACAAAACCTGTTTCTGGTGTAACGCCGACCCCTGAAATCGTGCATTTCAGTGGCGAAAAGGCAATGCAACACGCGGTAGAGCAGATGAAATATATTCCCCGTGATACGGGAACCGACGGCTGGCGCAAAACGGGGGATTACATTTTGGCACAATTCAAAGCGGCTGGCTGGCAAGCGGTGGAACAAACCTTTCCTTATCAGAATATTCAGTGTCGGAATCTGCTTGGCAAACGCGGTACGGGCCCAATTTTGATCATTGGAGCGCATTACGATAGCCGAAAACGGGCTGATCAAGACCCTGACCCCTACAAACGCACTTTACCTGTCCCTGCGGCCAACGATGGCGCGAGCGGCATAGCGATTTTGTTAGAATTGGCCCGCGTTCTCAAGCCCGAAACGCTGAAGCGGACAATTTGGCTTGCAGCTTTCGACGCAGAAGATAATGGTGATCTCGATGGTTGGGATTGGATTCAAGGCTCAACCTACATGGCCAACAATCTAACAGAGATGCCGCAGGGGATGATTTTGCTAGACATGATTGGCGATGCTGATCAGCAGCTTTATTATGAGCGCAATTCGCATACAGCAATGCTAGAAGGGCTTTGGAAAGTCGCTGCTGACTTAGGATATAAGTCATTTGTGCCTCAATATCGCCATTCAATGATTGATGATCATATTCCATTTGCCCAAAAAGGCATTCCTGCGGTAGATATTATAGATTTTGATTATCCTGCTTGGCACACAACGAGTGATACAATTGATAAAATCAGTGTTGCCAGCCTGGAAGCGGTAGGGCGCACGCTAGAGGAGTGGCTAACGCGGAACGCGCCTGGGATGCCCGTGCCCCCAAAACAGCTTTATTTGCCCTTTTTGCCGCGACGGTTTGGCTGCCAACTGCGGGCGGCGGAAGGAAATATGGGAAAAATGCGCTCCAAAGGGTTTTACCCTTTGGAGCGCAGCTAACTCGTGTTATAATAGCCCCATTCTAAGAAGCTTTTTGGCTTCTTGGCTTAGGCAAAGCTTTTGAATAACCGAAATAGCTGTAACGCATGACCTTTCTCTTTCCCTGGGGGCTGCTGGGCCTTCTAACCTTACCTCTCATTGTCTACCTTCACTTGCGGCGCGAAAAGCTGCGGCGAATAACTGTGCCTTCCCTTTTTCTGTGGCAATTGCTGCCCCAGATTCCCGAAGGCCAGCGCAAACAGTGGTTGCCTCTTACCTTTCTGCTCTTCTTACACCTTGGGGTAGCCACGCTGCTGGGGCTGGCTCTTAGTCAACCCCAATGGTTGGGCCAATTGCTAGGCCAAGAGCAGCACCTGGCGCTTATTATTGATACTTCGACCAGCATGAAGGCCCAAGATGGAGACTCGACGCGGCTTGAGCAAGCCCGCAGGAAGGCCCAGGAACTGGCAAATGGGTTGGGGCCGCAAAGTACCTTTGCCCTTATCACCGCTGGCCCCCAACCGCACCTCCTTACCAGTGGCAACGCCACGAATAGGGGGCAATTCTTTGGGGCCTTGGACAAGCTCCAGGCTGAAGGGATTGGAACCGACATCGCAGGGGCCCTTACTTTAGCGCAAGTTGCGCTCCAAAGCTTCGCGCAAGGGAAGCAAATTGTTGTTCTCAGCGACCTTGACCAACCTTCTTCGCTCTTTCAATTGGTTAGGGCCGAAGATAAGGTTGAATGGCAACGGGTGGGAAACAAGCTTGAGAACCACGCGCTTGTGGCTTTTGCAGCGCAGCCCCGCAACCAAAAAAATCGGGCTGCGGGCTACACGGTCTATGCACGGGTGGTTAATTACAGTGATTCTTCCCTCAGTACGGGCTTGCGGCTTTATGCCGATGATAACCTCCTTGATACCCAAATGGTCGACGTGCAACCTCAAGGGGAAACCGATTTTACCTGGACCTTGCCCTCTAATTTCACTTCGCTCCGCGCCGATTTGGGGCAGGAGGACGCGCTTCCCGCCGATAATCTGGCCTACTTGAGTCTTACGCCCTCGCGGCCCCTCAAAACGATCTTAGTTTCTGAAGCTTCAGAACCGCTGATCAAACGGGCCCTGAATGCTATCCCTGACCTCAAATTGACGGTTGTCCAGCCTGCCGCCTACGATGCAAACCTACCTACCGATCTGACGATCTTTGATGGGCTGAATCAAGCCCCTGCCAAGTGGCCCGTTGGTGGCGTGTTAGTGCTGGCTCCGCCGCAAAGTATCTTCACTAGCACGACCCTTCTCTCCTGGACAAATGTCATCTCTAGCGCAGGGAACCTCTTTGAAGGGTTGAATCTTGCCAGCTTTACCCCACAAGGTAAGGTTCTCCCGCGCATCTTACGCCGCAAACTTGGGCAAAGTGAGATCGCTCTTTGGGATTTTAATCTCACGCAAGGGAACCTAACAACTAAATTGGCCTTTCCCTTACTTGTGGCGCGAACGGTTCACGATCTTACCCCTTCAAACCTTCCAAGTTCACTTTTGGCGGGTGAAGCTTTCACCTTTCGGCCTAGTCCCCACACTGAAAGCGTCCAAATTCTTTCCCCTTCTGCCCAAACCACTTCCCTTGCAACCGAGTCGGCCCAAGCCATCTGGACAAGTTTAGCCATTGAAGGTCTCCCAGAGCCAGGAATCTACACCTTGGCTGAAATGAAGGGCAAAGAGGTTCTTTTCCAAGGACAAATTGCGGTGAACGTCGGGGCCGCGCTTGAGTCTAATTTGCAGCCTCGCCCAATGGAAGTAGTCCTTAATCCGCCCCCAGCTAAAGGTAGCCCAACTGCTCAACTACCACCTGATGCAAGTTCTAACCCCTCGCTCCATGCCCAGCAACACCTTTGGCCCCTTTTAGCTTTTGCGGCGCTGGGGTTTTTGACCTTTGAGTGGGTTTACGTTGCGCTGGGGCAACGCAAGCGACCAAGCCAAGTTGAAAGCTAGCTTAGCTAAAATCTACTTCCTGAAAAAGAAAAGCCGATGACCTTTCAATACCCTTATCTTCTAGCTTTGTTGAACCTTCTCCCTGCTTATGGGGCCCTTTGGCTTTGGCGAAAGATGCGGATTTCGCCCCTTGCTTTAGGGCTAAGGCTTTTTACCCTCACCTTCTTGGTGCTTGCTTTAGCCAATCCAACCTTTGGCACTGAAGCTCCTTTAGCCCAACCTTTGATCATCTTAGTTGACCAATCTGAGAGCTTAACTGCTTCGGGCCAAGCAACCCTTAGAGCGCAAGCTGACCAGATTGTAACTACCTTAGCGGCAAGTAATCGCACGCAACCCATTAAAGTTTTATGGTTTGGGGCTGAAGCTGTGGCTCCGCAAACTGGATCATTGGATTCCTCAGCTACTAACTTAGCCGCAGCTTTGCATACGGCCCAACATCTGCTGCCGACGGGGGGCCGGGTTCTGCTCCTTTCAGATGGTTTACAAACGGCGGGCGATGCGTTACTGGCGGCCCAACAAGTGGCTGCTTCTGGCCTGACCGTAGATGTTCAGCCTTTTTCCTCCGTTCAAACTACAGAGGTTAGGATTTCTGGTTTGGAAGTTCCTCTCACTTTGCATGTTGGGGAAGAGTATACCATTCAGATAAATGTTGAAGCAAGTGGCCCTTTTCCTGCCGAAGCTCCTGCGACCTTGCGACTCTGGGAGCAACCTTCTGCTTTGACAACTGCGGAAAAACTTTTGGCTGAAGAAGAAGTCAAGCTCAAGCCTGGAAATAATCGCTTTAGTTTTCCTCACCGTGCTGAAGCTACGGGGGTAACACGCCTCCGTGCTGAAATCAAGGCTGACCCAGATACCTTCCCCCGCAATAATCGGGCCGCCGCAACCGTGTTGGTCGGGCCAACCCCAAATCTCCTTCTTGTAGAGGGCAGAGAGGGAAATGGCAAACTGTTGCAAGAAGCTTTGCAAAAAGAAGGCATTAACGGGACCATCATCACCCCCGAAGCTCTCCCTTCACGGCTTTCTGACCTCCGTCGTTACGAAGGGATGGTTTTAATTGACGTTCCCGCTCGCAGCTTCTCCCTTGACCAAATGACTAGCATCCAGGAATTTGTCCGCAGTGAAGGTCGTGGCTTAGTGGTCACGGGGGGGATCAATTCCTTTGGTTTAGGGATGTACAAAAATACACCGTTAGAGCAGGTTTTACCTGTCAAAATGGATGCTCCTTCGCGGGGAAAACGGCCTGCTATAGCCCTTTTGCTCCTGATGGATCGCTCTGCAAGTATGACCTTAGCGATTGGGGTTTCCAAACTCGATATGGCGAAGGAAGCAGCGATCCTTTCTACTGAAGCTTTGCGCCGCGAAGACCGGATCGGGGTTTTGGCCTTTGATACCAAACAGGAATGGATTGTAAACTTCCAGAACGTTGGGCAAGGAGCCGCGCTCAAGCAGGTTCAAGATTCGATTGCAATCCTTACGCCTGGCGGCGGGACAGACATCTATGGAGCTTTGAATGTTGGCCTTGCCCAACTTGTCAATCAGAAAGTAACGGTACGCCATGCCGTATTGCTTACTGATGGGCGTTCCTTCACCAATGATCAAGATGCTTATCAGCGCCTGATTGAAGCAGCCAGGGCCCAAAAAATCACCCTTTCAACCATTGCGATTGGGCAAGATTCGGATACCGAACTCTTAGACAAGCTGGCTAAATGGGGCAATGGGCGTTATTACTTCACCAGTAAGCCAGAGGATATTCCAAAACTAACCTTGCAAGAAAGTGAGATCGCACGGGCTGATCCAAGTGTTGAAACTACGTTCCAGGCTGATTTAGCGTTACCGCATCCCCTTCTCCGGGATTTTGCTCCCGCCAAACTTCCGCAAGTGGAAGGTTACGTGGCCACGACCTTGAAGGAGGGAGCCGATCTGGTCCTCCGTTCACCTGAAAAAGACCCCGTCTTGGCAACTTGGCAATATGGCTTAGGGCGAGCGGTAGCTTGGACTCCTTCCCTCACTGAACCGTGGGCCAAGAGGTGGCCGTTGTGGGAAGATTATGGGCGCTTTTGGGCCCAAGTTGTACGCTATACTTTACCTGAGCCAGATAGTGGCCCCTTGCAAGTTCAATTTCGCCCCCAGCCTGGCGGCGTGAAGCTAATTGCTGAAGCTACTCAACCCGGTGGTCAACCTTTAGATTTGGCCGATGCTCAAGCGCGAGTTACGCTCCCTGATAGCAAGCAATATGATACAAGTTTGTGGCAAATTGCGCCTGGGCGCTATGCTCAAGACCTTTTACTTCCAAATGAGGGAGCTTATACCTTCTTAGTAGCTTTAGAACGCAAAGGGCAATTGCAACGCACTGAAGTAGGCTACGTCAAAGCGGTTCCCGCCGAATACACGCCCCCATCAAACCTCCCCAAAGGCAGGGATCTGTTGCAACAGATAGCTTCTTTGACAGGAGGAAAGGTCTTGGGGGCCGAGGAAATACCTCCTTTGGCTACCCCAACCCGTGAGCAAACACCTTCTACCACTTGGCCGTTAGCCCTTTGGTTCCTTTTAGTGGCCCTTCTTTGCTGGGTTTTAGAGATTGCTGAACGCCGCACAGGTTTTAGCTCCCGTTTTTGGCAGAAAGAAACTGATGATTCCCGCACTTGATCTTCTCTTCCAAGAAGCAATTGCCCAACGTATTTTGCCTGGAGCCGTGGTTTTAGTTGCCCAGGATGGCAAAATTCAACACTTTGCGGCCTACGGAAGTACGATGTATACTGACCTTGGTTCACAACCCGTGACCCTTGAGACGATCTACGATCTTGCTTCGCTCACTAAAATTTTCACGGCCACTGCTGCTTTGCGCCTCTTTGACGCAAAATTACTTACCCTAGATGCTCCCGTCGCCTCTTACTTGGCAAACTTTCAAGCTTCTTCGCTTACGGTCCGCCAGCTTCTGACCCATACTTCTGGCTTGAAGGTTCGTCTTTCGACCTTATGCCAGCAGAGCGCGGCGGAGATTAAGGCCACGGTCTGGGCCGCAAAAGCACCTCCCGATGCGGGTGAATCCGTAGAGTATAGTAATTGCAATAGCTTGCTGCTTGGGGAAATCGTGGCCGCAATAATGCAACAACCTTTAGACCGGGCGCTCAAAGAACTGGTTTGCCAACCGCTCCAGTTGCAACAGACCTTCTTCTGTCCGCCAGAAGCTTTATGGTCTTCCATTGCGCCCACCGAATGGGATCACACTTGGCGGGAAAGGTTGGTTCAAGGGACGGTGCATGATGAAAGTACGCATGCTTTAGGTGGAGTAGCTGGCCACGCGGGGTTATTTAGCGTGGCTCCCGATCTTTGGTCCTTTGGGCAGCTGTGGCTTGACGGGGGCTATGCCACCGCCCAAAAGGTAAGCTTGCTCCACGAGGAAACGGTAGCCCTTGCCACCCAGAACCAAACCGCTCACCTACCACGGGGCGCTACTTCCCCCCACTGTGGGTTGGGCTGGATGCTGGAGCATCCTGCTGCGATGCAAGGTTTACCTTCAACTACTTATGGGCATACGGGTTTCACGGGGCCTGTGGTGGCGCTTCTGCCCCCCTTGCGGCTGCTGGTGGTTATTTTGAGCAACCGTACCTATCCTTTGCGTACTATTCCCCCTAAGCATCATACCCTTACGGCTAAAGTCATTAGAACAGCAATTCAAGAGCTAATGTAGCTAAACCTACCTGTTGCATTGTAGCAATAAATTAGGGTTACTCTTACGTTTATAGCGTACCACAAACGACTTGTAAAATCTATGACCTAATCTATGCGAATGCAACGGGCAGAATTTAGTAGGTATATTGTGAAAAAACGTAAGATGAGTGATTTGGCGTTCGGGGTTGGAGTCTCCCTCTTTGTTTTGTTTACTGGCACAATGGTTGGCAAGGCCCTTCGTCTACTGAATTTTAGTGAAGCTATCGGGGGCATTAGCTTTTTTGGCTTCATTCTCTTTGTTGTCTGGACGTTTGAACAGCAAGTTCAACAGCCTAAACTTGCTAAATTCGTTGCGAGCTTGCGGGCCCTCTGGTTATTGGGCTATGCTAATCATCAAGCTGAATTGCAGAAAATCTTAGAAAAACTAGAAAAGCTCAATACAGCACCAAAACATGATTGGCTTTATACTTCGCAGGAGCTAGAAACCATTGAAACGACGATGCAGTGTCGCAGTATTTGGGTCTTCGCCCCCGATCTGGTGAGTGAAGTTCGCAGCCTAGCTTTAAGAAAGAATATCCAAAGGGGCATTCGCTATACCTACATCATTCCCGAAGCCGAAGATGTAGAACCCCTTTTGCCGCGCCTCTATCGGTTTTTTGAAGCCTCCCCGCAACAACTGCGGGTGGTCCGGTTGCCCCAAAATATGTTTCGCATTATCACGACCACCCACCTTTTGATCTATAATCCCAACATGGAACGAGGGGAAGCCGCGCAAGTTTTTTGGGAATTGCCCACCAGTAGCCGCAGATACGGCCAAAGTCATTGGATCAAGGTTGCGGATGAGGTTGCCCAAGAATTGGTCGAACGCTTCCGCCGCATTATTGATTTGCGGCACAGGAAACATTTGATAAAATGAAGGGCCGTGAAGGGTAAGGAGAGAAGTTGTCTCCTTCATTGAAAGTAGAAAGAACTTCTCATGAACACCGCAGATATTTGCGATAAGTATGCGAATGAAGTCAGGATTGTGGAATCCATCTTTATCAACTATGGCGGCAAAGGGGCTTTTTGGGGGCAGATCACGACGCTCAAGGTTTTTGAAGATAATACCTTAGTCCGCCAGATCCTGGAGGAGCCAGGCACAGGACGGGTCTTGGTGATTGATGGGGGAGGGTCGTTACGGTGTGCTTTGGTGGGGGATCGCCTCGCTGCTTTAGCACAGCAGAATGGCTGGAGGGGGATTGTGGTTTACGGGTGCATCCGCGATGCGTGGGAGATTGCCAAAATTTCCATTGGGGTAAAAGCTTTGAATACCCATCCCCTCAAAAGTGAGAAGGGGGGAGCGGGCCGACGGGATATCCCTGTGAGGTTTGCGAGCGCGACCTTTACGCCAGGAGCCTTTCTCTATGCTGATGCTGATGGTATCGTTTTAGCCAAACGTGATTTATCCCTTGAATCTTAGCGAAGTTTGAAGCACTGTGCAGCGCGTTGATTATCTTATGCCGACCATTCCCTCCACCTTGCTTAATTGCGAGGAACACTATTGCCCCCCAAGTAGTGTTCCTCACTGTGATTGTTGTGGTGCATCCCTTCATGCTCACCATTGGCAACTTCACGATGGGCGGCGGCAGTGTGGGGGTTGCCATAGGACAGCCATTTACGATTTTGCTTTAGCCCAGACGCTCTTTGCTGAAACGGCAGCGGGAATTAGGGCCCAGCTTGGTTTTTCCCTCAACGTAGGGGTTGAGTTTCGGCTGGTTGATGCCCCAGCGCTGCAAGCTCTTCGCTCGCAGGATACCAACCCTCAGCAGACCAAGGAGCGCACTTTGGGTCTCTATCATCGCCAAGGTCGGCTCCGGGTCATTTACATGTTGTATGGTTTGCCTCGGCTTCTCTTCCGCACCACCGTCGCCCACGAATTTGCTCATGCTTGGCAAGGGGAACATTGTCCCCTTTTGACTGACCAAGCTTTACGGGAAGGGTTTGCCGAATGGGTTGCTTACCGCCACCTTATCTGGCTTGGGGCCACCAAAGCAGCCCAACTTATGTTGACCGCTCCTCACCCGTATCGTCCCTTGTTGGCCCAAGTGCTGACCTTAGAGGAGCAGTTTGGAATTCCTGGCCTAATTGACTACATCAGAAGATTTGAATAAATGGATTTTACTTCAGCCCAACGAACAGCGATTGAGCTTCCCACCGACCTTGTCGTAACCGCTGGCGCGGGAAGTGGGAAGACCAGGGTCTTGGTTGAACGCTATCTGCGGCTTTTGACCGAGGGTCATGAAGCTGCTTCCCTTTTAGCGCTGACCTTTACCGAAAAAGCGGCCAGGGAGATGCGGGAACGAGTCCGTTTGACCGTCGCGGAGCGGACTCGTTTGGCCCCTCTTACTGAAAGGCCCCTTTGGGAAGAACGACAGGCAGCGGTTGAAGCAGCGCGAATTGGAACCTTCCACAGTTTTTGTGCAACTTTGCTGCGCGATCATCCCGCCGAGACGGGGCTTGATCCAGCCTTTTCCCTTTTAGACGAGGCTGAAACGAAACTGCTCCTTATTGAAAGTATTGAAGCGACGCTAAATACAGAATATGCAACCTTAGAGCAGAAAAAATCAGTTTTGCTCGAAGAGTTTGGGCCTGAAGAATTGAGCGCGCTTCTTGCTGAAATGGTGCAAGGGGGCCCAGAAGTAAAGGCTGCTTTAGCTGCGATGCCGCCCACACCTGCGGCTTTAGTCGCTTATTGGCGGACCCAACTGAGCGTAGTGCAAGCTGAAGTAGGCCGTGACCTTCTGACCGACCCGAATTGGCAAACGGCGCAAATGACCCTTCTGCAACTAGCAGCTTTCGCTTCCCAAGCTGATTTGTTAGGAAAGCAAGTTTTAGGGCTTGCTAAGTGGCTAATGGAAGAATCCAAGAAGGAGCAACCTAACCTTCTTTTTCCCTTTAAGATCGACTTACGAGGGGGAAGTAAGAAGAATTGGCGGGGCGAGGGAACTTTGGAAGAAGCAAAGAAGACCTTGCGTACTTTGCGGGAAACTTATGCGCTTTATGCGCCCCTTCTGGAGCTAGTTCCCGCCGAAGCCTTGGAGGAACGAACCGCCCAAGCTGTGCTTGACCTTTGCGAGCTTTATCGAGCGGTTGGGAAGCGGTATAAGCGCGATAAGGAGCAGGAAAATCAGCTTGACTTTGATGATCTGATTGTTCGGACTCGTGAACTCTTAGAGCAAGACCCCACGGTTCGCAACCGTTGGCAAGCAGAATTGCAAGCTATTTTAGTTGACGAATTTCAAGATACAGATGATGAGCAGCGAGCGATTCTTACAGCTTTAACCAATTTAACCAAAGGTGGCCCAAAAGTTCCTCAGCTTTTCATCGTTGGCGATGGGAAACAATCTATTTATCGGTTTCGGGGCGCGGATGTCAGAGTATTTCAGGCTGTGGCGCAGGAGATTGTGCAAAAGGGGGGCCAAATTGTACCCCTTCAAACCTCATTTCGGACTCATCCGCCCCTCTTAAATTGGCTAAACCAAGTTACTGAAGCTCTCTTCGCTCGCCCACGGGCCTTGCAGCCCTATGAAGTACCTTTTGAACCCTTGCAGCAGCATCGGGAGACCCCTTCCCATCCTCACTCTATTGAACTTCATATTCTTGCGCGGGATGAAACGCTTGCACCACCTGTGAATGCTATTGAAGGTCGGAAAGCCGAAGCTAAAATTTTAGCTGAACGCTTGCAATTTCTTACGGCAGGAAGAGCAGGAAAGCTGATTTTTGATAAGCAAGAAGAGACTTGGCGCATCCCGACCTTCGCCGACATCGCTTTGCTTTTTCAAGCTTCGACGGTCTTTGAGTATTATGAGCAAGCTTTGCGGGAGCAAGGAATTCCCTTCCTCACAACGGCTGGAAGGGGCTACTACGGACGCAAAGAGGTGCAAGACCTTATTCACCTTATGCAAGTTCTTAATGATCCACAAGATAAATTGGCCCTGGTTGGGGTTTTGCGTTCCCCTCTTTTTGCGCTGGCCGATGAGCAAATTTTGCACTTGCACCTCAAGGATCCCAAAAACCTTTGGAATGCTCTTTTAACCTCACAGGGGAATGAAGAGAAAGAAGAGGTTACTTTTGCCCGTGAGACGTTGCACGAATTGTACACCTTACGGGGCAAGCTTAAAGTTGGGGAGCTACTTCGAGAAGCTTTGAGCAAAACGGGCTACTTAGCGACCATTAGCGGCTTGACTGATGGGGAACGGCGGCGGGTAAATGTCGAGAAGCTCTTAGAAGTAGCGCGGCAGAAAGGGAGCAGTCTGAGTAATTATAGCGCCTACCTAGCCAGCTTGAATAAAACCGAATCGCGGGAAGGGGAAGCTCCTTTGGAGGCTGAGGGGAGCGTGCGCCTAATGACGGTGCATCGCAGCAAAGGGTTGGAGTTTCCCATTGTCGTTTTGCCTGACCTGGGGCGCGATGTTAAGCCTAATCTCAGCCAGTGGCTGGCGCATCGAACTTATGGCTTAGGTCTCAAGTTTCGCAACCGCGATGAGCAACCCCTGGCCTATCTTCTGGCTTTAGCTGAGGAAAAACAGATGGAACAAGCCGAGCGGGAAAGGTTGCTTTACGTCGCGCTAACGCGGGCCCGCGACTACCTCATTTTGAGTGGCCCTGCCGCCAAAAAAAGTGGCCCGAATTGGCTTAGTTGGATCTTGGGGGCCTTGGGGTGGGCTTGGGAGCAAGACGGGCCACCCAAAGGGCTACACTACCCCTTAGAAGTTTGGCATCATATTCAGCCTGTAGGATAGGCAAAGTGGTTTGACAGGCTGGAAGCCTATCCTACGGTAGGGTTTGACAGGCTGGAAGCCTATCCTACGCTTACTTTTTAGAAGCTCTCGCGGGAGCTGCGGGAGCTGCGGCAAAAAAGATGACGAGCTAAAGCTCGCCCAGAGCCTTTTCCGCTTGCCCCCTTTTTGCTTGAGCAGCCATCATGGGCCGTGAAAAAAGAAGCGCATCGAGGATTTATGCTCATTTGCCGCGATATGTTCACCGGAATTGGCTGTGGGGCCAAAAATCGAAATTGCGCCCAGTTTTGTCAACACTGTGGGCAAACTTTGCGCTTCGCCCTGCGGCTGCACGAAAGCGGGACGCTTTTGCGGCACTATCGCATCACGCGCCTGTTGGGGCACGGGGGCACGGGGGCCGTCTATCAGGCTACAAATATTCGGCGAACTTCAGTGGTCGTAGCCCTCAAGCAGTTTTTTGCGCCGGGCGGAATTCGGTTCTTTGAAGCTCAATTTGCGATCCTTCAGACCCTTCAGCATGATAATTTGCCCTGCTATTATGAAGTCTTTGAACTGGACAGCGACGGTTATCTGGTGATGGAGTTTGTGCCTGGCCCCAGCTTGCAAGATTTGCAAGCTAAACAACCCGAACCCATCTCAGAATTCCAATTGCTTGATTATGCGGTGCAAATCAGCGATGCTTTACACTACTTGCAGCAGCAGCAAATTCCCCTCCTTCACGGCGACATCAAACCGCTTAACATTCGGACCTCGTTGGGGGGGCTGGTGAAGCTGGTTGACTTTGGGCTAGGGAAGCAGGGAGGGTTGCGCGACCCGCATTATCTTCCTTCCCCTTACGCGGCGTTGGAACACGGGACACTAGAAGCTGGCCCCCCCAGCGAAATCTATAGCTTGGGAGCTACGCTTTATCAACTTTTGAGTGGGAAAGTCCCCTTACCTTCAACCGAAAGGGTTACTTTGGTCACCCAGCAAAGCCCTTATCTTCCCCGGATTTGGCTGCCGCTGGCCCAACGGGAGCCAAAAGAAGCCGAGCAAAAGGGGGAAGCACCCAGCGTTCTGGATGCGCCCGCCTCAACTGACCCTTTGCCTCCCTTGCTGACCCTCAACCCTCATCTTACTTCACCAATGGTCGGCGCAGTTATGCAAGCGCTCAATCTGCTTCCCAAACAACGCTTTCCCACCGCCGCCGCTTTCAAGAAGGCTCTGCTTAGGAATGCTCCTCCCAGTCAATCGCCCGTGGTCAAAAGTAGCTTGCGGGGGATTTTGGCAGGTCATCAGAGTATGGTGATCTGTTTAGCCTGGAGTCCGAGTGGAAAATGGTTAGCCAGCGGGGGCGATGATAAAAGTATTCGGGTTTGGGCAACGCAACCTTGCACCGAATTTCAGCAGCTCAAAGGCCATACGGCCCGCATTTCGCGGCTGGCTTGGAGTCCCGATGAGCAGCTTTTAGCCAGCGTGAGCGATGATTGGGAAATCCAACTCTGGCAAGTTGAGGATGGGACAAGGGTCCGTGTTTTAGAGGGCCACGTTGCGGGAATCAGCGCTCTCGCTTGGAGTCCCGATAGTCAACTTTTGGCCAGCGCGACTTGGGATGACAAAATCCGCCTCTGGTGTGTCGCCGATGGTAGCCCTACGCGCACCTTGAAAGGTCAGCTAAGGGATCTTCAGAGCCTTACTTGGAGCCTCGATGGACAAACGGTGATCGGGGGGGGCTTGAATTGGCGGGTGCAATGGTGGGATAAGACAAGTGGGCAACCTTGGCATGTCACGAAGGGCTATAAAACCAGTGAACGTTGCCTCGCCTGGAACCCCGATGGGCAAACGGTGGCCACCACTTGTGGCGATAACCTGATTCGGCTATGGCGGGTGGCGGATGGAAGTTTGCTCTATACTTTAGATAGCCACACCAAAGGGGTTTGGGATTTGGCCTGGAGTCCCGATGGGCGAACGTTAGCGAGCGGGGGGGAAGATAAGACGGTACGGCTTTGGCGAGCCGCCACCGGGAGTCTCCAGGAAACGCTCAAGGGGCATACGGGGGCCGTCTACAGCATCGCCTGGAGTCCCGATGGGCAGTTGCTGGCCAGCGCCAGCGCGGATACGACAGTGCGGCTGTGGGAAGTTGCGAGGGGGGAGGGGGAATAGATAAGCAATCACCTCTGCCACGCCACAAATTCTATAACAACCAGCCACGCTCAAGACCATGTTTAATTCCACCCTCCCAATCAGCAGTCAAGTGTCGTCTCACAAAATCAAACAGATGAAATATAACCTCTGAGTCAATGGGATTCTTCTGATAACCTGGTGCAAACCGAAATTCTCTGTCCGTATTCTTTTGCTTGCGAAAAACGTATATTTGGTCAACATTGAAAAATAGCCTCGCTAAATTATATCACTTTTCGCTACTTTGGTAACTTTGGCAGCAAGCGCATCGCTGGTAGTTTGCCTAACAAAATGTAGCCCCAAACGCAACCTTTAGACCTAAAGGTCTGCTCTTCTCTTCTGTAGCCCCTAAATTCTCGACTTAGTTAATCTATCCAAGCGCAGTTGAGTTTCCTTTAAGCATCTTTGCCATAGACAATCCCCTTTTATTTTGCTATGATGTAACTAACAAAACAGATAGCTCTTAGCAAAGCAACGTTCATTGCTTTCCCCTCTGCATTGCCGCAGTCCGTAATCTCCTTCTTAGCCAAGATTCTCCTGAATAGGTTAGCTTTACCTTCAACCCTTACTTAGAGAGGTTTATTTCATCATGCGCCAAATAGCATTCTACGGCAAAGGTGGGATTGGCAAGTCAACCACGCAACAAAACACTGCCGCCGCGCTTGCCTCCCTTGGGAACAAGATTATGGTTGTCGGCTGCGACCCCAAAGCCGATTGTACCCGGTTGTTACTCCGGGGCAAACGCCAGATGTCGGTGTTGGACACGCTGCGCGAAGTGGGCCCTGAGAAGGTCACACTAGAGAGCGTTGTGACGGAAGGTTATGGGCATACCAAGTGCGTCGAATCGGGCGGGCCGGAGCCAGGGGTCGGCTGCGGCGGGCGCGGGGTGATCACCTCCATTCAGTTGCTAGAGAAGCTCGGCGCGTATACCGAAGACCTTAACTATGTTTTCTACGATGTGTTGGGCGACGTGGTTTGCGGGGGCTTTGCGATGCCGATCCGCGAAGGCTACGCGCAAGAGATTTACATCGTTTGTTCAGGCGAATATATGGCTCTCTTTGCGGCAAATAACATTTCTAAAGGAATTCAGAAGTTTGCCAAACGGGGTTATGCTCGCCTGGGCGGGTTAGTCTGCAACTCGCGGATGGTTGAGAATGAGTATGAGCTAGTAGACGAGTTTGCGAAACGCCTGAATACCAAGCTGATTCATTTTGTCCCGCGCAGTAAGGATGTTCAACGCGCCGAGATCAATAAGCAGACCGTGATCGACTACGATAAGGAACTTCCGCAGGCCGCAGAGTATATCACCTTGGCCAATGAAATTGTTGAAAATAAGGATTTCACCATCCCGACCCCCATCACGCAAGATGAATTAGAGGATTTGATGCGCGAGTACGGTGTGGTGGATTAGATTTCCCGTTGGTCGTTGACCTTTGCCAAGCAACGTAGGAAAAAGATATGGCTTCGCTAACCTTCACCAATTCAAGCCCCGCCGTCGCCGAACACCCTTGTTACAGCGAGGAAGCCCATCACAAGTTTGGGCGCATCCATGTACCCGTAGCCCCGCGCTGTAATATCCAGTGCAACTATTGCATCCGCAAGTTTGCCTGCCCCAATGAGAACCGTCCTGGGGTAACAACTAAAGTAATCTCCCCAACTGAGGCCCTTCAGACCATCCGCGAGGCCTTACGGTTGGAACCTCGGCTCCGCGTCTTAGGGGTTGCGGGCCCTGGCGACGCTTTAGACAACCCCGCGACCATTGAGACCTTCCTCAAAGCCAAGCAGGAATTCCCCTTCCTGACCCGTTGCATCTCCACGAATGGTTTGTTGCTCCCCGATAAGCTGGACGCGATTGAGCAAGCCGGGATTACGACGGTCACGATTACGATTAACGCCGTTGACCTTGCGATTGGGGAGCAAATCTACAGCCGGGTAAGTTATCAAGGGAAGACCTATCGGGGGCGGGAAGCCTTCCAAATCCTCAATCGCAATCAATTGGAAGGGCTGCGGCAAGCGGCCATGCGAGGTATGCTTGTCAAGGTCAACTCCGTGATGATCCCTGGGGTGAACGATCAGCACCTTATCGAGTTAGCGAAGGTCGTGAAGGGGCTAGGGGCTTATATCTTGAACATCATTCCCGTGATCCCTTTAGCCAAGTTTGCTGACCTTACCCCCCCAACTGAAGCGGAAGTCAATCAGCTCCGGGATGCGTGTGAAGCGGTGCTGCCGCAGTTTCGCAATTGCTTACGCTGCCGAGCAGATGCGGTGGGCGTACCTGGGGAAGAAGGTTGTGGCCCTAGCACAGAGACCGAGACGGTCTGCTCGCCCAAGTTCTTAGCCGATAAGCCTGTCCTAAAGCCCAATGGCCCTGTACCGTGTCTCTAGTTGTGCGACCTTGCGGGCTTTCAGCCCGCAAGGTCGCACCATCCACCAGATTTGCGACGAAAGAATAGCGTTAGGAGCAAAAGCATGCAATTCAAATGTAATGAGACCATCCCTGAGCGGCAGGCTCACGTAGCCATCAAGGTCGGGGGGCAATGCGCCCGCAGCGATGGTTCGGGCTGCTTTATTGAAAGTAACACAGCGACTACCCCTGGCGATATGACGGAACGTGGTTGCACGTATGCAGGTTGTCGGGGCGTGGTGGGCGGGCCCGTCAAAGACGTTATTCAGATGACACACGGCCCAATAGGGTGTGCCTTCTTCTCCTGGGGCTATCGCCCCCACCTTGCTGATGATGACTTCCACATGAAGTATACCTTTGTCTCTGATATGGACGAGTCAAACGTCGTCTTTGGGGGTGAGAAGAAGCTGTTAGATTGTATTATTGAAGCTAACAATGAGTTTCCTGATGCCAAAGGGGTTTTTGTCTACAATACTTGTACTACCGCTTTGATTGGCGATGACGGTGGGGAAGTAGCTAAACTGGCGCAGGAAGCGATTGGCAAGCCCGTAATTTTCTTTGAATGTGAAGGGTTCCGTGGGGTAAGTCAATCTGAAGGTCACCACATTGGGAACGAGACGATCTTCAAAGAACTGGTTGGCTCCGCTGACCTGGTTGAAGATCATCCTTACACCATCAATATCGTTGGCGATTACAATATCAAGCATGATGAGAAGACCTTTGAACCGCTCTTTGAAGCCATGGGTTGCAAGATCATCACACGGTTCACGGGCAATGTCTCAGTAGACGAACTGAAGGTAATGCACAAGGCCAAGCTGAACGTTGTTCATTGCCAACGTTCCGCAACTTACATCGCCGATATGCAACAGACAAAGTATGGCACACCTTACGTGAATGTTACGCTCTGGGGCCTGAAGGAGATGAGTGACGCATTGCGGACGGTAGGTTCCTTCTTTGGGCTAGAAGCTGAGGCCGAACGGGTCATTGAGACCGAATTGGCCAAGATCAAGCCGCAAATTGAAGCTTTTAAGCCTCGGTTACAAGGGAAACGGGTTTTTGTCTATCAAGGTGGTCCCCGGGCCTGGCACTGGATTGAGTTATTGCGCGAGTTGGGCATGGAAGTAGTGGCTGCGGCCACGACCTTTGGGCATCAAGATGACTATGAGAAGATCCTTGATCGCGCCAGCGATGGTACGCTTATGATTGACAACCCCAACGCCCCTGAGATCATCGAAATTCTCCAGACGCTCAAGCCCGATCTCTTTATCTCAGGGAATAAGGAGCGGTATCTTTCCCACAAGCTCGGAGTACCTTTCGTCAACGGGCATACTTATGATACTGGCCCTTATGCTGGTTTTTCAGGAATGGTAAACTTTGCCAGAGATATAGATAAAGCGATCAACTCAACGATCTGGAAGCTAGTCCGGGCGCAGGCTCGGCCCGTACCCGTCAGTGTCAGTGTAAGTAGTACTGAGGAAGAAGATTTCTAAATCCTTTTACCTTGTTGCCTTCTTGGGGTTGCAGCCTAAATCTGCAACCCTTCTCTTAAACCTTGCTTATTTAGCGTGGCCCAAAGGCCCATAAGGAGCGTAGATAAAATGACTACTGTAGGGAAACAAGAACGATCTGTAGCAATTAACCCCACCCGCGCTTGTGCCCCCATTGGGGCGATGTTAGCCACGTATGGAATCCACGGGGCTTTGACCATCAATCACGGCTCCCAGGGCTGTGCTACTTATCCCCGCCATCAAATGACGCGCCATTTTCGGGAGCCAGTTGAAATTGCTACGACTTCCCTCACTGAGAAGACAACCGTCTACGGGGGCCGTGAGAACCTTCTTGAGGCTCTCAAAAACATCTATGAACGGTATCATCCCACGATGATCACCGTCTGCTCTACTTGTCTTTCTGAGACCATTGGGGACGATATTCCAGCGATTATTGATGAGTTTCGCACTACTTATGCAGATGCTGAAGACTTCCCGATGCTTTCTGTTCATACTCCTTCCTACGTTGGGACCCACATTACCGGCTTTGATAACTTCCTCGACGAACTGGCGCGGGCTTTCCCCGAAAAACGGCGGGGTTCACGAGTACGGCAGAACAATGGGAAGGTCAACCTTATTCCTGGCTGGGTCAATCCTGGCGACCTCCGCGAACTGAAGTATATCCTCAAGGAGATGGCGATAGAGTCCATTATCCTGACCGATTACGCGGATACCCTCGACGGAGGTTACTACGATCCTAAGCCCCACTTCCCCAAAGGGGGCACAACGATGGCGCAGATTCGGGAATCTGGCTCCTCTATGGCTACGGTTGCCCTTCAGAAGCACATTGGGGGCCGTGCCGCCCGAACTTACGAAACCCGTTACCACGTCCCCGCCTACGTCTTACCAATGCCGATTGGCCTGGCAAATACCGATAAGTTCCTGGAGACCCTTTCTGATGTGACGGGCAACCCCATTTCAGAGGAATTGGAAATGGAACGCGCTCGCCTCCTGGATGCTTTCGTTGATACGCACATGTTCAATAGTGGCTTGAAGGTCGGCATTTACGGCGATCCCGACCTGGTAGAAGGTCTGACCCGTTTCGTGGCCGAGATGGGAATGGAGCCAAAGGTTGCGATTACCGCTACCGAATCCGAAGCGTGGGGGAAGGATATGAAGGCCCTTTGCGATGAGCTTGGGCTGAATATGAACATCCTAACGCGCTCTGACCTTCACGAAATGCACAAGCTGGTCAAGAAGTATGGAATCGACCTTATCATCGGTCATTCCAAAGGGAAGTTCATTGCAGATGCGGAAAAAATCCCCCTTATTCGCGTTGGCTTCCCCATTGAGGATCGGTTTGGCTACCATCGCCGCTCGATTGTGGGCTATAAAGGGGCCTTGTACCTTCTCGATGAGATTACAAATGCGGTCTTGTCAAGGCGAGGAAGTGTGGTTAGCAACACCGTGATGGATAAATCCTTTGAAGTTGCGAAAACGGCTATCCTCCCTGCGTTCAGCAAGAACGGTCATTCAATAGACGTAATTCAAAATTAAGGAAAACTTCTGGGGCGTGGGGCGCGACCCGCCAAAGGC